>VXNF01000102.1 GCA_009840735.1 Acidimicrobiia bacterium | reverse complement strand
CGCCTCGCAGCCCCTCGGGGGTGGCGTCGGGCCGGGGATCCCGCCCGGCGCCGTCAAGGCTGAGCCGTGTTCGGTCGCCGGGGCGCACCGTTCCCACGCCGCCTCCCACATCGGGGACTGTAGCAAGCGGCCAGCCTCCTCAACCGCTTGTTTGGTACCCCGCCGGCCGAGCCGCGAGGACCGCCGCCCCGAGCGGCTGCGCTCCTGCGCAAGCTGCGCGAGCCTTTCTGGCCCGACGCCGAGCGCCAAGTCTGACCGCTGCCGCCAACCGTCCGCCGCACCGCTGCCCCGCGAGGACACTCGGGGGGGGGGTATCGTGCCGCGGCGTGGCAGGGGCGGTGACGGTGGTTCCTTTCGAGCGGATGCAGGAGCTGGTGGGGCGCAAGCTGCCCGGCGGTTCGTTCGAGTTGGAGCACTATCGGAACTGGCTCACTAACGACGTTCTCGGCTCGCCGCAGCGCCACGACGATCTGGCGCACCCGATGTTCTGTTACTACGCGGCCCTGGGCGGGATGGGCCTCAGCATCGCCGACCTGTTCGAGTTGGCGCACAGCAGCGCCGAGGACGGCCCCATGTTCGGCGAGTGCGACATGGAGGTTCATCTGCCGCTGCGCACCGGCACAACCTATGCGGTGCGGGGCGAGATCACCGACGTGAAGCGCAAGCGGGGCGGCGCCATCGGAACCTTCGATCTGTTGACGTTCCGCCTGGAGGTCGTGGCCCCGGGCGGGGAGGTGGCCGGCGCCTGCACCAACTCCTTCATCTTCCCGAGGCAGGCGTGAGCGGCGGCGCTGCCCGCGACCGTTCGGCGGCCGTCGGCGACGAGTTGCCCGAGCGGATCATCGAGTCGGTCAGCGCCGAGAAGATGAAGACCATGGCGGCCCTGCTGGGCGACCCCAACAGCATCCACTGGGACACAGACGCCCTGCGCCGGTTGGGGCTGGGGGAGCGCCCGGTGAATCAAGGCCCCAACAACATGGGCTACGTCGCGGACATGCTGGCGGACTGGGCGGGGGGTCCGGAGAACCTCCGGCGCCTCAAGGTGCGCTTCGCCGGCAACGTCTTCGCCGGGGACCGCCTCGTGGCCGGCGGCAGGGTCACCGCGGTGCGCACGAGCCCCGAAGGCCAGCTGGTCGACTGCGACGTCTGGCTGACCCGCGACGGCGCCGAAACGGTCCTGAACGGCACCGCCACCGTCTTGCTGGCCGGCTGACCCGAGTCTGCGGCTCCGAATCCTCCGGGCTGACGGTCGCTTGGTGGCCTCAGCGGCGGGTTCGGTGGCCGCCTTTGTGTCCGCGTCCGAGGGCGCAGCGAGCCTTGGCGACCGGCATCCATTCACCGCAGGGTTGTGTGGCCTCACGGAAGCGGGCGGGCTGTGGGTTCGGGTGGTCCGCCGGGCGCCGGTAGCCGGACTCGGGCTCGGCGAAGTCCAGGACGTCCTGGCGTTGCGTCAATTCGGCAAACTCGAGGGTGCCGCCGTTGGTCATGCGGACATAGCCCGAGATCGTCAGCCGCCGCTCGGTTCGTGCAAGCCACTTGGTCGGGGCATCGAGTTCTCCGGCGACCGCCCGGCGTGTGGCTGACGGGTGCAGACGAGCGATCGCATGCAGGTAGTCCTGTTCGGCGTCGGACAGGTCGTTCCAGGCGGGCTCGCTGATGCTCCGCCGGAACTCCCGGCCGGCCTCTCTGATCGCTAACTGGCACGCCGCTGCGTCGATCGGCGCCTCCGGGGCGCCAGCGGCTTCCCAGGCCGACCGGCCGAGCAGCTGCAGGTGATAGGGCGAGCCGTTGACGGCGGTAGCCGCGCCGCAGAGGGCGTCGGCCTCGAAGGTGCCCCCGGTGCCTGCGGCTGTGGCCCGCAGGCACCGGAACGACTGCTCGGAGGTGAGGGGCTGCAGTCGTCGCAGCGTTGCCCGGTGAAAGAAGGTCAGCTTCCGGTCCTCCAGCACGGTGTACTGGATCTCCGGTAGAGCGGCGCCGAGGAGCCCGATTGGCAGGCCCTCTCGTTCGGCTGTGTGCTGGAAGTCGCCGGCGAAGCGCCGCACCTCCTCGCGCTCGCCCGAGTGCAACTCGTCAAGGGTCACGAGCAGGCCCCCGCCCCGAGCCGCCGCAGTCTCCGCCAGGCGGCTCAGCAGGTACCGCGGGTCGTCGTCGGAGGGTGACTCGGCGTACTCCCAGCCGAGCGCGATGCCCGGCGGAACCCGCAGGCTGTTGATCCGCCGCCGGGGCCTCAGATCGACTGCATCGGCGGCGGTTGCCGCGGCCGCGGCGCGGGCGATGCGCTGAGGCAGCCCGCGGGTCGTGGTGTCCAAAGCGAGCACCATCCACCCCGACTCGTGCGCCAAGTCTTCGGCGGCATTCAACACAGAGGTCTTGCCCGAGCCCCGGACGCCCAAGAGGATCGAGCAGAGCCGGTGACCACTCGAAGCGGCTTCGATCTCCGAGCGCAGTTCGTCTAGCAGGGCATCTCGCCCCACTAGCTCCGCTGGCGACCTTCCGAATCCGGGCGAGAACGGATTGCCGCGCTGCTCGCCGTCGCTAGCCATGCAGGCATTCTAACGGCGATCGCTGTCCGCATTTCGCATCGACTGTCCGCATTTCACACTAAATGTCCGCATCGCGCACTCGCTGGCCCCATTGTTCGGAGAGGGGCGGGCGGGCGTGGCCGACCGGCGGTGTCACACCCCCGTCATATGCTCTGGCCATGGTGAAGTTCATCCACACCGCCGACTGGCAGTTGGGCATGACCAGGCACTTCCTGGCTGGCGAGGCGCAGGCCCGCTTCGACGCGGCCCGGCTTGACGCGGTGCGGCGGATCGGGGCGCTGGCGGCGTCCGATGGCTGCGCGTTCGTGGTGGTGTGCGGCGACGTGTTCGAGTCGAACCAGGTCGGGCGGCAGGTCGTGGTCCGGGCGCTGGACGCCATGGCGGCAACCCCGGAGGTCACCTTCTACCTGCTGCCCGGCAACCACGACCCGCTCGACCCGTCCACGGTCTACCGGTCGCCCACCTTCACGCAGCATCGCCCCGACAACGTGGTGGTGCTGGAGAGTTCTGACCCCGTCGAGGCCGTGCCCGGCGTGGAGTTGGTGCCCGCCCCGTGGCTCAGCAAGCGCCCGCTGATTGATCTGGTGGCCGAAGCCTGCGAGGGGTTGGAACCGGCGGAGGCGATCCGAATCGTCGTTGGCCACGGAGCGCTTGACGCGATGTCCCCGGATCGCGACAACCCGGCTCTCATCGGGCTTGAGCGGCTCGAGGCCTCGTTGGAGGTCGGCGTGATCCACTTCGTGGCGCTGGGAGACCGGCATTCCACCACTGAGGTAGGGCGCAGCGAGCGGGTCTGGTACGCGGGCGCGCCCGAGGCAACCGACTACGACGAGGCCGACCCCGGCAACGTGGTCGTCGTCGAACTCGACGGGGCTGGAGTGCGGCCACGGGTCGAGGCGATCGGCAAGTGGCGGTTTCTGAGCCGTGACTGGGAACTCACCGGCGACAGGGACATCGAGCGCCTAGCCGAGTGGCTCGAGGGCCTAGCGGACAAGGAGTGCGCCATCGTCAAACTGGCGCTGGTGGGCCAGCTCTCGCTCGCACAGAAGGCGCGGCTGGACGATCTTCTGGCTCATCACGCCGACCTGCTGGCCGCCCTCGAGACCTGGCAGCGACGCAGCGATCTGGCTGTGGTCCCCGACGAGTCCGACATAGACGACTTGGGGCTCTCGGGGTTCGCGAGGGAGGCGCTGGGCGATCTGCGAGATTTGGCGCGTTCAGGCGACCAAGCCGTGGCGGCCCGCGACGCGCTGGGACTGCTGTATCGGCTGGCGGAGGCCCGGCGATGAGAGTCCACCGGATCAGGCTCGGCAACTACCGCGGGGTGACCGACAGGGAGGTGTCGTTCGCGACCGACGGTGTCACGATCATCGAAGGGGACAACGAGGTCGGCAAGACCAGCATCGCAGAGGCTCTGAGGCTCATCCTGCGGTTTCAGGACTCATCGAGGCATCGGGACGTGTCGAGAGTGCAGCCCGAGGGCCGAGACGTCGGTGCCGAAGTGGAGGTGGAACTCACGACAGGCCCCTACCGGTTCGTCTATTCCAAGCGCTGGCACCGACAGCCCCAGACGACCCTCGAGGTCGCCGCGCCCCGCCACGAGCAGCTAACCGGGCGGCAAGCGCATGACCGAGCGGAGGAGATTCTGAAGGAGACGCTCGACGAGGCCCTCTGGGACGCCCTCAGGATCGACCAGGGCACTGAGTTGAGCTTGCCCGACTTCGACGTGTCGTCGTTGGGCAGGGCGCTCGACGTCGCTGCCGCTGGCGGCGACCTCGGAGATCAAGACGACGACCTCTGGAACCGAATATGCGCCGAGCGGGAGCGCTATTGGACACCTGTGGGCCGGCCGAGAGGCGACCGAAAGGACGCCGAGAACCTCCTAGACGAGGCTCGTCGCCACGTTGCGGACGTCGAGAGACAACTCGCCGACATCGCCAGCGACGCGGCGGAGGTCGAGCGGCGCGTCATCGACCGCGGGGGACTGGAGCAGGGTCGGGATGCCGCCGAGCGCGATGAGCGGGCGCTCGGCGAGAGGTGCAAGGAACTGGAGCGACTTGAGGGGGAACTGGCCAGACTCACCGCAGAGCATCAGGCCGCAGTCCAGAAACGTGACCGGGTGGACAGCGAGGCGACTCGCCGCAACGAGCTGCTCCAGAGCCTGGACAGCGCCGAGGGGAAAGTGCGGGAACTCCAGGCCGCGGGGGAGCGTTCGATGCCAGTGCTGGCGGCAGCCGTCGCCCGTGACACCGCAGCTGCTGAGGAACTCGCGGCGGCCGCGGCGTCGCTGGAGACGGCCAGGGTGGAGCAGAAGCAGGCGAACGAGGACCGCGACCATCATCGGCGGCTCATCGAGGTGGAGCAACTGCGAGAGCGGCACGGTCGCGTCGTTGAGGCACAGAAGGCCTTGGCCGCGGCGGAGGCCCACCTGGAGGCGGCGCGAGTGGACGACGAACTGCTTGGGCGAATCGAAGCGGCGAACCTTGAAGTGGTCGGCGCCGAAGCGTCCGCCAAGAGCGCGGCGGCCACCCTCGTCGTGACCGCGCTGGCTGACCTGGAGATGACTGTCTCCGGCGAGGCGGTGGAATTGCCCGTGGGCAGCGACCGTGAGTTCACCGTCGCCAACGAGGCGAGGCTGACGCTGCCCGGTGTGGTGCAGGTGGACGTGACCGCCGGCGGCGGCTCGCAGGGCAAGGCGGTCGAATTGCAAGCTGCTGAGGCCCGGCTTGCTCAACTCTGTGAGCAAGGCGGTGTCTCAGGATTCGAAGAGGCACGACGCGCAGCCAAGCAGCGCAGCGAGGCTGAGCGCGCTCGCGACGATGCGACCAGAACGATCAACCGAGACCAGCGAGACCTCACGGTGGATGTCCTCGCGCAGAAGATCGCCGGGCTATCTGGTCGGATCGAGGCTTACGCCGCTGAACGTCCCGCCGACCCAGCCCTGCCGAGCGACTTCGAGGAGGCCAAGCAACGCGCGTCGGCGGCCGAGAAGCTGCTGGCTGACCGCGACTCTGACCACTCGCGATGCCGCCAAGGCGCCGCCGAGGCGAATGAAGCGCTCACGGCTGCCAGGCAGGAAGAGGCGGTTCACGCCGCGAGGGTCCGTGACGCCGAGGTCGGCAGGGGCGAGGCGCAGGAAGCGTTGGCGGCTGCGCGGCGCGAGCGCCCCGACGCCGACCTGCGCGCCTCGCTGGCGTCGGCTCAACAGGCCCTCGACGGGACCAAATCCGCCCTCGGCGGGGCGCAGGCGGCTGTCGAGGAGGCCGACCCCGGCTCGCTGAAGCTGCTGGTGGACAACGCCCGTGCCGCCGCAACGCGGGCTGCGGCCGAACTCGAGGACAACGAGGGCTCGCTGCTGACCCTGCTGGCCCGCTTGGAGGTTCAGGGTGAGTCAGGCCTGCACGAGCAGCTGAGCGAGGCCCGCAGTCACTGCGAGCGCCTCGAGCGAGATCAAGAGCGCACCGAGTCGAGGGCGCAGGCAGCGCAGCTCCTCCACGACACGTTCGAGCGGCGTCGAGCCGAGAGCCGCAGACGTTACCTCGCCCCTTTCAAGGAGCGCATCGAAAGGTTCGGACGAATCGTGTTCGGGCCGACCTTCGAGGTTGAACTGGATGACGACCTGCGGTTGGTGCGCCGCACGCTCGAAGGCACCACCCTGGAGGTAGAGCAGCTCAGCGTCGGTGCCCGCGAGCAGCTCGGCGTGCTGGCCCGGCTGGCCTGCGCCGCCATCGTCAGCCCCCACGGCGGGGGTGCGCCCGTGGTGCTCGACGATGCCCTCGGCTGGAGCGACCCCGGCCGTCTGGCCCGCATGGGTGCCGCCATCGCCGCCGCTGGCCGTGAGTGCCAGGTCATCGTGCTGACCTGCACTCCCGGCCGTTACGCCCAGGTCGGCAACGCCAAGGTCGTCACGCTGCCGGACTGAGAAGCGGCCCCCGCAGATCGTTCGGGCGTTTGAGCGCGGTCTCGGATTCGCGTCGGATTCCCCGTAACGCCCGGCGGACCGAAGCCTCCGCTGAGACGCTGGCCGGGCGGTGGCGGCGGGCGGTCAGTTCAGGCAGACCTCGGGGGCGGTGTAGGGGAGGCTCAGGCACTCGGCTACGGCGGGCTCGGCGATGCGGCCCCTGTACACAGTGAGGCCGTTGCGCAGCCCGGCGTCGGCGCGCATGGCTGCCGTCGGGCCCTCCTCGGCGAGCGCGGCCACATAGGGGAGGGTGGCGTTGTTGAGCGCCAGGGTGGCGGTGCGGGGCACGGCGCCGGGCATGTTGGCCACGCAGTAATGCACGACCCCGTCGCTCGTGTAGGTAGGGTCGGCGTGGGTCGTGGGGTGCGACGTGGCCGCGCAGCCGCCCTGGTCGATCGCCACGTCCACGATGACGGTGCCCGGTCGCATCTCCTTGACCATCTGTTCGGTGATCAGCCGCGGCGCCCGCGCTCCTCGGATCAGCACCGCCCCGATGACTAGATCGGCGCCGGCCACGGCGCGCTCCAGCGAGGTCGGATTGGAGTAGAGGGTCCGAAGCGACGGGCCGAAGCGCGCCGCGAGGTTCTCCAATACAACTGGGCTGCGGTCCACCACGGTGACATCGGCGCCAAGCCCGAGCGCCATCTGGACGGCGTTGCTGCCCACCACGCCGCCGCCGACCACCACCACCGGGGCGGCGGCCACGCCGGGCACGCCGCCAAGGAGCACGCCCCGGCCGCCGGCGGCGCCTTCGAGGCAGTGGGCGCCGGCCTGGATCGACATCCGCCCCGCCACCTGCGACATGGGCGCCAGAAGCGGGAGCCGGCCCGCGCTGTCGGTGACCGACTCGTAGGCGATGGCGGCGGCGCCGCTGGCCAGCAACTCCGACGCCTGCTCGGGGTCGGCCGCGAGGTGCAGATAGGCGAACAGCGTGTGGTGTGGTCGCAGGCGGGCGCGCTCGACGGCCTGCGGCTCCTTCACCTTGACGATCAACTCGCCGGCGTCGAAGACATCCTCCGCGCTCGCCAGGATCGTCGCCCCCCGCGCTGCGTAGTCCTCGTCGCAGAACCCGGCGCCGTCGCCCGCACGAGCCTCGACGAAGACCTCATGGCCGCGCGCGGTCAGGTCGCCGACGCTGTCGGGGGTGAGGCCCACGCGCCGTTCCTCGTTCTTGATCTCCTTGGGGACACCGATACGCATGGTCACCTCCTCGTGATCTAGCTAGCAAGAATAGTGACAGAGCAGCCTCAATAGCAAGGCAGCTGTGGCTAGCTCAAGTGCAATAGCGCACAGATCTTGCACACTCAGGGGATCTCGCGCATAATAGTGAGCGTGAACTCACTGGACGCCATCGATCTTCAGATCCTGAACGAGCTGCAGCTCGACGGACGGGTCTCGCACGCCGAACTGGCGGCCCGCGTCGGGCTCTCCGCCTCGGCCTGTCACCGCCGGGTACGCCGCTTGGAGGCCGAAGGCGTCATCGACGGCTACGTGATGATCGTCAACCGCCGAGCGATCGGGCGCGACGTGGACGTGTTCGTGGAGGTGTCGCTCCTCAGCCAGAGCAAGGAGTCGCTGAAGCTCTTCGAGTCAGAGGTGGGGGACTGCCCCGAGCTGATGTCGTGCCACCTCGTGGCCGGCGACGCCGACTACCTGCTGCACCTAGCGGTGAAGGATCAGCGAGACTTCGAACGCATCTTCAACCGCTACCTGACGCGGTTCACCGGAGTGGCCCGCCTGCGGTCCAGTTTCGCCATCCGAACCGTGCATGAAACCACCCGCCACGTCCTCTGAGCGACGAGACACCGACGGCCGGCGCGGCCGATGTTGCTATGATGGAAACATCATGATAAGCTATGACACTGATGAATAAAGCAGCTAGACCACGGTTCGATGTCCGCATTCCAGGTGACCTGGAGAGCGGGGTGTGGGCAAATTTCGCGACGATTCGACACTCACCGTATGAATTCACGCTCGACTTTGTCCGTCTGGACTTCAAGGGCGAGTCGCCGGTGCGGGGCGTGCTTGTGCAGCGGGTCAATATGTCTCCGATGTTTGTGGCACAATTGATCGACGTGCTCAATGAGGATTTCTCAATTTTCGAGCGACAGCAGTCCGAGAGCCTGCGCGATGGCTCGTGGTGGGAGGTGCCCGGCGATGACGAATGACCCTGGCCTGAGGGTCTCGTACGAGCAGCAGCAGACGGTCCTGGTGGCGCTGGGCGAGCCCCCGCGGCGATGCACGGTGCGCTTCTACGAGGAGGATTCCGCCACCGACGCGAGGATGCGCGGCCGACTCCCTGCGGGCATGAAACTCCCTCCCGGCATGGCGCCTCCGACGGCCCCGACGGCCTGAGCGGCCCCCGCGCCTTGCGCTCGGCCGGTGCCCCGGCGCGGCGCGCGGCGGTGCCAGCGGGCGAGCGACAGTGATCGTGACGGCGTTGCCCGCGCGCAGTGCCGCACGCCGCGGCGGGTGGCGCTGCTGTCGCAAATGAGTTCTGCGAGCGCGTCCGCGGAGCGCTGGGCGGGCGTCGGGCGGTCCTCGGAGTCCTCGGAGCGGTACAGCTTGTCGCTCGTGGCCAGCAGCGCGCTACGGACCCTGTTGCCGGTGAGCGGGTCGAACTGCGCGAACAGGTGGTACATGCCGTCGTCCTGCTCGCTGATTGAGGCGCGTCGCCGCCGACGCTGGGCGGCGCGCCGCTCCTCGAGCTGCTGCGCGGTGGTGACGTTGTTGAGCATCTGCTTGATCGTGCGGCGTAGCTCGTCGGCGGGCTCGGCCTCGGCGGCGTCGAGCAGCGCGCGGCGGTCCAGGGTCGCCTCGGCGGCGGCGTCGAGGATCATCCCCGCTGCCTCCGCGGTGATCGCGCCCGCGGCGAGCTTGTCAGCCACATCGGGGGACCACTCGAGCTGACCCGCGGACCTCACGGTCTTGCGGGCGGCGGAGCGGGAGCGCTTCTGGCCCTGGCGCAGCATCTCCTCGGCGGCGCGCTCGCCCTCCCGTCGCGCCACCTCGGAGACCACCAGAGCCTCGCACGCGGCGATCGCCGCCCGCGCCCGCCCGATGTACGACAATCGCTCCCGCAACACCGCCAGATCAATCTCCCGCAGCGACTCCGCCGGAGCGGACAGCCACTTTCCCAACAGGTCCCACTCGCGGGATCCGCCGACCGCCGCGACGACGCCGCTCCTCGGGTCCCCGCCCGTCACGCCGGCGCTGGCCCCGCCGCCGCTGGTCGTGTCCTTCGCCATCTCGCCCTCGACCATCCTTATCGATCCCCGGTGCCCCGCCCCCTCCGGCGGCGGGCGACGCTGTTCAGTACTTGACTGCAATCTAGAACATGGGTGTGACATGGCCACAACATCTGTATGTCAGAGCAACTAAATATATTGTGATCTATCCACAAATCGGATTCAGGCGGCCCGGCGGACAGCGGCGAACCTCCGGGAGCGCGCTGCACGGCCGCCGCAGCGCCCCGATCGTTGAGAAGCGATCGCAGGCGACTGCTCGGGAGTCACGGGAGGATGGTCAGGACTAGTTGTCGGAAGCCGGTCCGGTCCCGGCGCCGCGGCGTCCGGGTCCTTGAGGTCACGGGAGGATGGTGAGGACTAGTTGTCGGAAGCCTGCTCCACCGTCGGAATCCATCGGGCGACAGTTTGCTCGCTGTCACCCTTCAGCAGCCCCTGCCCACAAATCGGCGCAGGCTCACTCAGCTGGCACGGGTGCAACGGCGTCGCCTACGGCGTTCTGCGACGGCATCAGCAGAGCGTCAACTCGCGCGGGCCCGCAGCGGTACTGCTGATGGCTGCACGGGATCGATGCCGAGTTCGGAGCATCCCGCGAGATAGACGTCGATCGATCTCCGAAACTCCCGCTTGATGCCTTCCACGTCGGCCGCTTCGGCGTTCGCGACGGGATAGGCGCCGCTGTTGACCACTCTCGCGTGCAGTACCTCGGCGTCGTCGTCGTAGACCACCTCGCCGCGGTAACCCTTGTACTCCAGCATCAGCCTTCCCCAGTCCGACCACCCGCGCCGCGAGACACAGCGGGTTGCGCGATGGCCGTGTTCGGCCGGCGCCTCAGCGGTAGGCCCGCTCGTAGGTGAGGATCTCCTCGGCCCAGTTGCGGACCTTGGCGCCGGGGATCGGCCCGTGCTCTGGCCACGGTCCGCTGAGGTCCACCCGCCGGCCGCGGCTGACGACCTCGACGATGCGGCTGCGGTCGTTCAGGAGCCGGATGTCGGCCAGCGGGTCGCCGTCGAGCACCAACACGTCGGCCAGGCGGCCTTCGGCAACGGTGCCGATGCGGCCTTCGAGCCGCATGGCGATCGCCCCGTTGGCGGTTGCGCAGACGATGGCCTCCATGGGGCTGAGGCCCAGCTCGTCCACAAGGATCTCGGCCTCCCGTCCGTGCCAGTGCCCGTACGGCGTGAGGGCGAAGCCGGCCTCGGAGCCGCACAGCAGCGGTACGCCCGCGTCGTAGGCGGCCCGCATCATCTTGGCGGTGGCGGCGATCTCGCCCCGGAAGATGTCCTCCATGCCGGCGCCGGCGCCCACCGAGGTGCCGAAGTCCGCCAGGTTGGCCAGGAACGTGAAGGTGGGGCAGAGGGCGCTGCCGGATTCGATGACCGCCTCGAGCCCCTCGTCGTCCATGAACGAGGCGTGCAGCAGTATGTCCACGCCAGCCTCGGCGCAGGCGGTGATGCTCTCGGGACTGCGGCAGTGCGCCATCACCGAGGTGCCCAGCTCGTGCGCCGTGTCGCAGACCGCCCGCAGCTCGTCGCGGCTCCAGACCAGCACCTCACCGGACCGCCCCGGCACCAGCCCGGTGGCGTGGACCTTGATCCAATCGGCGCCGTACTTGATGTGCCGGCGGGTCCACATGACCGCCTCGTCCAGCGAGTTGACGACCTGGGCGTAGCCCACCACGCCCTCGTCGGGGATGAGCCGCCCGGCCGTGCCGCCGACGGCGGTGACGAGCGCCTGCACGCCGGTGCTGATGCGCGGGCCCGCCACGACGCCCGCCTCGACGGCGTTGCGAAGCGACGGCCCCATCGAGAACAGGGTGTCGGGGTCGCAGTAGGCAGTGACGCCCGCCCGCAGCAGCTTGGTGAGGTTCTGGCCCGCCACGAGCGCGGCGGTGGCGGCGTCGCGGTGGAAGAACAGCTCGTCGTTGGACTGCACGTCGTCGAAGGTGGCGTGGCAGTGGGCGTCGATGAGCCCTGGCATCACCGTCCGGCCGGTGGCGTCGATGAGCTCGGCGTCAACGCTGGCGGCGTCGGCGCCGGTTGGCCCCACGACCTCGATGTTGTCGCCGCGCAGCAGCACGCCCGGATTGGGTCGCGCCGGGGCGCCGGTGGCGTCGATGAGGGTGCCCCCGGTGATGAGGACCTCGCCGCCGCCGGTGCGGGGGGCGGTGTCGCTGGTTCCCGGTGTGCTCATGGTCGGTCGCTCTCGGCGGCGCTGGGTGCCGGGGCAGTTTATCCTCGCGGGGTAATCCGGCCCCGAGCGAAGGAGCGGCCATGATCCGCCATTGCGTGCTGTTCAAGTGGAACGACGAGGTTGACGACGCCAAGCGGGCGGCCTTCCAGGAGGGTCTAGCGGAACTGCTCGAGACCCACGAGGCGGTGCGAAGCTACGCCCACGGCGCCGATGCCGCCATCAACGCCGGCAACCACGACTACGCCGTGACCGTGGACTTCGACGACGAAGCGGGGTTCGTCTCCTACCGCGACGACGCCGGCCATCAAGCCTTCATCGCCTCGCGGGTGCGCCCGATCCTGGCCGAGCGGGCCGCGGTGCAGTTCGAGTACTGAGCCCCGCCGCCGAAGAGCCCTGACGCGGCGGGCCAGCTTGGCGCGCCGGTCCACCGGCTACCGCTGGCCCGAGGGGAGCTCGATAACGGATCGAAGCTGACCTTGGCGCCCCGGGCGAAGCGCCATGCCCGCCACCGACGGCGCGGGGCTGCTGTGGCCCGTGGTGCTAATGTTGGCAACGATGGCAAAGTCCACTTCGGAAGCCAGCGGTTCTGGCGCGCCCGCACGCCGCTCAAGCCCGCCTGCAGCCGGATCGAAGCCGCCGGCACGCCAGCCGGGCAGCGACGCCCCGGACGAGGAGCCGTCGGCGTTCGCGCGCTTCTACCGGGCGTATCGGGCCGAGATTTGGGCGCTGGCGGCCTTCGTGCTGGCGCTGCTGTGCGCCTTGGGCATCTACGGCGGCGTCGGCGGGCTCGTGGGCACGGCGTTCCGGCGGGCTTCGGGCGCGATCTTCGGCTGGGGCCGCCTGCTGGTGCCGCCAGCGCTGGCGGCCACCGGTGTGCTGCTGGTCTCGGGCCGATCCCGCGGCGAGCGGGGCGAGCCAAAGGGCGAGCCGCCGGAACACGAGAGCGAGCCGGCTGAGCCCGACCGCTCCCCGGCGGTGCGGATCCTAGGCGCCGGCCTGGTCATGGTGGCGCTCGCAGGCATCCTTCACCTGGCGGCGGGACGGCCGACCTGGGGCGACGCCTTGGGCGACTTCGAGGGTGCCGGGGGCTACGTGGGGTTCGCCGGCGGCGGGGCGCTGGCGCTGCTGGCCGGGCTGGCCGGCGCGGTCGTCATATTGGTGGCGGTGGGCCTGCTGGGTTGGCTGGCGCTCAGCGGCATGTCGCTGCGCACCGTCGGGCTGGGAGTGTGGCGGGCGCTCCGGCGCACCGGCCCCGCCTCGGCCGCCCTGGGGCGCCTCGTCGCTGGCGAGCGGCGTCGAGAGCGAGACGCCGAGTCGGCCGGCGACGAGCCCGACGAGACGATTCGTCTCAGCCAGCCTCCGCAGCCGGCCCCCGTCGCCGCGCCGGTTCCGCTGCCCGCCGCGGCGCCGCTCTCGGGCGGTCCGCCGCCGACGAACAGGGGCTTAGCCGGCGGCGCGGCCGACCTGGCTGCGAGTGATGCCGCCGCGGCTCCCGAGGCAGCCCCCGCCCCCCGGCGCAGAGCCTCGCGCCCGCTAGCCGCGCCCGAACCGCCGGCCGAACTGCCGACCGAAGGCGACGACAGCGGCCAATGGCGCCGCCCCAACCTGGGGATCCTGAAGCGCACGCCCGCCCAAGAAGTGGACGGTCGTCTCATTGCCGAGCGCGGCCGGTCCCTGGAGGCGGCGTTGGCCGCCCACGGTGTGGAGGCCACGCTGGCCGACGTAGTAGTCGGCCCGACGGTCAGCCGCTACGAGCTGGTCCTGGCGGAGGGCGTGAAGGTGGCTCGGATCACCGCGCTGTCCCGCGACATCGCCTACGCCTTGGCGTCGGCGGAGGTGCGCATCCTGGCGCCCATACCCGGCCGGCAGGCCATCGGCGTGGAGGTCCCGAACCCGGCGCGTTGCACGGTCACCTTGGGCGACATCCTGGCCTCCGAGGATGGCCTGGGCGCCGGCCACCCCCTCGACGTGGCCATCGGGCGCGACATCACCGGGCAGGCAGTTATGGCCAACCTGGGGCGGATGCCGCACATCCTCATCGCCGGGGCCACCGGGTCGGGCAAGTCCTCCAGCATCAACTCGATCATCACGACGATCCTCATGCGCTGCACCCCCGATCAGGTGCGGCTGATCCTCGTCGATCCCAAGATGGTGGAGATGCGGCAGTACGCCAACGTGCCGCATCTGCTGACCCAGCCGGTCATCGATCCCAAGAAGGCGGCCAACGCGCTCGGCTGGGCCGTGCGGGAGATGGAGCGCCGCTACGAGCTGCTGTCACGGGTGGGCTGCCGTGACATCACCGGATACAACGAGATGTATGAGGCGTCGCTGGCGGCGGGCGAGGAGGCAGCGGGCGAGGGGGCACCCGACGACGAGGACGAGGCGCTGAAGCGGCTGCCGTTCATCGTCATCGTGGTGGACGAGCTCTCGGATCTGATGATGGTGGCGCCGCGTGAGGTGGAAGACGCCATCTGGCGGCTGGCGCAAATGGCCCGCGCCGTGGGCGTCCACCTCGTGATCGCCACGCAGCGACCCTCCACCAACGTCATCACCGGCGTCATCAAAGCCAACATCCCGGCTCGCATGGCGCTGTCGGTGTCGAGCCTCACCGACAGCCGGGTCATCTTGGACCAGGCCGGCGCCGAGCGCCTCGTGGGCCACGGCGACATGCTGCTGCTGGACGGCACTGCGGGGACGCCCCAGCGCATCCAGGGTGCCTGGGTGAGCGAGGAGGAGATCCGCCGCGTGACGGCGGTCTGGCGTCGCCAGAACGTGCGCCAGACAGAGGACGAGCCAATCACAGCCGAGGACTTGGCCACGCCAACGCTGCCGATCGGTCGCGACTCGGGCGACCCCGACGACGATGAGCTGCTGGAGGCGGCCATGGAGCTGGTGGTGGACAGCCAGCTCGGCTCCACCTCCATGCTGCAACGCAAACTGCGGGTGGGCTTCGCCCGCGCCGGGCGGCTCATGGACCTGCTGGAGCAGCGCGGCGTGGTGGGGCCGTCGGAAGGCTCCAAGGCCCGCGAGGTGCTCATGACGCCCCAGGAGTTCGCCGTCGAGCAGGCGGCGGCGCACCGCAACGGAAGCACGGGCTCCGCCAGCGCCTAGGCGGTGGGCACTGCCGGCGCGGTGAGCGGGCGCGCCGCTTCGTAGACTCCACCGCGCCATGGCGATGCTCGACAAGCTCCTCCGCACCGGCGAAGGACAAAAGCTCAAAGCCCTCGAAGGGCTAGTGCCCCACGTCGGCGACCTAGAGCCGCAGATGCGGGCGCTGAGCGACGAGGAGCTCCGGGCCCGCACGCCGGCACTGCGGGAGCGTCTCGCCAACGGCGCCGACCTCAACGACTTGTTGGCGGAGGCCTTCGCCGTCGTGCGCGAGGCGGCGTGGCGGGTCATCGGCCAGCGGCACTACGACGTGCAGCTCCTCGGCGGCGCCGCGCTGCACCTCGGTTGGGTGGCCGAGATGCGCACCGGCGAGGGCAAGACGCTGGTGTCCACCCTGCCCGTGTACCTCAACGGACTCACCGGCGAGGGCGTCCACGTGGTCACCGTGAACGACTATCTGGCCAGCCGCGACGCCGAATGGATGGGGGCGATCCACCGCTGGCTGGGCCTCAGCGTGGGGCTGGTGGTCCCCGGCGTGCGGGACCAGCACGTCAAGCGCCAGCAGTACGCCTGCGACATCACCTACGGAACGAACAACGAGCTCGGCTTCGACTATCTGCGGGACAACATGGCGCTCTCGGCGTCGGAGCAGACCCAGCGCGGCCATCGTTACTGCATCGTGGACGAGGTCGACTCGATCCTCATCGACGAGGCCCGCACGCCGCTGATCATCAGCGGGCAGGTGGCCGAGGCCGCCAACACCTACTACCGCTTCGCCTCCATCGCCCGTCGTCTCGAGCGCGACGAGCACTACGAGGTGGACGAGGAGAAGCGCACGGTGGCGCCCACCGAGGAGGGCGTTCACGCCGTGGAGCGCGCCCTGGGGGTGGAGAACCTCTACGACTCGGTGCAGGTCAGCTTTGTACACCACCTCGGCGCGGCGCTGCGGGCCAAGGAGCTCTACCGGCGCGACAAGGAGTACATCCTCAAGGACGGCGAGGTGAAGATCGTCGACGAGTTCACCGGGCGGATCTTGGAGGGGAGACGCTGGTCCGACGGCCTGCACCAAGCGGTCGAGGCCAAGGAGGGCGTCAAGATCCAAGAGGAGAACCAGACCCTCGCCACCATCACCCTGCAGAACTACTTCCGGCTGTACGACAAGCTCGCCGGCATGACCGGCACCGCCCAGACCGAGGCCGGCGAGCTCCACGGCACCTACGACCTGCAGGTGGTGTCGATCCCCACCCATCGCCCGATGATCCGCGCTGACCAGCCAGACCTGGTGTTCCGCACCGAGGACGCCAAGTTCGACGCCATCGTGGAGGACATCGCCGAGCGGGTCGAGCGGGGTCAGCCGGTGCTGGTGGGCACCATCTCGGTGGAGAAGTCCGAGAAGCTCTCGGGCCACCTCACCCGTCGGGGCATCGACCACGAGGTTCTGAACGCCAAGCAGCACGCCCGCGAGGCCGAGATCATCGCCCAGGCGGGGCGGCTGGGGCGCGTCACCGTCGCCACCAACATGGCCGGACGCGGCGTCGACATCATTCTGGGCGGCAACCCCGAGGCGCTCGCCCGGCGGGACCTGCTGGCCGACGGCTTCGACCCGCAGTCTGCGGAGTACCGCGCCTCGTACCCGAAGCGCCTGGAGCGTCACACCGAGCACTGCGGCGCCGAGGGCGAGATGGTCAAGGAGCTCGGCGGGGTGTACGTGGTCGGCACCGAGCGGCACGAGAGCCGCCGCATCGACAACCAGCTGCGCGGGCGCTCGGGCCGCCAAGGCGACCCGGGGGAGAGCCGCTTCTACCTGTCCCTCGAGGACGACCTCATGCGCATCTTCGCCACCGGCGCCATGAACTGGGTGATGGCCCGTTCGCTGGACGACGGGGTGCCCATCGAGTCCCGGATGGTTACCAAGTCCGTGGAGCGAGCGCAGACCACCGTGGAGCAGCGCAACGCCGAGACCCGCAAGAACGTGCTCCGCTACGACGAGGTGATGAACAACCAGCGCCGGGTCATCTACGAGATGCGCGGCCAGATTCTCCAAGGGGCCGAGCTGCGCGAGCAGGCGCTGGAGTACCTGAAGTCAGAGGTGGAGGCGATCGCCGCTGACCTGCCACCCGACCCGGTCGCCGAGCCGTGGGACCACCGCAGCATCCTGGTCACGGCGGGGAACCTGTGGCCCACCGACCTGACGCCGGAGGAACTGGCCGCCGAGCAGACACCGGAGGGCCTCACCGGGCGGCTGCTGGATGACGCCACGGCGCTGTACGCCAGGCGGGAGGACGAGATCGGCGCTGAGGTGATGCGCGGGCTTGAACGTCAGGTGATGCTGCGCGTTATCGACCAGCACTGGCGCACCCACCTCTACGAGATGGACTACCTCAAGGAGGGCATCCACCTGCGCGCCGCCGGCCAGAAGGACCCGCTCACAGAGTGGCAGCGCGAGGGGTTTGAGATGTTCGGCGACCTCATGCAGCGAATCAGGCGGGACTTCGTGCGCATGATTACCCACATCCAGGTGGTCACGCCCGAGTCCGAGCAGGTCGCAGCGACGCGCAACGTCACCTACTCGGGTCCTGCTGATCCTTCCGAGGCGCCCGCCGCGCTGGCTCGGGCGGCCGCAGCCGCCGCCGGGGTGCCCCTCGCGGGCGCCAAGTCCGCAGCCGCGCCGAGCGCCGCGGGTCCGTCGGCCGCCGCCGGCCAGGCCGCGGCCGGCACCGCCACGCTGGTGCGCAGCGCCACGGAGAAGACCGGCCGCAACGCGCCCTGCCCGTGCGGCTCGGGCAAGAAGTACAAGCTCTGCTGCGGCCGCTAGCGAACCTCTCACAGCCGGTGCGCCCGTGAAAGAGGACTTCAGCGACGAGTTGGCCGAGCTGCGCCGGCGCCTGGAGCAGTCCGAGCAGTATCTGGGCATCGCCGCCTTGCGCGCCCGGCGGCCGGCTTTGGAGGCCGAGGCGGCGCGCCCCGAGCTCTGGGACGACCCCGAGCGGGCGCGCTCGGTCTCCCAAGAGTTGGCGGCGGTGAACGACGACATCGACCGCTGCGAGCGTCTGGGGGCCCGTCTGGAGGACGCCGACACTCTCTGGCAGTTGGCTGTGGAGTTGGACGACGATTCGGTGCTGGCGGAGATCGCCGAGGCGGTCGCTTCGCTGCGGGGGGACTTCGACGCCCTCGAGCTGCGGTCGCTGCTCGCTGGCGCCTACGACGAGCGCGACGCCGTGTGCGGCATCCAGTCTGGCGAGGGCGGCACCGACTCCCAGGACTGGGCGTCCATGCTGTTGCGCATGTACGGCCGCTGGGCCGAGCGGCGGGGCTTCAGCTTCGAGGTGGAGTCGGTCACCGAGGGCCGCGAGGCCGGCATCACCTCGGCGGAGTTCAGCGTCAAGGGGCGCCACGCCTACGGGCTGCTGCGCAGCGAGCACGGCATCCACCGGCTGGTGCGTGTCTCGCCGTTCAACAAGGAGGGCAAGCGCCAGACCGCCTTCGCCTCGGTGAAGGTGGTGCCGTTCTTCCCGGAGATGGCCAAGGAGGTCGAGATCGACGAGGGTGACCTGCGGATCGACACCTACCGCTCCTCGGGCGCCGGCGGCCAGCACGTCAACGTCACCGACTCGGCGGTGCGCATCACCCACCTGCCGACCGGTCTCGTGACCTCCAGCCAGGCTCAGCGCAGCCAGCACCAGAACCGCGAGCGCGCCATGCAGATGCTCGCCGCCAAGCTGTTGGACCTAGAGCGCCGCAAGCGCGAGCAGGAGGTGGCCGAGATCGCCGGTGCCGCCCAGCGGATGGGCTTCGGCAGCCAGATCCGCTCCTACGTGCTCTACCCCTACCAGATGGTGAAGGACCTGCGCACCGAGCACGCCACGTCCAACCCCGAGGCGGTCCTCGACGGCGACCTCGAGGACTTCATCGCCGCCTACCTGCGCTGGCGGCGCGCCCAAGAGGTCACGACCGACGCAGTACCAGCCCGCTGACCGGTGTCCGAGCAGACCACCACGGCGTTGACCTCGTCTACGCCGGCGGCCAGCGCCCTGCCGTGACGTCGCCGGCCTCTCTGCGGGCGCCGCCCGGCGCACCTTGACGGCGCCGGCGCCCACTCCTAGCGTGACCCGCGCCGATGGTACCGCTGAGGGCCATCAGGGGGGCCATCAGGGCGGCCATCAGGAACCGTGTGCGGGGAACGCAGCAGCAAATGGAGCAACCCGTGACCCCGGCGCTCGATGGTCTGCGCGTCCTGGAGACGGGCGTCCTGCTAGCGGGGCCGTTCTGCGGGCAGCTCCTAGCCGACTTCGGCGCCGAGGTCATCAAGATCGAGCAACCGGGCGTCGGCGACCCCATGCGCCAGTGGGGCCGCGAGCGCGCCGGCGGGCACTCGCTGTGGTGGCCCGTGGTGGCCCGCAACAAGAAGTCGCTGACGCTCAACCTGCGCGAGCCCCGTGGCCAGGACATTCTGCGGCAGCTCGCGGCCACCGCGGACATCATGGTGGAGAACTTCCGGCCCGGAACGCTGGAGCGCTGGGGGCTTGGCTACGAGGAGCTCTCGGCTATCAACCCGCGCCTGATCCTGGTGCGGGTCACGGGCTTCGGCCAGACCGGTCCCTACGCCGGGCGTCCCGGCTACGGCTCCGTCGGAGAGGCCATGGGGGGGCTGCGCTATGTGGTCGGCGACCCGGACGCCCCGCCGAGCCGGGTCGGCATCAGCATCGGGGACACGCTGGCGGCCACGTTCGCCTCCCTCGGCGCCCTGTGCGCACTGCACGCCCGACAGCGCACCGGCCGGGGCCAGATCGTGGACTCGGCCATCTACGAGGCCGTCTTGGCGGTCATGGAGTCGCTCATACCCGAGTACGCCGTGGCCGGATACATACGTGAGCGCAGCGGGGCCATCATTCCCAACGTGGCACCCTCGAACGTGTATCCCACCGCGGACGGTCAGATGGTCATCATCGCCGCCAACCAGGACACCGTCTTCGGTCGGCTGGCTGAGGCGATGGGACGCCCCGAGCTAGCCGAAGACGAGCGCTACGCCACGCATGTGGCCCGCGGCGCCCACCAGGGCGAGCTAGACGAGCTGATCGCCGCCTGGAGCGCCGGCCTGGCCGCTGGGGAACTCGATGAGGTGCTCCAGCGCCACGGGGTGCCCACCGGCCACATCTACCGGGCGCCGGAGATGCTGCGCGACGCCCACTTCGCAGCTCGGGAGGCCATCGTGCGTCTGGCCCATCCGGAGATCGGCGAACTGCCCATGCAGAACGTGGTGCCGAAGCTGTCCGAGACGCCGGGTCGGCTCCGCTGGCCCGGCCCGCAGCTCGGACAGCACAACGAGGAGGTCCTGTCGGGCGTCCTCGGCCTCGGCGCCGACGAGCTGGCCCGACTCGCCGCCGACGGCATCATCTGACGACTCGGCGCCGGGCCTGTCAAGCCAAACGATCCCTGCGTCGCTGCGCCAGGTACACGACGCCCCCGCACCACCGCGGCGGCTGGGACGTCACAGCAGCGGCGTCTGATCCGGTGCGTCCCCGGCGACTTGGCGCGTGATCGTGTTGAGGTCGAAGTAGCTGCGTCCGCCGGCGACGCGGCCGTCCACAACCCGCAGCACGTCGCAGGACTGCAACTCGATCTTGGCGTTCGTGGGAGGAATCTCGCCGTCGGGGCCCATCATCGGACCTGTGTTGGTGCCCCGCACCGTGAACTCCACGACCACCCACTCGCCGCCCTCGATGAGGTTGGTGATCTCCGCGGCGCCGTCGGGGAAGGCCCGCGCCCACTCGCGGTACTCCCGCAGCATCCCCTCTGGGCCCCGGTAGCGCCGCCCGCTGGCCACTTCGGTCCAGTCCAGGTCCTCGTGGACGCAGCTGATCGCCGCCTCGAAGTCGCGGCTGTTGAACGCCTCGTAGGTCTTGCGGACCAGGTCGCTGTTGCTCAACTCCGCCATGTCGTGCCCTCCTCGGCTGCTCGAGCGGTTGTCTTAGGCGTCGCCGTCGGGGCCGGCGTAGACCGGCGTCGTGCTGGGATAGATGGGCTGCTCGCGGCGCTTGTCCCAGTCGGTGTGCCGGGGTGCCTCCAGCCACGACTCGCCGTCGTGGAAGTCTGCGACCAGCTGCGCGCCGACGTCGGTGCCGTCGTCGTTGGTCAGCTCGTAGAACTGCGCGCCCATGGGCGCCTCGCAGTGGAGCATGAGCAGGCTGCCGCGTGCGGTGAGCAGCGGACCGTGCTTGAGCCCCGCGGGATTGGCGAGGAACGATCCGGGGGCGTGCATGCCCCGCTCGGGCATGAGCAGGTCGCCGGCCAGCCAGACCATCTCCTCCCAGGTGTCCCAGTGGACCTCCTGGCGGGGCTCGCCGAAGCCGGGCGCCATCTGGATGAAGCGCAGCATCCCGCTGGGGCCGCCGTGGAACAGCCCTTCGGCCGGGTCGGGCCAGCGCAGCGACTTGTGCATGATCCCGTGGCGCAGACCGGGCATCTCGGTGAGGATCCAGTCGATCTCCCACACCTTGGCCACGAAGGGCTGGTTGTCGTAGTAGTAGCCATCGGCCCAGACGGGGTTCCAGAAGGCGTAGGCCTGGAAGCCCCCTTCGGTGGCGAGTTCCAGCGGGCCGCAGCCCTTCGGCACCGCCGCGTAGCCGCCGGCGCCGACGGTGCGGCCGTTGGCGGTTAGGTCTCCCTCCACGACGAAGATCTCCAGCGCCCCCTCGTCGGCCTGCTCGGTGTGGGACCAACCAGGCGGCATCTTCACCATGTAGGTGCCGGCGCCCGTCTCGGGGCGCTCGGACATGGTCCGCGCCTCGACGCCACCCAGGAATTCGGCGCCGGGCGCCGTCTCCCACGGCAGCGTCCACACGTCGAAGAACTGCGGATCGTCACGGTTGCGATGGTCCATGCTGTTTCCCTCCCTAGCCGGGTCAAGTTTCTAGCCGAATCAGTGCGCCCGCGCTGCGCCAGTCCTACCCCAGGCCAGACCAGTCAGTCGAGTTCCTGTGCAGCTCCAAAGTTGCCGTACATGCGCGGCTGGCTCACTCGTTGGGCTCGCCGCCGGGATGGCAGGCGGGCTGCGGTGGCGCCACGTCCAGCGACGGGTTGCGATCGAAGAACCCCACCGGCAGCAACTGGAAGCCGATCCGCTCCACGGGCATGATCGGCCAGTCCTCGGGCCGGGGGATGTGCGAGACCCCGAACGTGTGCCACAGCACCACGTCGGTGTCGCTGATGCCGCGGTCTTGCGCGGTCCAGCGGGGCAGCCCGTCCTCGCCGGTGCTCTGGTTGGGGTAGTCGCCGGCCGCGTGCATCTCGTTGGGGTCATACGGCGTGACCCAGAGGTGGTTCTGGGCGAAGCGGGCCCGTGCCGCCACCCGCGAGTCCGCCGCCGCCAGCATGAGCGAGCTCGCCTCGGGGAGCAGCTTGAAGGCCACCGGTTCGCCGAAGCGGTTGAGCTTGGTCGGGTTCACGATCTTCCAGCAGCGGGACTTCAGGGGGTCGATGATGCGCTGTGCCTGCTGCTCGGTCTCCAGCAGCGTCTCCTGGGCGGCGAAGGCGTTGCGGTGCGGGTTGGCCTCGCCGGGGGGCAGCGGCACCGTGTCCACCTCCACGACGGAGTTCCCGGTGCCGTCCACGTCGAAGTCGAGGCGCATGTTGAAGATGTGCTGGTGGTTCACAGCGCTGAGATCGGTGCTGACGATGGTGCCGTAGTCGTCGCTGCCGCCCGGCGGCAGGGCGCGCGTCTGCACCACGCCGGTGAGCTTGATCTCGAACTCGATGTGGCCGTCCTGATAGAAGTACCAGTAGAAGCCGTACTCGTAGTTGCCCAGGGTGGCGATGGAGGAGACGACGAGCCGGCGGGAGCGCCGCACCTCGCTGGAGCCGGTGCTCAAGTCGTAGTGCTTCCAGAGGATTGAGTAGTCCTCCTCGTGGATGCAGACCACGTTCGGGCACAGCATGGGTTCGCCGTCGTCGCCCGCCACTACCGCGTCGAGGTAGCGGACCTCGCCGAGACAGTCGCAGCCCAAGCTCAACGAGCCCATGTTCCGGCCCATTCCGTACTCGCCCGCGTCGAACGCGTTGCGCCAGTGGAAGGCGTCGGTGCCGTCGCCGTAGGGCACGACCATCTCCGACAGGGCGGCGCGGTACAGGATCGGGCGGCGCCGCTCGCCGTCGTCGTAGGCCACCTGATGCAGGACGAGCCCGTCGGTGGGGTGCATGGTCACCCGCATGCTCCAGCGCTGCCAACTCAGCAGGCACCCCTCGATGGAGAAACTGGGGCCCTCGGGCTGGAGAATGTCGAGCGGCATCAGGTCTGTGCGCAGTTCGCCCACCGAGGCGGCGTCGTAGTTGCCCGACTCGGGGGGGAGCGGGACGACGTCGCCGTCGAGGATCTGGAGCACCCGGTTCTCGTTGAGGTCCACGATGGCGACGACGTTCTCGATGGGCTTTGCGTAGCCATTGTCGCTGGGCCGATTCCGCAGGTACGACGCCGCCCGCACGAGGCGGCGAGCGGAGTCGACGCCTTGGATCGGATAGTCGCCCACCGACCAGAGGTCCACCTGCACGAGGTCCGCGTCGGTGATGCCCCGTCGAGCCAGGGCGGCGAGCCAACGCTCGTCGCTCTTCACGAGCGCATCGACGGCGGCGAACTCTTCCATGAGGATCGGAGGCTGCGCCCCCGGCAGTGCCCGCCAGGACTCGAGCCGGTCCTCCTCGAGCGACACGACGGCCTCATAGGCTGCGCCGTCGGCGCGGTCCAGCAAGGTGGCGCGTGCCCGGCGGGGGATCGGATCGCCTGCCCGGAACGCGTAGACCTCCTGTTTCGCCGGCTCGGCCAGCATCAGCAGCGGGAAGCGCAACCGATCCATGCCGGGGCGCTGGCGGCGGATGATTGCCGCGGCCCGCTCGATCTCGCTCGCGGTCAGCGGGTCTAGTGGGTGGGTGACAGCCTCGGCTAGCTCCGCCATTCGACCGCCCCGACGTCGGGATTCGGCAGCAGGATGTCCTCGTAGAGGTCGGGACGGCGGCGGTCGATGAGTCGGAAAGGCATGTCCCCTCGGTCGATGTCGGGGTCGATGTCGGCGACGACTAGCTCCTCGCAGTCGACGCCTTCGCCGCCCTCGGCCAGGATGCGCCCCTCGGGGCTGATGATTCGGCTCTTGCCGAAAAACTCCAGGTCGCCGCTGCGCCCGACCATGTTGGCGAGCACGAGGTACACGGAGTTGTCGATGGCGCGGGTGGGCGATGTGTGCGAGTGCTCGAAGAGGTGGAGCACGACCTGCTCGGCGTCGGGGCCGGGCACGTAGAAGCCCGCCAGGGAGCCGCAGATTATCCGGGCACCCTTGATCGCCAGGATTCGAGTGGTCTCGGGGAGGGAGAAGTCGGCGCAGATCATGTTGCCTACGCAGCCAGCGGCCGTGTCGGCCACGGCGAGCGAGTCGCCCGGCGTGAAGTCGGGCGACTCGATGGTGGGGGTGAGGTGGATCTTGCGATGGATGTTGGCGACGGCGCCGCTCTCGTCGATCAGCACCGACACGTTGGTGGGCCGCTCACCCTCGGCGGCCCGCGCCAGCATCCCGAAGGCGACCACCATGCCGTAGCGGCGGGCGATGGCCCCCACACGGTCGGTGGCGGTGCCGGGAACCGTGTCGAAGGCCGCGAACACCTCTGCCAGCCGGCCGGGGTTGCCCGAGGCTTTGGCCTCGCGGATCTCCGCGAAGCCCGGCAGGTAGCCCTCGGGGAGGACCGCCAGCTTGACGCCGCCCTCGCCGGCAGTGGCGAGCCACTGCTCGGCCTTGTCGAGGGTGGCGCCAGCGTCCCCGTCAACCGGGCAGATCTGAACGGCGGCGGCGCGCAGCATCAGCCCGCCGGGGCCAGGGCCTCGTCACTGCTCGTCAGGGTGATCTTTCCCTCCTCGACGAGCCGATAGAAGTTCTCGCCGCGGTCGAACAGCTTCAGCGGCGGCCGCTCGGCGCGGATGGCGGCCCGCTGGGCCTCGGTTGCCTCGGCGTCGAGTTGGAGCTCGTAGTCATCCTCGGTGGGCAGGAACAGCACGCCGTAGTCGTCGCGAGCGCTCTCGGGCGACACCAGGCCCCGCCGCACGTCGAGCAGCACCGCCTCGCGGTCCCGGTTCAGAGGATCGCCCCAGCCGCCGCCTCCGGGGCTGAGCACCCGCAGGATGTCGCCTTTGCGCACGGGGATCGAATCGGACTTGCCCGGCAGCACCGTCTCGTCGGCAGTGTCGGGGTTCAGGAGCCAGACCGAGCCCAACCCGGCGCGGCCGCCGTTGACCCCCCACGGCTGCAGCGTGGCCCGGTCGGAGTGGATGAGCATCTCCCCGTCGACGAGGATCTCGATGTCCTTGAAGTAGCCGAGGCCCCCCCGGAACGTCCCCGCCCCGCCGGAGTCTTGACGCAGGCCCAACCGGACGATGCGGACCGGGAAGTTCGTCTCGGCGAACTCCGCCGGCATGTTCCTCGATTCCGGTGCCACGTCCACGGTGTCGGCCCCGTCGGCGAACGGGCGGGCGCCGGAGCCCGCGCCGGTGATCTCCCGCAGCAGGAAGTAGTCGCCGTCGGCGTTGTGGCCGAACAGCCCGTAGGAGGAGATGGACTCCGACGGCGCCGGCACGAACCCGCCCGAGGCCTTGGCCAGGATGCCCAGGCCCAGGTCCAAGATGCGCAGCAGCGGGAACGTGCGCCAGCCGCAGGCGGCGGGCCACTCGGGGCTCAGCACGGTGCGTTCGGGCAGCGTGCAGGTGATCACCTCGTTCACGCCGTCGTTGATGACCATGTCCGGCGCGAAGGCGATGAACAGCGTTCCCAGCGACTTGGCGTAGTACCGGTCGTTCGCCGGCCAGTTGAGCGATCCCTTGATCTGTGGGTCGGTGCCGGAGAAGTCGAAGTTGATGCCGTCGGGCGTCTTGGTCATCGTGGCCCGCAGCTTGACGTAGTGGCGCGGCTCGCGGGGCTGCACGTCCACGTACTCGCAAAAGTCCTCGAAGGTGTACGAGCCGTCGGGGATCATCGGCAGCACCGTCTCGCGCAGGCTCCGGGCGCAACGGTCGAGCAGGCCCTTGAACGTCTGCGCCAGCGCCTCAGATCCGTAGCGCTCGCACAGCTCCTGCACCCGCACGACGCCGATGCCGCAGGCGTTCACGAAGGCGTCGATGTCGGCGCGCAGGTCGTCGGCAAAACGCGAGTTGTTCAAGATGGTCTCGAAGAGCGCCTCGTTGAGCTGCCCGCGATCGTAGAGCTTCACCGGCGGGACGACGAAGCCCTCTTGGAAGATCTCGAAGGCCGTGAGCGGGACGCTGCCCGGAGTCAGGCCGCCGATGTCGTTGACGTGGCCGAACACCTGCACGTAGGCCACGATCTGGCCGTCGGCGAAGACCGGGCGCGTGATGCACATGTCGCCGAGGTGGGTGATGCCCCCGTCGGACTTGTAGGGGTCGTTGTAGAGGAATACGTCGTCGGCGTGGATGTTGGCCCCGAACTTGTTCATGATCGGCGTCGGCACCGAGGCGAACGACAGGGCCGTCACGCTGTTGCCGTGCGAGTCGAAGATGCCCGACCGGTGGTCGTGCTGCTCGCGCACGATCGTGGAGCGGGCGGTTCGCTCCACCTGTATCTCCATCTCGCGGCGCGCCGACTCGATGGCGCCCTCGATGATCTCGAAGAGGATCGGCTCGAACTCGGTGGTCGCCTCCGAGCTGTCGCCGTTGGATGATCCGTTGCCGGTAGGTGACATGGTCGGCTCCTTCAGGTCGTCGTCGGGTTGTAGCGGCTGTCTTCAGCCCAGGTGGATGAGCAGGTTGCCGAGGGCGTCCACCCGGGTGTTGGCGGCAGGCGGCACCAGCACGGTGGAGTCGTACTCCACGATGATCGCCGGGCCCGCCACCTCGTGGCCGACCGCCAGCCGGTCCCGGTCGTAGAGGCGGGTCGTCTGCTTGCCGTGCCGGGGTCCGTAGTACACGTCGCGGTCTCCGAGGGCGGCGTCTGTCACCGAACCCTCCCGGGGAGTGGTCTCGGCCAGCTCGATGCGGGGCAGCGGGCCGGTTCCCCGCACGCGCAGGTTGACGAACTCCACGGGCTGCTCGCCGGCGTAGTGGTACCCGTAGGTGCGCTGGTGCTCGGCGTGGAACGCCTCGACGGCGGCGTCGAGGCCGGCGGCGGAGACCGGCCCGTCCGGCACCGGGACGGTCAATTCCGTGGCCATGCCCACATAGCACAGGTCGGCGAATCGCTCCGTAGAGGGGGCGGCGATGCCTTGGCCACAGATGTCGTCGACCACCTTCGCTTCGAGTTCGGCGAACGTGTCGCCGAACCTGCCGGGGGAGATGCTCTCGGCACGCGTGTTGACCGTCTGGACCGCGCTGGCCTGGATGTCCGCCGCCAGCAGGCCCAGGCAGGAGCCCAGACCGGGACGCGGCGGAATCACGATCCTGCGGATTCCTAGTTGGTCGGCCAACTCGGCGGCGTGCAGCGGACCGGCCCCGCCGAAGGCGAACAGCGCGTACTCGCGCGGGTCGCGGCCTCGGGCGATGGAGACCTGGCGCACCGCCGCGGACATGCGGGCGGCGGCCAGCTGCAGGATGCCGTGGGCGAACTCCTCAGGCCCGAGGCCCAGCTTCCCGCCCATGGTGCCGACCGCCTCCCGTGCCGCTTCGGCGTTCAGCGGCATGTCGCCGCCGAGCAGGTAGTCGGGGATGCGCCCGAGGACCAGGTTGGCGTCGGTGACGGTGGGCTGGGTACCGCCATTGCCGTAGCACACCGGCCCGGGGTCGGCGCCGGCGCTCTCGGGACCGACCCGGAGGCGATCGCCGGTGCCCAGCGAGGCGATCGACCCTCCGCCGGCGCCGATGGACACGATGTCGATCGAGGGCATGCCCATGGGGTAGATGTCCAGCAGCCCCTCGGTGGTCAGCAGGGGTCGCCCGTCCTCGACGAGCGCCACGTCGGTGGACGTTCCCCCCATGTCGTAGGTGAGCACCTTGTCCTCGCCGATCTGCTCAGCTAGCCAGGCCATGCCCAGGACGCCGGCGCTGGGCCCGGAATAGGCGATGGTGGCGGGTTGCTCCACGACGCGGTCGCTCTGGGAGAGACCCCCTGAGGAGCGCATGAGCAGCAGCGGAACGGAGTAGCCGGCCCCCTTGAGGCGGCTGTCGAGGCTGTCGAGGTAGTCGGTGACCAGCGGCATCAGCGCCGCGTTCAGGCACGTCGTCATGGCCCGCTCGTACTCGCGAAACTCCGGGAGGACGTCCGAGGAGATCGTCAGGAAGCAGTCGGGGTGGATCTCGCGGAACACGTCGCGCGCCCGCTGCTCGTGGGAGGGATCCAGGTAGCTGTGCATGAAGCACAGAGCGACGGCGTTGATGCCCTTCTCCTTGAAGAACGCCGCCGCCGAGCGCACGTCGCCGGCGCTCATCTCCTCGAGCACCTCGCCGGTGTGGGTGATGCGCCCGCGAACCTGTCGGACGTTCTCCAGGGGCACGACTCGGGGCGGCTTGACCCAGGTGTAGATGGCGCCCCAGTCGCCGGGGACCGTCTGGCGGGCGATCTCGATCATCTCGCGGTAGCCGTCGGTGACGATCAGCCCCAGCGACGGCCAGCGCTTCTGGAGAACCGCGTTGAGGGCGACCGTCGTGCCGTAGTGCAGCCCGACGACGTCGCCCGGCTCGAAGTCCGCCGAGGCCTGCAGGGAGGCGAGCCCCGTCAGGAACGCCTCGGTGTCGTCATCAGGCGTCGAGGGCGTCTTGGCGGCGAACAGCTGGCCGTCGGCGTTGAAGGCCAAGAGGTCGGTGAACGTGCCACCCGTGTCGACTCCCACCCATACGTCTGCCATGACTCTGTGCTCCTCGGACCTGTTCGACCGGTGATTCGCCGGGGAATCTAGTCCGCGGATGCCGCGCGGAGCATTCCGCTGGGGGGAACGGCCAGCGATCCCTCCGGCGAGCGAACGTGTACCGGGTCCTCGAGCCACGAGACGCCGTCCATGTAGACGGAGATTTGAGACTCCGGAACGGGTGGATCGTGGAAGCAGAAGTCTGCCGGGGCGTCGGTGTGGACCAGCAGGATGCAGCCTCGCTGGGTCAGCAACGGTCCGTGGCGGTGGTGCGGCGGATTTCCCACGTAGCTGCCCGCCGCCTGCCGGCCGGTCCCCGGCATGAAGAAGTCCCCTGCGAGCCAGATAATCTCCTCCCAGCAGCTCGGATGGGACTCCTGGCGGTGATCGCCCACGAAACCCGCCACAAGGTTCACGATGCGAAGCAGGCCCTTCGGTCCGCCGTGGACGTCGCCGCGCACCGGGTCGGGGAGGCGCAACGACTTGGACCACACGCCATGTAGGCGTCCCGGCTTCTGCAGTTCGGCGGGGAACACCGTGGGTGCCCAGGGCAGGTCGACCGTGCGCAGGACCCGCGGTACCGCGTCGTAGTAGTCGCCCGCTGCGAAGTGGGGGCTCCAGACCGCCACGGCTCGGGCCGCTCGGCGGGCGGTTGCCTCCAGTGGGTCGCAGCCTGTGGGGAGGGCCACGAAACCCCCGGCGCCCAGTCGCCTGCCCCCAACGGTCAGCGAACCCTCGAGGATCAGCAGCTCCAGCGTTCCGAACTCGCCGCCCAGCGGTGCCGACCAGCCGGCGGGGATGTGCGCCACGAGAGTCCGCTGCCCCGTTCGAGGGTCATGCGACAGGAGGCGCCCGGAGCAGCCGACCAGCATCTCGGGCTCGGAGACTGCTGCCGGCGGGACGTCGTCGATCCGGAAGAACTGTGCGACTCCTCGGTCAGGACTCGGGGGCACTCGCTCCCTACCCGTCGGCGCTGATGGCGCGCAGGAATCGCGCCAAGAAGGCGTCCCGGTCGGCGGCTGTGGCGTGCGCCCGCTCCGGGTCGAGCGCCAGCTCCTCGATGAGAGCGGACACCGCGATCCCTTGGTCCGCGAGGGCGCTCTCGAGGAGGTTGAGCCTGTCCCGGAGGCTCCACACCTCCGCTCCCAGGGTCAGGATCACTCCGAACAGGCGGTCGTGGACAGGGTCCTCGAAGGCGTGGTATCCCCGGCTGGTCGGGTCGGCGGCCGCAGGGGAGCGATCCGGGGGCGAGGACACCGAACCCTCAGGCAGCAGGCTTGTCGGCGGCGTTCACCCAGCGGTTCTCGATCCGGAACTCGCCGGTGCGCAGCAGCGCGGCGGTGCCCCAGTAGCCCGGTTCGTCGTAGTCCAGCGGACCGTCGCTTACGTGTACGAAGCCACAGCCACTCAAGACGGCCTTGAAGTCGCGGGACAGGAACTCGTCCCAGAAGGCCTCGCCGTTGCCTTCGCAGTCGAAGGACTGCAGGAAGGCGCGTTCGGGCGGCAGTGCCTCATACGGGGGCATGTCCAGGAACCGCAGGTGACCGCCCGGTCGCAGGAGCCGGTGCGCCTCGGCCATGACGGCGTCGAGGGTCTCGGCGCTCAGCTCGTGCAGGAGCAGGAAGCCGGCGATGAGGTCGAAGCTCCCGTCGGGATATCCCGTGTCGGTGGCGTCCCGCTGTTCGAAGGCGATGGCTAGGCCGCGTTCCTCCGCCGTGAGGTGAGCCCAGCGCAGGGCGGCGGAGGAAATGTCGATTCCCACTACCTCCTCCGCGTCCGGGTAGGCCTCCCGCAGGGCCATCGTGAGCCCGCCGAAGGAACAGCCCAGGTCCAAGATGCGCCGGTACTCGCCTGCCGGCGCCCCCGCAGCGAAAGCCATCAGCGCTCCGGGGGGACTGCCCGTGTAGCCGGTGCGCCACGCCATGCGGTACAGCGCCCCGCCCCGCTCGTAGACCGGGCCGACGAGCGGATCACCCCAGTACCCACCGGGTACGAGGTGGATGTCGTCGAGGCCCTCGCTGTCACGCTCCGTGTAGTACTCGGGCAGCTCCAAGGCGGGATCCAGCACGAGCCGCCCGAGGGGTTCGACGGGCATCCGGTCCAGAACCTCCGCGAGCCGGTTCGTGTGACCCTCGAGCGAGCGCCTTGCCGCGGCCCAGCCCATCTTCTGTGCCTGGTGCTGGGTGGCGGCGGCGAACCGGTAGAGGGGGCTGGGGGCGATGATCTCGCCCGCCTCGGCCATGGTGGCCGGGGCCGATCCGCCTGCGGCCGCTGCACGCTCGTAGGCATCCAGGATGCCCTTCACGTGCACGGTGTAGTTGTAGCCCCGCAGACCCTCGAGATAGTCGAAGTGAGCTGCCTGCTCCTGGGTGGGAGCAGGCAGCTCGGGCATCTCGTCTCCGGCGTTCGCGGGTCTGGGCGGCTCGGGCTCGGGGCCGCGCTAACCGGCCGCCTCGAAGTCCTGGATCCGCACCAGTCCGTTTCCGGTGATGGCGCGGGTCAGCTTCAGGTAGTCGGCGTGGGCGTAGTCGAGCCCGGTCCAGGCGATGGGGTGGATGGGGTAGTCCTCGGCGTAGATCCTCTGGATCTCCCGTGCCGCTTCGTCGGCCGTGGCGGGATCGGCTGTGGCTGCGAGAGCGGCGTTCAGTTCCTCGTTCTCGTAGCCGAACCAGTTCAAGAAGCCGCCGACGCCGCCGTAGATGAAGCCGTAGTAGTTGGCGTCGTAGTAGCCGGGCGTGTCGATCACGTCGACGAAGAACTGCAGCTCGCCGGTGCGGCCGTACTTGCGTCCGTCGAACGTGGCGCGTGGCTGCTTCTCGATATTGAGGTCGAACCCGGCCTCGCGCATCGAGTTCTGCACCAAGATGGCGATCTCCTCGTCCAGCGGCAGGCCGTCCGCATACGCCAAGGTCAGCGGCGCGTCGATGCCCGAGAGCACCGCACCAGCCGCCTCGATGTCGTAGCCGCGGAAGAACTCGTTGGTGTAGCCCGGTGACGGCGGGATCAGGATCGAGTCCCAGATGAGGGCCTCGCCTTGGAAGACCACGTCGACGATGTCCTGGTAGGGGATCGCCTGGGCGATCGCGGCGCGCACGGCCAGATCGTCGAACGGCGGCTCGTAGGTGAGGGCCAGGAACGCCCCGGTTGTGGTCGGCATGCGGGTGACCGCGACCCCCTCGGTTGCCTTGGCCTGCTCGACGCCGAGCGTCGTCAGCTCCGCGGCGAAGGCCACGTCGCCTGAGAGCAGGAGCTGCAGCCGCGAGTTGGCGTCGGGGACGCTGCGCTGGATGACCCGCTGCAGGGCCGGCTGGGGACCCCAGTAGTTCTCGCGCGCCTCGAGGGTGACTTCGTCGCCGCCTGGGCCGAAGTCCACGACCCGGTACGGACCGAAGCCGGCGGTGTTCTGGTTGAGCCATTCGTTGGCGTACGGATCCTCCTCGGTGGCGTGCCTGGCGACCTCGGTCGAGTCATAGACGACTAGCCAGCCCGAACCGAGCGAGGGCAGAAGCTTGTCGCCGAAGATCCCGCTGATCTGCAGCGTGTAGTCGTCGATGACCTCGACCTGATCGATGCTCACCAAGCCGGCGAGCGAGACCCAGAAGGCGCCCGTGGTGAAGCCGGACATCGACTTCTCCAGCGACCAGCGCACGTCCTCGGCGGTCATCTCGTTGCCGAAGTCGCTCATCACGCCCTCGCGGAGGTGGAAGGTGTAGACGCTGCCGTCCTCGGAGATCTCCCAACTCTCGGCCAGCTCGGGCTGGGCTTGGCCGGCGTTGCCGTCTGCGAGGCTGGCGTAGAGCGCGTCGCGGTCAGCGGGTATCTCCCAGTTCGTGAGGCTGTCGTAGGTGGCGAAGAAGATGCCCACCGACGGCAGGTTGTTCTGACCCGGGCCGTCGGGGTTGATGGCCAGCACGGGTCCCGCCAAAGCAAACACGACCTCGTCGGGAACGGCCGGCACCGCAGCGGGCGGCGGCGGAGGCGGCTCGGGTGCCGGTGCGGGCGGCTCCGGCGACGGCGTTGCGGCCTCGCGCTCGGCGGCGGCCGCCGCCTCCGCTTGGGCCTGCTCCGCGGCGGCCCGCGCCGAATCGGCCTCGCTCTGGGCAGCGGCCGCCTGCGAGCGCGCGGCATCGGCGGCTGCCTGCGCGTCGGCCAGCGCCGCCTCTGCCTCGGCCACGGCCTCTTGGTTGCCTTCGGCGGTGGCCTGCGCCAGGTTGGCTGCGGCCTGGGCCTCTTCAGCGGCGGCGAGCGCCGCGTCAGCTTGGGCGGAAGCCGCTTGCGCGTCGGCGAGGGCCACGTTGGCCTCGGCCTGCGCGGCTTGCGCTTCGCCCAGCGCCGAGTCGGCAGTGTCGGCCGCGCCGTCGTCTGCGGCGCAGGCGGCCGTCAGCAGCGCCAAGGCGCCCACGACGGCGATCCAGCCTGCCCGTCCCGACACTCGCCCGCAGCGGAGTTCGCTCGAGGTTCCGGAGTTCTGGTGCATGGTTCCCTTCCCCATCGGTTCTGCTCCGACGCGCCCGCGCTCGAACCCCGTCAAGGGTCGAGTTTCCGGATTTCGGAGATGACGCCGGAAGGGTAGTCGCCTCGTCGGGGCCGGGCAAAGGAGTCGGCGCGGGATCGCCGGTCCGGGAATCAGGGGCCCTGATTGGCCTCTGCGCGCGGAGCACTCGTCTGACTCGGCGCCATCGGCTCGACGAGGATGCAGGCCGCGGTGTGGTCCGGCGCCGCCTCGACCAGCGCGGGTTGCGCCTCGTGGCAGGCGCTGGAGACCAGTGGGCAGCGCGCCGTGAATACGCAACCGGCGGGCCGTTCGGTGCTGGCCACCTCGCCGCGCACGACGCTCGCGGCGGGGGCTGTGTCGGGGTCCACGGACAGTTCGGCGCCGATGAGGAACTCGGTGTAGGGGTGCTTCGGGTTGGACAGCACCTCTTCGGTGGGCCCGATCTCCACGAGACGCCCCAAGTACATGACCGCCACGCGTTCGCAGACGGCCCGGATCGCCTTCAGGTCATGCGAGATGAGGACGTAGGTGAGGTTTAGCTCTCGCTGCAGCCGCAGCAGCAAGCGCAGCACGCCCTCCTGCACCGACACGTCGAGTGAGGCCGTCGGTTCGTCGAGGACCAGGACCCGCGGTGAGGTGGCCAAGGCTCGGGCGATGTTGACTCGCTGCTGCTGTCCCCCGGAGAGCTCGTGGGGATAGCGGCCCGCCAGATCCGGCGAGAGCGCCACCTGCTCCAGCAGTTCATGGACGCGCCGAGCCAGGTCGGCGCCGCGCAGGTCGGTGTGCAGGAGGAGAGGCTCGGCGACCGCCTCCCAGACGCGGTAGCGGGGATCCAGCGACTCGTACGGCTCCTGGAAGACGATCTGCATCTCGCTGCGCCACGAGCGAAGCGCCCGGGCCGGAGCGTCGGCGATGGAACGGCCGAGCACCTCGATCCTGCCGGAATCAACCGGGGTGAGCCCCAGGATGCAGCGGGCGACGGTCGACTTCCCCGAGCCGCTCTCGCCCACGATGCCGAGGGTCCGCCCGTAGGGCACCGTGAAGCCGACGTCCTCGGCGGCGACGACGTCGGGCACGCCGCGCCGGGTGCCGAAGGTCTTGTTCAGACCTGTCACGGCGACGGCGACGGTGCCGTCGCTCGCCGCGGCGCCGTGCGACGGGTCGCTCATCGGCCGGCGCTCGCTGCTCGCTCGTTGCGCAGCTCGCGCAGGTCCGAGGCGGCGATGAGCCGTCGGGTGTAGTCGTGCTGCGGCGACAGCAGAACCCGGCGCATCTCGCCGTCCTCGACGACCCGCCCGTCGTGCATGACCGAGACGGTGTCGCAGTACTGGGCGATGATGCCCAAGTCATGGGTGATGATGAGCACCGACAGCGACAACTCCGACTGCAAGAAGGCGATCAGTTCCAGGATTTGGCGCTGGATCGTGGCGTCGAGGCCGGTGGTGGGCTCATCGGCGATCAGCACCTCCGGATCGCAGAGCAGCGCCGTGGCGATCACCGCCCGCTGCGCCAGACCGCCGCTCAACTCGTGGGGGTACGACCGGGCGATCCGGTCCACGTCGTCGACGCCGACGAGGCGCAGCCGCTCGCGGATCCGGGCGGCGCGCCCGCGCCGGTCCAGGTTCAGATGCGCCTTCAGCACGTTTGCCATTTGGGTCTCGACGGTGATCAACGGGTACAGCGCGGTCCGGGGGTTCTGGAACACCATGCCGATGGCCGCGCCGCGCAGCTCCCGCAGCTCGTCGGCGTCGAGCCCGAGCAACTCTCGCCCGCCGAGTTGCACCGAGCCCGCGGTGACCCGCCCGCCCGGCGGCAACAGCCCGATGACCGAGCGCGCCGTCATCGACTTCCCCGAGCCGGTCTCGCCCACGAGCCCGTGCATCCGGCCCCTCGCGAGGGCGAGGCCGACGCCGTCCAGCACGGAGGCGACACCATCGCGCCCGGCTATCTCTACGCTGAGCTCCCTCACGGCGAGGGCTGGTCCGGTCACCGCAGATGCACTTCCCGAGCCTGCTCGATCCCCTCGCTGAGCAGGTTGAATGCGAACACGGCGATGGCCAGGAAGATGCCCGGGAAGATCGATATCCACCACTGGCCGGTTGTGATGTAGCTGGCGCCTCCGAGGATCATCGAACCCCATTCGGGCGTCGGGACCTGCACTCCCACGCCCAGGTAGGCCAAGCCCGCCAGGGTGAGGATCCCGTAGCCCATTGAGATGCCGAACTGCACGACGGCGGGTCCGAGCGAGTTCGGCAGCACATGGCGGAACACGAGACGCGTCGTGGAGTTGCCCAGCGCCGCCGCGGCGGCGATGTAGCGCTGCTCGCGCACGGTCAGCACGCGGCTGCGGACCAGACGCAAGAACACCGGCGCGTTCACGAAGGCCAGCACGAACACCACGTTGGTCAGGTTGTTGCCGCCGAGGGCCACTAGGGCGATGGCCAGGATCAGCAGCGGGAAGGCCTGCACGATGTCGGCGAGGCGCATCGAGAACTCGCCCATGAGGCGACGGGAGAAGCCGGCGGCGACTCCCAGGACGATGCCGATCAGCGCCCCGAGGCCGACGCCGAGCACCACGATGGTCAAGTCGATCCGTGGGGCGTGAAACACCCGCACGAAGATGTCGAAGCCCGAGCGGTCGGTCCCGAAGGGGTGCCGGGCGCTGGGCGGCAGCAGCGCCTCGCGCGGGTTGGCGGCCTCGGCGCCGAACTGCCAGATCGCCGGCACCACGTAAGCGCCCAGCGCGAGCACGAAGATGATGAACGCGCCCCACAGCAGCGGAGGGTTGAGGCGCCGCCGCAGCCTCCGGCCGAAGCTGTCGGCGTGCCGCGGCAGGACGAAGTCCGCCGCGGTGCCGCTGGCGGTCGCGGGGGTGGCGTCCGTCTCCGGAGGGGGGGTCACAGCCGCACCCGGGGGTCGATGACCCGGTAGAGCAGGTCGACCACGAAGAAGATGGCCACCGACAGCGCCCCGGCAACCAGCACGAACCCCTGCACGGCCGGGAAGTCGCTCTGGCGGATGGCGTTAACGGCGTACTGGGCTGCACCCCCCCAGGAGAACACCGTCTCGACCAGCACGGCGCTTCCCAGCAGCACGCTGAAGAGGATCCCCACGAAGGTCACCACTGGGGGCAGGGCGCCGCGGGTGGCGTAGGTCCAGAGCTTGCGGTTCGACAGCCCGCAGGCCCGTCCGAAGAGAATGGAGTCCGAAGTCAGCGACTCGATGGCCGCCGAGCGGGCCAGGCGGGCGATGGGTGCGGTGAAGATGAGCACCATCGTCATGAGCGGCAGCCAGATTTGATGCAGCGACGCTTTGAAGGCCGCGCCGTTCAGGGTGATCATCGCGTCGAAAAGCACGGCGCCGGTGACGTCTTGGGGCGCCGGTCCGCCCGCTGCGATCTGGCCCGTGGGGCCCGGCGCGATGTCGAGTTTGAAGAAGAAGACGAACAGCAGCACCAGCCCTAGCCAAAAGTCGGGCACCGAGAGCGCCGAGAAGCTGCCGAAGCGGACTGCTCTGTCGCCTGCCCTGCCCCGCCGGTGGGCCGCGTAGCTGCCCAACGCCAGCCCGAAGACCAGGGAGAAGGCCAGGGCGAGGGTGACTAGCTGCAAGGTGGCGGGCAGTCGGTCGGCCAGGTCGGTGGTGACGGGGCGGTCGGTGAACAGTGACGTGCCGAGATCGCCCCGGATGGTGTCGCTGAGGAATTCGCCGTACTGCTCGCCCAGCGGGCGGTCCGTGCCGAGCTGGGCTCGGACGCTAGCGATCACCTCCTCGGTGGCGAAGGAGCCGGCGACCAGATAGGCCGGGTCGCCGCCGGCCAGCCGGGTGAGGAAGAAAGTCGCTGTCGCCACGCCGAATAGGATCGGGGCCATGAAGAGGACGCGCTTTACGATGAGCCACGCCCATTGCCGCGCCCTCACAACGCTGTCTTTCTCTTGGGCTCCCGCACGGCCACCCGCACGAGTTGCAACCGTACTCTCGGCGCTAGGGACGCGCGGACGGGCTGGGGCCCGGCGGCGTTGATGGTCCGCGGCGAGGGCGGCGGCTCGAGAATCCCCCACGGTCTCGGAGGTCCGCCGATCCCGTCGAGTAGTGCCGCCCTGCGGTTTCTGCTGGCGCGTCCGCAGGCCACGATTGTGGTCGGCGCGGTGAACGCCCTGTCTGCCCGCCTCGTGGAGCGGGCAGGCTTCGACTGCTGCTTCGTGACCGGGGCGGGGCTCGCCAACTCACAGTTCGGGCTGCCGGACATCGGTTTGGTCTCGATGACCGAGGTGGTGGAGGGCGCCGCCAGAATCTGCGACGCCGTTGCCATTCCGGTCATCGTGGACGCCGACTGTGGCTTCGGCGGGCCGCTGTCGGTCATGCGCACAGTTCACCTGCTGGAGAGGGCGGGCGCCGCCGCCGTGGCGATCGAGGATCAGGCAATGCCGAAGCGGTGCGGGCACTTCGCCGGGCAGCGACTCGTGGCGCCGGGAGAGATGATCTCCCGGATCGACGCCGCGCTCAGCGCCCGCGCCGATCCCGACCTGGTCCTGATCGCCCGGACCGACGCCCGCTCGGTGCTGGGCTTCGACGAGGCGATCCGCCGGGCGCGCCTCTACGCAGAGGCCGGCGCCGACGTCCTGTTCGTGGAGGCGCCGCGCACGGTGGAGGAGATGCGCCGGATTCCCGCCGAGTTGGGGGGCACGCCCGTGCTGCTCAACGTCGTGGAGGGCGGCAAGACCCCGCAGCTGCCCCGCGAGGAACTGGCGGAGATGGGTTACCGGCTGATCCTGCATGCCAACCTGCTGCTGCGGGTCATGCTCAAGGCCGGTGAGGACGCCCTGGCGCACCTGTACGAGCACGGCGACTCCGTCGAGTTAGGCGACCGGGTGCTCGGATGGGCGCAGCGTCAGGCCCTCGTGGATCTGGAGCGGTTCGACGACCTCGAGAACCGACTGAGCAATGAACCGACTGAGCACTGAAACGACTGAGCACTGAATCCACCAAGCAATGAATCCACCGAGCAAGGGGGAGAACTCATGAGCGGGCAGCCAGAGGGCCGGCGGTCGTGGCTGGCGTCGATCCCCGGAGATGACCTCGATGTGTACGAGCTGTCGGGATTCGGCGGTCCCTCGGGTTTCGGCGAACGTCCCGCGCTGCTGGTCATCGACGTGCAGTACCGCACAGCCGGCGACCGCCCGGCGCCGATCCGCGAGGCCATCACCACCATGTACCCGACGGCCTGCGGCCACAGGGCGTGGGCGGCGATCCCCCACATCGCCCGGCTCATCGGCGCCGCGCGGTCGGCCGGAATTCCGATCGTCTATCCGTACGTGGCACCCAAGAAGGCCGTCGACGCGGGGCGCTTCGGCAGCATCAACCCGCAGATCACATCCATTAGCGACCGGGGCTACGAGTTCGTGGCCGAGGTGGCTCCGGAGGAGGGCGACGTGCTGTTGCCCAAGCGCCACGCCAGCGCCTTCTTCGGCACGGCCCTGGTGAGCTACCTCGTGGACTTCGGTGTGGACACGGTGATCCTCGTCGGCTGCACGACCAGTGGCTGCATCCGGGCCACGGCCGTGGATGCCTTCTCCTACAACTTCCGGACGATCGTGGCTGAGGAGTGCGTCTACGACCGCATCGGCGCCAGCCACGACGTGGGGCTGTTCGACCTCGACGCCAAGTACGCCGACGTCATGTCGACGGAAGCGGTCATCGATCGGCTCAGGGAGTTGACGGCTCCGTCCGGCTGACCGCCGGGGAGTGGTCGCGCTTCGGCCGTAGGACGGCCAGCGCGGCGACGGCCACCACGGCGATGGCGGCCAGCACGATCAGGGCGGCCTGGCCCACGGCGGTGGTGAACGCCTTCTCGCCGGCGATCTTGTAGAGCAGGCCGTCCGCCTCCGAGACGCCCGGGGGCGCGGCGCTGCGCCCCAACGCCAGGTCGGTGGTGATCTCGCTGGGCACATCCGGGTCGAGACCGGCGTCTCCCAGCAGCGAGCGGTAGATGCCGCCGACCCGCGAGGCGACCAGCGAGCCGATGATGGCGATCGAGAGGAGTTGGCCGAGCTGGATCGCCACGGTGTGCGCGCCCGAGACGATCCCGCCGCGGGAGGCTGGCGCGGCGCTGAGCGCCAGATGAAGCGAGACCGCCGGGAACACCGACATGGCGCCCCCAACCAGCGCCAGGGCGATGCCGACGACGGGGTAGGGCGATGTGGGGGTCATCCGGGAGACCAGCACCAGGCCGGCCACCTCCAACAGCACGGCCGATCCCAGCATGCGGCCGAAGCCGAACCTCTCCAGCAGGCGCATGGCGAAGGGGGAGATCAGGGCGGCCACGACGCCGAAGGGCATGAACGCGGCACCCGCCACCAGGGGCGAGAAACCGAGTATGCCCTGCAGGTAGGTGATCACGAAGAACATCGTCCCGACCACCGAGACGATCGCCAGCAGCATGATGATGAGGCCCGCGGCGAGGCGCCGGCGGTCGATCCCCACCTCGGGGCGGGAGCCGGCCCCGCGGCGCAGGGCCGCTGTCATGAGCGCCAGCACCCCGAGTCCTCCGAGCATCCGCCACAACACCGAGCCGGAGCCCCAGCCCTCCTGGCCGGCGCTGATGAGGCCCCAGATCAGCAGGGCCAGTCCGACCGCGCCCGCAAGACTGGGCAGCACGCGAAGGTCGGTTGCAGCCGAGGGTGCCGGATCCTCCCGCACTCCGATCAGCACGGGTACAAGGGCGGCCAGTGCGAAGCCGCACGACAGCCAGAAGATCGACCACCACGGCCAGGCCCGCAGCAGCAGCCCGCCGATGAGGGGGCCGATCGCCGAACCCCCGAGCGCGCCGGTGAACCACAGGCCCAGCGCAATGTTGAGCGGCCGCCCGGCCGGCAGGTGCACACGCAGCAGCGCCACCGAGGCCGGGAAGGCCAGCGCGGCTCCGGTGCCCGACACCGCCCGCAGGCCGATCAACAGTCCCATGCTGCCGGCGAAGGCGCTGCCGACGGTGCCGGCAATGAAGAGCGTCAGTCCGGAGCGGAGCATCAGCGAGGCGCCGAAGCGGTCCGTCAGGCCGCCCCCCAGCATGACCAGTGCCGCCAACGGAAGGAGGAATCCCGAGAACATCCACTGGGTTGCCGAGAGGTCGGCGCCGAGCGCCTCGGCGATGGTCGGCGCCCCCAGCAGCACCGTCGCCTGGTCGAGATTCAGGACGAGGCTGGTGAGTGCTCCTGCTGCGGTCACCCACCAGTGGGATCGTTCGGCTGTCATGCGCGGTCAGGGCACCCGCGCCGGACTGGTCACTCTCCCTCGACGCGGTCCACGAAGGACATCACGGCGTCGGAGAATTCCTTCGGGAACTCCGGCACGACTGCCACCCAGCCGCGGATGTTGGGCTCGGGGCCGGGGATCTCCACATACTCGCTGTGGGGGATCGCGGCGTGCGCCTTGGTGGTGTAGGAGTACAGAACCTCCTCGGTCACGTTGAGGACCAGTACCGGGCACTGCAGCTTGGGGTACGCCGCGTAGTGGTCGTACTGCACGACCGCCACGTACGTCCACCAGTAGTTCGGCCCGGCCTGCAGCTTGGCGATGAGCTCTCGGAGGTATGTCTCGCCGTCGTTCTCGGTGGCGAAGTGAGCGACGTAGTCCAGGATGTCGTTCGCCAGGAACTCGCCCTTGCCGTCGGGCACCCAGCCCGACTTCAAGTCGTCACGGGACAGCCAGTCGTCGCGCTCGGCCTGGTCGTCCACAGCGAGGATCGGTGCGATCACGAGCGATTTGACCCGCTCGGGAGAGTGGGCCGCCACGTCCACCGCGATGCTGGCGCCGGTGTGGAACCCGACGATGTTCGCCTGCCGGTACCCCAAATGGTCCAGCAGGCCGATGACGGCCTGGGAGTAGTACGGAATGCCCTCGGTCGGTTGCTCGGCGGGATGGTCGGACATCCCGAACCCGGGCGTGTCCATGGCGATCGTGTGGTAGCGCTCGGCGAAGTAGGGGATCGCCCGCAGCCACATGACCGAACTGCTGGCGGTCTGGTGCAGCAGGATCAACGGGGGGCCCTCGCCGGCCTCGACGTAGTGAACCTGCCCGACCGCGGTGTCGGCGTACCCTCGCCTCATTGGACCCCCTAGCAACAGTCCGGGTGCAGGACGTGGGGTACAGTACCCCGCGCACCGGATGCCGGCGGCGGAGGGGCCTGCGGCGGAGGGGATCACGATGCTGGAAGCGGAGGGAACGAGCCGCAAGCTCATCAGCACCCGTCACGGCCATCTGCACGTGCGCAGCAACGGCGAGGGTGAGCCACCGCTCGTGCTGCTGCACATGGGCCTCTCGTCGGGTCGCATGTACCGCCACATCACGCCGCGGCTGTCGGCCCGGAGGCGGGTGATTGTGCCGGACCGGCTGGGGTTCGGGTGCTCGGACCACCCGCGGGCCGGGCTGTCGCTGGGTGACTACGCCGACGCAACCCTGGAGGCGCTCGACGCCATGGGAGTCGGCCAGTTCGACGTCGCCGGTGTCCACACCGGTTCGTGCGAGGCGATCGATCTGGCGGTGCGCTACCCGGACCGGATCCGGCGGATCGCCGTGGTGACCGTGCCGGTGTTCTCGCCGGAGGAGATCCCCCAGTACAAGGACAACTACCTGCACGAACCCAGGCCCGAGGCCGACGGCACCCATCTCGACTGGTACTGGCGGTGGTGGCGTGACGGTGGGTTCGGGGGCGCCGCTGAGCGCTCGCGCGCCTGGTCACCGGACCTGCTGCACGAGTTCATGATGGATCATCTGGGGGCGCAGCCCGATCCCTGGATGACGTACCACGCCGTCTTCGACCATCCGACCGGCGAGTTCGTCTCGAAGATCCGCCAACCGTTCCTGGTAGTCGACGTCCACGACGATCTGACCGCCCAGACAGCTCGGGCGATGCCGTTGCTGCCGGCTCACACCCGCGTCGTCTCGCGGCCGGACCTGACCGACGTGCTGGAGCTCTTCACGACCGCCGCCGATGAGATCGCCGAGTACTTCGAGGAGTTCTTCGCATGAAGCTCCCGGCGAACGACCGCTACGACTACGTGTCGATCAAGGACCGCGTTCCCTACGACTGGCCCAACGGCACCCGTCTGGCCGTCTGCCTGTCGAACAACGTCGAGCACTTCGCCTACAAGGCGGGTCTGGGTCTCAACGATTCGGCGGTGAGCGCGCCGGCCGACTACCGGAGCTACGCCTGGCGGGACTACGGCAACCGGATCGGCATCTGGCGCATGTTCGACACATTCGACGAGTTGGACATCCCGTGGTCGCACAACGTCAACTCGACGGTGATGGAGCTCTACCCCGACATCGTGGCCAAGATCGTCGAGCGCGGTGACGAGATCATCGCCCACGGGCGGACGAACTCCGAACGCAGCGACGGCCTCTGGGAGCCCGACGAGGCCCGCCTCATCGCCGAGACCACCGAGGTCATCACACAGCACTGGGGCCGCCGCCCGAGCGGCTGGATGGGCCCCTACATCGCCGAGTCGGCGGTCACTAGCGACCTGCTCGTGGAGGCCGGTTACCAGTACACGCTGCAGTCGCCGTGCGACGACCAGCCGATCTGGCTCAGGACACGGTCGGGGCCGCTGTTGAGCATCCCGTACCCGCTGGAACTGAACGATGTGGGTGTCTACGTGCGGCGGCATCACTCCGCGCCGGTCTTCGCGGAGATGATGATGGACCAGTTCGACGAGATGCTCCGCCTCGCCGACGAGCAGCCGCTGGTGTACTCCGTCTCGCTGCACACCTTCCTGGTCGGCCAGCCTTTCCGGCTGAAGCACCTGCGCGCCGCCCTCGAGCACATCGCGGCGCGGCGCGACGACGTGTGGCTGGCGAGGCCCGAGGACGTGGCCGCCCACGTGATGGGCCTGCCGGAGGGAATCGTCCCCGGCTCCGCCCCGTCGCCGCGCTGAGCGCTGGTCGAGTCGTCAGGGCCGGCGGGGAACTCGGGATCCGTTTATTGGCGGCTCGGCATGGCGAGATCGTGCGCTCTACGGCGCGTGAGCAGTGGACGCGGCGGGGCGGGCCCGGAAAGGCCCGCCCCGGTTGTGTTCTTCGGTTCAGTGCGGCGGGGCGGCGCCCGCTGGCCGGTGGCTCAGGCGGCGTCGCGGGCGGCGGTCAGCCACTCGTCGACTGTCGCCCGGTTGGCCTCGATCCACTCGCTGGCGTGACGGTTCACGTCCGCGGTGGTGTTCTCGCCGCCGTCGTAGCGCACGTTCTGCAGAGCGACGTCCACCACGCTGAGGGTCACGTGCTCGAACAGCTCCTTAGCCGCCGGGTTGGCCGCCAGGAAATCGTTGTTGGCGACGACCCGAATGTCGGCTGCGGGCCAGCCCGTGTAGCACGGGTCGTTGGTGCAATACTCGGGACCGAGCGCCGCCGGGGGCAGGTCGGCGAAGTTGAATCCGCCGGCCGTCGAACCGTCGAGGACGTTCTCGGCGCCGCCCACGGAGAGCCACACGACGTTGTTGCCGGGGATCAGTGAGGTCAGGTAGCCGCTGGGCGACCAGGAGTAGACGATGACGGGATCGCCGTCCTCGATCTTGGCGACCGCGTCGGCGAACATGGCGTCGTAGCCGGCCCGTACCACTTCGAGGTTCTCCCAGCCGTTGAACTCCACCGTCTCAGCGAAGATGTCGTCGCAGGTCCACCCGTCGGGGCACACGAGTAGCTGCACCACGCCGTCACCGGGGTTGGTGTCGGTGGCGTCGTAGAGAGCAACCAGGTCGGGGTCGTCGTTGATCTGACCGACCGTGTTGATGCCGTACTCCTCGACGATGTCCTTGTTGGTCAGCAGACCCTCCAGCCCGGCGGCGGGGATCTCCCAGCCGACGATCGACACGTTGTCGGCGACAGTGGTGCCGTCTGACAGCTCGGCCTCGAAGAACTTGAGGTGGTTGGGGATCCAGCCGTTGACCCAGAAGTCCAACTCGCCCTCGCCGAGCGCCACGTAGAAGATGTCGTTCCCCAGCTCGTTGTCGGCCGGCTCGCTCACCTCGTAGCCGAGCTCCTCCAAAAGGTGGTGGAAGATCGCGGCCTGCATGTATCCCGTGGACCAGCTGGCTCGACCCTGGTTGACTGAGACGCCGGCGCCGGGGTGCATGTAGGCCTCCATCGCGGCCGCCTCCATCTCCTCCAGCTGGGCTTGGGCCGACGCGGCTTCTTCCTGTGCCGCTGCTGCTTCTTCCTGTGCCGCTGCTGCTTCCTGCTGGGCGGATGCTGCCTCTTGCTGCGCCGCGGCGGCTTCTTCCTGTGCCGCGGCGGCCTCTTGCTGCGCGGCAGCCGCCTGCTCGCCGGCGGCCTCGGCGGCCGCTTGGGCGTCTGCTAGCGCGGCTTCGGCTTCGGCGATGGCATCCGCGCTGCCCGAGGCCGTGGCCTGGGCTAGGTCGGCGGCTGCCTGCGCTTCCGCCGCAGCTGCCGCGGCGGCTGCGGCTGCGGCGCCGGCTGCGGAGGCCTCTGCCTCTGCGGCTGCGGCCCTGGCGTCGGCCGCGTCGGCGCCGGCTTGCGCGCCCTGAGCGGCTGCCAGCGCCGCGGACGCGTTGCCCGAGGCGGCTGCGGCGGCGTCCTGCGCCGCGGTGTCCTCAGTGGCACACGAAGCGGCCACTAGCGCGAGCGTCGCGGCGAGCGCGACCCCCGCTGAAATCAGTTTCCTGCTTGACAGTGTCATTGCGAGTTCTCCCCTTGAACGAGCTTGCTTGGCAACGGGTCCACGGTCGCGCACCCCTGGTCGCAGAGAGACTAGTCGGCTGCCTGCGCCAGCGGGTACGCGGCGCCGGCCGCATCGGAGTGGGCGGGGTTTCCGTCGTGGATCTCCAGGTACACCTCGGAGCGGCGGAACTCGTTCAGCACCGAGCGAGTCGTCGTTAGGAGCACCAGCCCTGCCAGAAGGCACAAGAAGGCGCCCGCGCCGGTGAGCAGTCTGGGGTCGGCGACCCGTGTCAGGGTCCCAATCCACGCGGCCGCGATCATCGTCAGCCCGACGCCGAGCCCGGCGGTGACGGTGCTCCAACGCCACTTGCGCCGCTCGTCGTGGCCGGCGAGGCCCGAAGCCGCGAGCGCGCTAGCGGCGCCGAGGGCGACCACGATGAGCGCCAAGAAGCCGAACCTCGGTCCCCGGTCGGTGAACCCGTCGGTGATGATCCGCTGGCTGCGTTCGGCTTCGTTGACGAGGGCGGTGATCTTCAGCGCCGTCTCGTTGCGCAGCGCCGGGTCCGCCTCGGCCTGCCGCCGCAGCTCCTCGATCTCCGCTTCCAGCTCGGGGGTCACCACCGACTGTGCCCGCTCGTCGAAGGTCCATCCCGAGAACCCGGAGATGACCACGAGGCACACGGCCGCGGCCGCGCCGGCGATGCGTCCGACGGCGATCACCCGCGGCAGCGGGCGCCGCGGGCTGAACGGGGCGCGGCAGACCCATGCGGCGGCGCCCGCCGTCGCCAATGCGCAGCCGATCAGGGCCAGCCAGACGCCGGCGCGGTCGCGGTAGGCGGCGCTCGCCTCTGGCGGCGAGCCCCAGAGGTAGGCCACGGTGCAGGTAAAGGCACCGAGGGCGCAGACCATGGCGCCGTCGGCGCCCAGTCGGCGCCCGAAGCGGCTCGGCCCGCGCAAGGTGGCCAACGCGGCGGCGGCGACGAACAGGCTGAAGCCCAGGACGCCGTAGCCGTACACCGAGCCGCCTTCGGCGGCCAGCCCGTTGAAGCTCCGCCCGCCGAGGTCAAGATCGGCGAAGCGGGCGTAGCCAGAGATCAGCCCCGAGTCGGCCCCCCAGGGCAGGAACACCGCCAACGTCGCCAGCAGCGCCCCCGCCAGGGCCGCCGCGGCGCTGCGCCGCTCGCGGGCGCGGGCGGGCGCGGGCACAGCCTCGGTGGCCGCCACCGCGCCGATGGTCGCCGCGGCGGGCAGCAGCGCCTCGGGGTCGCGGCGATGCCGCCAAGCCTTGCGGATGCGGGTCAGCAGGAACTCGCCGTCGCTCGCCTCGGTCTGGGAGATGCGGTCGAGGACCACCGCCACGATGAACAGCGCCAGGCCCGAGGACGCAGCCTGGGCCGTGTCGAGGTTCTGGACCGCCTGGAACACCGGCCGCCCCAGTCCGCCGGAGGCCATGATGGCGGCGATGCCCAGCATGGAGATCGACAGCAGCAGCGTCTGGTTGAGGCCGGTCATGATCGCCGGGCGGGCCAACGGGAGCTGCACGTCTCGCAGCACCCGGCCCTCGGAGGCCCCGTAGGCGCGACTGGCCTCCACGACGTCCGCGGGCACTTGACGGATGCCGAGGTTCGTGAGCCGGATCAGCGGCGGCAGCGCGAACACCATCGTCACCATCGTGGCGGGCTCCGGGCCGATGCCGAAGAAGAAGATGATCGGCAGCATGTAGATGAACGGGTGGACCACCTGCATGGCGTCCAAGACCGGCCGGACCACGTTCCAGACCCCGTCGAAGCGGCCGCAAAGCACGCCGAGGGGGATGCCGATAACGGCGCACAGCACCACAGCGACGATGATGATGCCCAGGGTGATGACCGTCTCTTTCCAGTACTCGGCGCCGAGGATGCCGCAGCCGGCGAGGGCGAGGGCGACGGTCACGCCGACCCGGATGTTCCGCGTGAAGGTGCCGATGACCAGGAAGATGGCGCACACCGCGATCCAGGGCATGTCGGAGATCTCCCAGAAGGGATGGTGGCCGGAGCCGAAGACGAAGTTGCGGAACAGGAACGTGAAGGGCCACTCGATGACGTCCAGCACCGGTGCCATGTTCTGATCGATCCAGCGGACCATCTGGTCGATCCAGGCGCCGAACGTGATCGTCCACTGGTCCAAGACCGCGTTGTCGGCGACGCCCGGAGCGGGGTCCTGAGCCAGAACCTTCACATGTACACCTCTCGCTCGAAGCGCTCCGACAGGCGCTCGACGCGGCCCATCTCCTCCATGATGCGGCGCGGGTCCAGGTTGCCGATGAGCGATCCCTTCTCGTCGCAGACCGCGATGGGCAGACCCCGCCCGGCCTGGGCGTACACCTCGTTGAGGGTGCTGCCGCGGGCGCAGGTGGCGAAGTCGGTCCGCAGGGCGGCGGCCACGTCGGGTGCCGCGTCAGCGGCGGCGCGCACCGCGTCGGGGGCGGTTAGCACCCCTGCCGGGACGCCGCGGCGGTCGACGGTGAACGCCCCCGCCCGCTCGCCGATTCTCGCCAGCGCCTCCGCCGGGGTGGCGTTGGCCGCCACGGGCGCCGGCGGGAGCATTACCTCGTCCACAAGGATCACCCTGCCCTGGTCCACATCCTGCACGAACTCCGCCACGTAGCCGGTGGCGGGCTCGGTGAGGATCTCCGTGGGGGTGCCCACCTGGACGACCGCTCCGTCCTTCATGATGCACACCCGGTCGCCGATGCGCAGCGCCTCGTTCAGGTCGTGGGTGATGAACAGGATCGTCTTGTGGAGCTCGCTTTGGATCTCCATGAGCTCGTCTTGCATCTGGCGGCGGATCAGCGGGTCGAGCGCGCTGAAGGCCTCGTCCATGAGCAGGATGTCCGGGTCTGAGGCGAGGGCGCGGGCCAGCCCGACCCGCTGCTGCATGCCGCCGGAGAGCTCGGCCGGCATGTTGGAGGCGTAGGCGCCGAGGCCCACCAGCGAAAGCGCCCGCAGCGCCGCAGCGTCGCGCTCGTCGCGGGCCACTCGCTGCACCTTAAGCCCGTAACCCACGTTGTCGATGACGTTGCGATGCGGGAAGAGCGCGAAATGCTGGAACACCATGCCCATGTGGGTCCGACGGAAGGCCTGCAGCTCGGTTCCCTCGAGTGCTTGCACGTCGGTGCCGGCGACGGTGATCGAGCCGGCGGTGATGTCGATCAGTTTGTTGACGGTGCGCATGGCGGTGGACTTGCCCGAGCCGGAGAGGCCCATCACCACGAACACCTCGCCTCGCAGCACCGTGAAGCTGACGTCGTCGAGGCCGACGACATGGCCGGTCTCGGCCTGCACCTCGTCCTTGGAGGCGCCCGAACGCAGCAGGTCGTAGGCCCGCCCGCGAGGCTGGGGCCCGAAAATCTTGTAGACCCCGTCGAGGTCGATGATGTGGTCGCCGTCGTGGGCCATGTCAATTCACTGTCGGCTCGACGCCGGGTTTTCCGGGGCCGTCAAGGCGGCATGCTAACGCATGCGCTCCGGCCGTGTTCGGCCGGGGCGGCTTCCGCCGAGCCGGCGGGGCGCGGTGGTAGCGTGATCTGGCCGGCACATCCCCGGCGCGCCAGCATCGGAGAGAGCGGAGATCGGTGAGCGGAGTGCGGCAGGCCGGCGTCTCATGATCGAGTTGGATCAGGTCACCAAGATCTACAAGGGCGAGGTGCTCGCCCTCTACGGCGTGTCCTGCAAGATCAGCAAAGGCGAGTTCGTGTTCCTCGTGGGCCCATCGGGGTCGGGCAAGTCCACGTTCTTGAAGCTGCTGAACCGCCAGGAGACCGCCGACCAGGGCGCGGTGTGGATCGCCGGCAAGGAGGTGGGCGCCCTGCCCCGCTCCAGCGTGCCCAAGCTGCGCCGGCTCGTGGGCTGCATCTTCCAGGACTTCAAACTGCTGCCCAACCGCACCGTCTATGAGAACGTGGCGTTCGCTCTGGAGGTCACCGGGCGGTCCCGCCATCAGGTGCGCACCCAGGTGCCGTCGCTCTTGGAGTTGGTGGGGCTCTCCAAGAAGACTCACAGCTTCCCCCACGAACTCTCCGGCGGGGAGCAGCAGCGCGTCTCGATCGCCCGCGCCTTCGTCAATCGACCGCCGATCCTCTTGGCCGACGAGCCGACGGGCAACCTTGACGGCGACACCTCCAACGGGATCATGCGGCTGCTGGCCGAGATCAACAAGCGGGGCACCACCGTCGTGATGGCGACCCACGACCAGCACATCGTGAACGCGGCGCGCCGCCGGGTGCTGCGGCTCGACAGGGGCCGGCTCACCGGCGACGAGGCCCGGGGCCGCTACACCGCCGCAGGCCGCTACACCTAGAGGCGCGTTGTGGCGGTCTCCCTGGGTTACGTCTTCCGCGAGACGCGCGGCAACTTGCGCTGGAACGTCACCCTGTTCGCGGCCACGATCGTCGCCGTGTGGGTGTCGCTGACGCTGTTCGGCTCGTCGCTGTTGATCCGCGAGGGGGTGGAGCAGGCCACGGGGCGCTGGCAGGGCGGCATCGAGTTCATCGTGTTCATGAACGCCGACGCCGAGGAGGCCCAGCACGCCGCTGTGCGCAGCGCCCTCGAGGAGAACCCCGAGATCGGCGGCTACGACTACGTCGACCAGCAGGGCGCCTTCAACGAGTTCATCACCGAGTTCGCCGACCGCCCGGAACTGATCGAGAACGTCACTCCGGAGATCCTGCCGCCGTCCTACCGGGTGAAGCCCACCGTGGGCGACGCGGATGTGATCGAGGCGCTCGCGGCGCAGTTCGAGACCCGACCGGGCGTGCGGCAGGTGACCCTGCCCGTGGAGGTGATCCGCACCCTCCAGCAGAACAGCCAGAAGGTCAGCGTGTTCGTGCTGGTCATCGCCATCGTCGTGCTGCTCGCCGCGCTGATGCTGATCGCCAACACCATCCGCACCGCCATCTTCGCCCGGCGCCAGGACATTGAGGTGATGAAACTGGTGGGCGCCTCCAACTGGTACGTGCGGCTGCCGTTCATGGTGGAGGGCACCGTGCAGGGGGTAATCGGCGGGGCGTTGGCGATCCCCATGCTGTTCCTCATGAACAACCTTATGGCCGGGTTCGTGCAGGAGGACTACCTGGAGCTGCTTCGGTCCCTCGTGGTGGACAGCGCGGTGGTGTGGAACACCTCGCTGCTCGTCACCGGGATCGGCGCGGCGGTGGGGGTGCTGGGCTCGCTGTTCGCGGTGGGGCGCTTCCTCGACGTGTAGCGCCGTGCGGCGTCGTGTCGCGCCGCCGGGGCGTTCGGACCGGCGATTCCGGCGGGGCTAACCTGCCCGATATCTGAAGGCAGCGCGGAGGGAGCCTTGTCATGACCCAGAGCGTGCGCGGCGTGATCGCCCGGTCCAAGGGCGAACCGGTGGAGATGGAGACGGTCTTGGTGCCCGACCCGGGGCCCGGTGAGGCGCTCGTGGCGATCCAGGCTTGCGGGGTGTGCCACACCGACCTGCATTACCGCGAGGGCGCCATCAACGACGACTTCCCGTTCCTGCTGGGCCACGAGGCCGCCGGTGTCGTGGAGGCCGTCGGGTCGGGCGTCTCCGAAGTGGCGCCGGGCGACTTCGTGATCATCAACTGGCGGGCGGTGTGCGGCCAGTGCCGGTCCTGTGACCGTGGTCGCCCCCAGTACTGCTTCGCCACCCACAACGCGCAGCAGCCGATGACCCTCGCTGACGGCACCGAACTGTCGCCGGCGCTGGGGATCGGAGCGTTCGTCGAGAAGACGCTCGTCGCCGCGGGGCAGGCCACAAAGGTGTCCCCCGAGGCCAGCGCGGCGGCGGCTGGGCTGCTGGGTTGTGGGGTCATGGCCGGCCTGGGCGCCGCCATGAACACCGGCGGCGTGGGGCGGGGCGACTCGGTGGCCGTGTTCGGCTGCGGCGGCGTGGGCGACGCCGCCATCGAAGGTGCCCGCTTGGCCGGCGCCACCACGATTATCGCGGTGGACATCGACGACCGCAAGCTGGACTGGGCGCGCCAGTTCGGTGCCACCCACACCGTCAACAGCCGCGCAGGCGACCCGGTGGAAGCCATAAGGGAGCTCACCGGCGGCAACGGGGTGGACGTGGCCATCGAGGCCATCGGCTTGCCCGAGACCTACCGGCAGTGCTTCGAGGCGCGGGACCTCGCCGGCACGGTGGTGCTGGTGGGTGTGCCGAACCCCACCGCAACCATCGAACTGCCCTTCATCGAGGTGTTCGGCCGGGGCGGTGCCCTGAAGTCGTCCTGGTACGGGGACTGCCTGCCCAGCCGGGACTTCCCGATGCTGATCGACTTGTACCTGCAGGGGCGACTGAACCTGGACGGCTTCGTGAGCGAGACCATCGCCCTCGACGAGGTGGAGGAAGCGTTCCACAAGATGGAGAACGGCGAGGTGCTGCGCTCCGTCGTCGTTATGAACTGATGGGCGCCTCGGTCCGGTCGGGGGCGAGGGCGCGGCTCGCCGGCTCGATGCTGCGGGCTCGGCGGGTATTGCGATGACGTCGATCGTTCGGTTCGTTGACTTGGCTGCTGGGGTGGCCAGGCCGGGGGTGCTTGACGAGGCGGGTATCCATCCCGTCGAGAGCGTCGCCACCTTGGCCGAGCTGTTGCGCCACCCGCTCGCGGCGATCCGCGAGCAACTTGAGGCGGCTCGGGCTAACCCGCCTGTCGACGGTGTGCCGCGGCTGTTGAGCCCCATCGACGGCGACACGCCGGTGTGGGGGGCGGGGGTCACCTACCGGGTGTCCCAGGAGGCGCGGGTCGAGGAGAGCGGCGATGAGGACGTCTACATCCGGGTGTACAAGGCCCAGCGCCCCGAGCTGTTCCTCAAGTGTGCAGCGCACGAGGTCGTCACCGACGGCGAGCCGGTGGGGCGCCGCCCGGACTCGGCCAACGACACGCCCGAGCCAGAGCTGGCCCTGTTGCTGAACGCCGGCGGCGAGATCGTGGCCTACGGCGCGTGCAACGACATGTGCGCCCGCGCCATCGAGGGTGAGAACCCGCTGTACATCCCCCAGGCCAAGATCTTCGCCGGGTCCTGCGTGCTGGCGCCGGCGATGCGGCCGGCCTGGGAGGTGCCCAACCCGTACGGCCTGACGATCCGGCTGCGGCTCAGCCGCGGCGCCGACGTGCTGTTCGCTGGGTCCACGTCCACCTCCGAGTTGGCGCGCACGCTCGAGGAGCTGGTGGAGTGCCTTTTCTGTGCGGTGGCCTTTCCCGACGGGGCGGTGCTCTCCACCGGCACCTGCCTGGTGCCGCCGCTGGACTGCCCCAGCGAAGTCGGCGACGTCATCGAGATCGCCATCGACGACATCGCCAGCATGCGCAACGTCGTCACCTCCACCGACGACATCAAACCCTGGCTGCACCGCCGCCACGCCGACCCGTTGGCGGCCTTCGGGGGCTGACCGCGCCGAAGCCAGCGTCGCCGCTAGGCCAACTGGCCGATGATGAGCGCCAAGCCGCCGGCGAGGGCGACGCTGAGCACCGCCGGGCGGAACCACGTTCGGTCCAGTAGCGGCCGCGTCAGCCGCGAGACGCCGAGCCCGATGAACATCCCCGGCGCCATGTAGCCGATCAGCGTCAGCTCGTGCAGGCCGAAGCGGTCCCGCGCCGCGAGCAACGCAATGCCCACGACGCCGACGATGCCGATGAACAGCGAAGACGTGGAGCGCAGCGCCGGAGGTCGCATTTCGCTGAAGCAGATCGCCAGCGGCGCACCTGGCAGCGACGCGGCCAGGCCCCCGAAGCTGCATGTCAGTCCGCCAGCGATCTCGGTCTTGCGGGTCTGAGGGAGCCGGAATCCCCCGAGAAGGACCGCAGCCGAGACCGCGGTCAGGATCCCGACGATGAGGGCCAGGATTCGCAAGGGCACGAATTCCACGACCGCGAGACCGGCCGCGATTCCCACCGGCAAGCCCCAGAGCGCGTGCCGGAGCGCCTGCCAGTCGATGTGGCGGCCCTCCACGATGATGTGGCGGATGCCGACGATCTGCCCGACGATCAGCAGCGGTCCGGGGATGAACGAGGGGTCGATGGCCACCAGTGCCGGGGCCGCCACCAGCGAGAGCCCCACTCCCACCGAGCCCTGCACGATGGCGCCGCCCGCCACCGCGGCGATGGCCAGGACGATCTCGGCGGCGCTCACTCGGCGCCTCCGGGGGCCCGCCGACGCGCCTGGATCTGCCCGGCCTCCTCCCGGCAGGGGTACACCTCGATGTCGCCCTTGCGGTCGCGCCGGCCGTGGAGGTTCTCCTTCCAACCCCGGCCGTCGGTGCCGAAGGTCCAGAAGTGCGTCAGGCACACGATCTCTTCGCCCGCCACGGCGCCGGCGCCGCCGAGGTGGGACCACTGGTGCGGGCAGCGGGCCTCCATCACGCAGGCGACGCCGCTGTCTGTGCGCCACACAACCACCTCGGCGCCGCCGAGGGTCGCTTCGAGAACCTCGCCGGGCGCCACCGCAGCGGCCGCCGCGACCGTCGTCCAGGAGTCGTGTACCTCGGCGTGCAAGGCGTCTCGGGAATCGGTGGTGATGGTCGCCCTTCAGTCCTTGGCGTCGACCATCTCCACGATGCGCTCTGGGGTGGCGGGCAGGCGGCGGATGCGGATGCCTAAGGCGTCGTCGATGGCGGCGCAGATGGCCGAGGGCGCCATCATGCGGCCAGCCTCGCCGCCGCCCTTGATGCCGTAGGGCGTGTAGGGGGAGGGCGTCTCGTTGTGGCCCACCCGCAGCGTGGGGGAGTCCAGCGCGGAGGGGATGAGGTACTCGGCGAAGGACGGCGTCCGCAGCACCCCGTCGGCGTCGTACAGGAACTCCTCGTACAGCGTGGTGCCGAGGCCCTGCACGGTGCCGCCGATGACCTGCCCGCCGACCGAGCGTGGGTTCACGACCGTGCCGCAGTCGTGGACCGCGGTGTAGTCCAGGAACTCCACCCGCCCGGTCTCGGGGTCCACCTCAACGACCACCATGTGGCTGGCGTGGCCCACGAACGGGTAGAACACACCGAGGTCGGTGCGCTCGGGGTTGGGCATGGTGGTGTAGGGGTGGTCCTGCACGTGGGCGGCCTCCAGGCCGGTTTCGATCTCTTCGGGCAGCGAGTGCTTGAACATGTGCGCCGCCAGGGAGATCTCGGCCAGTTCCTTGCGGCGGTCGGGGCTGCCGCGCACGACGAACCCGCCGTCCTCCCAGACGAGGTCGTCCTCGTTGGCCTCCAGCAGGTGGGCGGCGATCTTGGCAGCTTTGGCGCGGATCTTCTGGGCGGCGCCCTCCACGGCGCCTGACGCCATGATCGTGAAGCGACTCCCGCCGGGGCCGGTGGCGGGCATGCCTTGGCTGGTGCCGCCGTAGACGATCGTGACGTCCTCGGGGTGTACCCCCAGTTCCTCGGCCACGAACTGCGCCACCATCGTCTCGGCGCTGTTTCCCCACGAGGCGTTGGAGTACAGCGTGGCGGTGACCGCGCCCATGGGGTCCACCCGCAGCGTGACGCTCTCGGGCGCGCTGGTGACCGGCGCCGCCACCGGCTCGTCGAACCAGAACCAGAACTCGGTGGCGCTGAAGACGCTGCGCTCCTGGCAGGTACACACACCGATGCCGACGTGGCGGCCCTCGGCGCGCATCTCGGCCTGGCGGCGACGCCAACCCTCGTAGTCGAACAGCTCCAGCGTCTTGGCCAGAACGGCCTCGTAGTCGCCGCTGTCGTAGACGTTGCCGGTGGGGATGAAGTAGGGGAACTCCTCGGGTCCGATGAAGTTCTTGCGCCGCAGCTCCACGGGGTCCATGTCCAACTCGGCGGCCAGCAGGTCCACCATGCGCTCCAGAATCCAGTTGCCGACCTCCGAGCCGAAGCCTCGGTAGGCACCCTGCTGGCACTTGTTGGTCAGCACCGCGGTTAGGTCGTACTGGAGGCTGTTCATGCGGTACGGGCCGATGGCCTGGGCGAGGGAGTTGCCGTGCTGGCCCACGCCGAACTGGATGTAGGCGCCGTAGTTGTCCACGACCTTGTAGCGCACGCTGAGCATCGTGCCGTCGGAGCGGGCGGCCAGCTCCACCTCGTAGTAACGGTCGGAGCCGTGGTGGTCGCCGTTGGCGATGTTGTCGAGGCGGTCCTGGAGGAACTTGACCGGTCGCCCGGTGACGCGGGCCATCATGCCCGCGATGATGGCGGTCTTTACCTCCCAGAACTTGGCCCCGAAGCTGCCGCCGGCGGGGTGGGGGTGAATGTCCAGTTTGTTGCTGGGCACCCGCAGCGTGTTCGCCATCGTGAACAGAAAGTGCGTCAACGTGAGCGAGTTGGCGTGGATGGTCATCATCCCGGTGGCGGCGTCGTAGTCAGCGACCGCCCCGACGGTCTCTAGTGGCTGGCCGCCCGAGCGTCCCCAGCGCAGCGTGTCCCGCACGATCACATCGGCGGCGGCGAAGTCGCCCTCCACGTCGCCGAAGACGAAGTTGCGCTGGAAGGGGATGTTGGAGCCCAACGCCTCGTGGACCAGCGGGGCGTCGTCCTCGAGGGCTTCGTGCATGTCGGTCAGCGGCTCGAGGGGCGCGTATTCCACTTCGATGAGCTCGGCGGCGTCCTCGGCGACAGCGCGAGAGGTGGCCGCCACGGCGGCGATGCCCTCGCCCATGTAGCGGACCTTGTCGACTGCGAGGCAGTGCCAGGTGTGCCTCTCCGGCGAGGGCCCGAAGTCGGGGTTCGGGTTCACGTGGTCGGCGACGTTCTCGCTGGTGACGATGGCCACCACCCCCGGTACCGCCTCGGCGGCGGAGGTGTCGATGCTGAGGATCTTGGCGTGGGCCATGGTGCTGCGCGCCACGGCCACCTCCAGCATGTTCGGCACCTCGTAGTCGTCGATGTAGTTGCCCCGGCCGCGCAGGAACTTGGGGTCCTCCACGCGGGGGATCGACTTGCCCACCCACTCCAGGTGCTCGGGGTGCTGGCGAACTTTCGGAACAGTCATGTCAGCCCTCCTCGCCGTCGCTGGCCGTGTCGCCGCTGGCCGTGTCGCCGCCGGCCGTGTCGCCGCGCATTTCGGCGGCGGCGTCGAGCACCGCGTCGACGATGTACTGGTAGCCGGTGCAGCGGCACATGTTGCTGGAGATGCCCTCGCGGGCCTCCTCGGGGCTCAGCTCAGGGTTGGCGTTGATGAGTTCCAGGCTGCGCAGCAGCATCCCCGGTGTGCAGAAGCCGCACTGCAGGCCTTGGTGGCGGCGGAACGCCTCCTGCAGGGGGTGCAGGTCGGCGCCGGGGGCCAGGCTCTCGACTGTCTGGATGTCGCCGCCGTCGGCCTGCACCGCGAACATGATGCACGAGCGCACGCTGCGGCCGTCCAGCAGCACGGTGCATGCCCCGCAGGCGCCCTGCTCGCAGCCGACGTGAGTCCCCACGAGCCCCAAGTCGTGGCGCAGGAAGTCCACCAGGCTGCGGCGCGCTTCCACGCTGGCCGAGGCGGCCGCACCGTTGACGGTCACGTTGATCTCATGGGTGCTCATGATTCGCCTCCCACCCGCTCGGCGGCCGCTGTGAGTGCCCGCCGCGTCATCACTCGGGCCAGCTTCTTGCGGTAGGCGCCCGAACCGAACGAGTCCGACAGCGGCTCGATGCCCATCGCCGCCGCTTCCGCCGCAGCTTCGAACGCCGCGGCGCCCGGCGCTGCGCCCACCAGGATCGCCTCTGCCTCCGGGCGGCGCAGCGGCACCTCCGCCACCCCGCCCAGCACCACCGAAGCCCGGTCGATGGTCCCGCCGGCGACGTGGATCAGCACCGCCGCCAAGGCGATCGGCCAACTCTCAGCGGTCACGCTGAACTCCAGGAACCCATGCCCGCTGCCTGTTGGCCAGGCGTCCAACGTCACGCCGGTCACCAACTCGCCTTCGGCTAGGGCCGTCGTGAAGTAGCCCTCGAAGAAGTCCTCCGAGGCGATCTCCCGGCTGCCGCTGGCATCGAGCACACGAACCGTGCCGCCCTGGGCCTTGAACGCGGCGGGCATCTCCGCGCTCGGATCGGCGTGGGCGATGCTGCCCACCACCGTGCCCTGATGGCGCACCGGCACTTGGCCCGCATTGGCGATCGCCTCGGCCAGCGCGGGCGCTGTCGCCAACGTGTCGGCGTGCAGCTCCACGCTGCGTTGGCGGGCCGCGGCGCCCACGTCCAGCCCGCCGCCGTTGGACCCGCAGCCGTCGAGGTCCGCCGCAGTCGTGATGTCGACGAGACAGCCCGGCGACGCCAAACGCAGGTTCATCAGCGGGATCAGGCTCTGGCCCCCGGCGAGGATCCGGGCGTCGGCCCCGAACTCGGCCAGCAGCGCCGCCGCCTCAGCGGCGGAGGCGGCCCGGTGATACGCAAACGGTGGCGACTTCATGGGCACTCCTCGGGGACGCTGAGCAGCAACGTACCTGCTGAGCCGCCGAAGCGCCATCAAGCGCCGCGGTGGTCGGATAGAGAACGCGTCTCCAAACCCCCGATCCGCCTTGAGCGGAACAGGGTGTGGGCTGGAATATAAATAATAACCCTGTAAACTCATGGAATTAGCAGCGATGAGGTGCTTGCGGCGGCCGCTCAGGCAGCGACGCTCGGCACATCGCAACCCCGCAACCGATGAGGTTGCCCGTTACGTAAGGGGTACGGGGTATGATCCGAGGATTCAAGGATCGCCGCACAGAGCGCTTCTACCGGGGTCAGCCCGAGCCGCGCTTCAGCGCGATCGCCGCGCAGGCCTCGCGGCGATTGACGCTCTTGGACAGCGCGGAGTCGCTTCGGGATCTGGCCGAACTGCGCAGCAACAGGTTGGAATCGTTGTCGGGCGACCGCGCGGGCAGCCACAGCATCAGAATCAACCGCCAGTGGCGGGTCTGCTTCTACTGGGGAACCGACGGGCTGTACGACGTGGAGATCGTGGACTATCACCGATGAGCGGAAGGAGAGTCGAAATATGAGCAGCGGTAGCGGCATGGTGCCGGTGCATCCCGGGGAGATTCTGGGCGAGGAACTAGCCGAGCGAGGGCTATCGGCCAGTGCCCTTGCGGCAGCCCTCGGTGTACCGGCCAATCGGGTCACGGCAATTCTGAACGGCCAGCGCGGAGTCACGGCGGACACCGCCCTGCGTTTGGCTCGATACTTCGGCACGACGCCACAGCTGTGGCTGAACCTGCAGAAGACGTTCGAGCTGCGGGTCGCAGAGACTCGATCCGGAAGCGAGATCGCGCGCCAAGTGCGGCCCGCCGAACCCATGCAGGCAACCGGATGACGACCACAGTCGGCGAGGTAGTCATCAACCTGACACGAGTAGCCGCGTGTGCTGTCGCAGGGTGCGTCTAGGTTCTGCGCAACCGCCACCGAGGTCCGATGCGCTGGGCTACGGATCTGGACGGCCGGCTTGTCGACATCGTCGACCTGAGCCCATCTCACCCCTGGAGATTGCCCATGAGCGAGGATTGGAGTCACTCGGTCGGCCAACTTCTTCCGGTCGCAAAAGAGCGTGTTGGGGCGAAACCCGAAACTAAGGTTCGGGACGTGAGCCGAAGCGAGCACACACGCCCGGTGCGCCTACCGCTGCGTGGCGCGGAGTCGCCGCCGGTCGGGCCGCACACGCGGCTGGATGTTGGTGTGGATGCTCCGCTGAATTCGCTGAACGAGCCGGTACTTGTGGCTGGAGATGCTGCCGAGGCCTTGAACTTGTTGCCTCCCCGCAGCGTGCAGACGGTGGTGACCTCGCCACCGTATTGGTCGCTGCGCGACTACGAGATTGCAGAGCAGATCGGCTGTGACGACGGGCTCGCGGAGTACGTCAAGAGTATTGTGCTCACTTTCGATGTACTCCGCCGAGTTCTCGCTGATGACGGCACCGTATGGCTGAACGTCGGCGACAGCTATACGTCGGGAAACCGGAAATACCGCGCACCCGACCGTAAGAACCGAGCGCGCGCAATGTCGGTTCGCCCGCCAACTCCGGCAGGTCTGAAGCCGAAGGATTTGATCGGCGTGCCGTGGCGCTTGGCGTTCGCGCTGCAGGACGCGGGTTGGTGGGTGCGATCTGAGGTCATCTGGTACAAGCCGAACGCACATCCGGAGTCGGTGCGAGACCGCCCCACGAAATCGCACGAGACAGTGTTCCTGCTCTCGAAGAACCAGGACTACTACTACGACGTGGCTGCCATGAAGGGTCCGAATGGCAGGAGGCTCCGCACGATGTGGGACATCAATACCGAACCACGTCCACGCGACTCGGGTGGCGTCGACGACCATCCAGCGGTCATGCCGATGACCCTCGCGCGGCGCTGCATTCAGATCACCAGCCGCCCAGGCGAAGTGGTCTTGGACCCGTACGCAGGATCCGGTACGACATTGCTCGCAGCCCAGGAACTCGGGCGGAATTGGGTTGGCATTGAACTGAAACCCAAGTACGTGGACCTCATCGAACGACGGATTACGCGGTGACCCCGGGTGCCAGCGATCCGACAAGTCTCGCTGACCTGCAGGCCCGCATCGAGACACTCTCACCGATGGGTGTCCGTTTCGTCGCCCGGCTGATCGAGTCGCTGGCTTCGCCGCCGCGAGCCGACATAACTAGCACCTGGCTTACGGCCAATCCAGAGTGGGTCGAGTACTTCGGTCCGACGATCTCGGTGCACCACGGCGCGACCGTTGAACCTCTTGGCTTAACCGGTTTCGAGGTCGCGTTCCGCAATGCCTGCGAAGCAGTTGAATGGACAGTTGATCAGCCAGTCGCAACCACCGATGGAGTTCGCCCCTGTTCGAACGCAATCCGGCGCAATGCTTGATCGTCGAGATTCTCGGTTGCCTTCTCGGCCACCGCAACCAAGCTTGCTAATTCGTCGGCAGTGACGACCATCTCCTGTGCCCTTCTCTCTACCGCCCCGTGCGGCGAGTAATCCTACCGGCTCAAACAGTTGCGGAGCTCCCTTTCGGACGCAACTGAAGGCGAGACTGGCGTGGCTAACGGGCTTGCACGACTGACTCGCTGTCTACGCGAGGCCGAATTGGCGGTCGCCGGCGTCTCCTAGGCCTGGGACGATGAATGCTGTTTCGTTGAGGTGGCTGTCGACGGCGGCGGTGTATACGTTGGCGTCGAAGCCTTTGGCCCGGAACGCCTCGATGCCCTCGGGTGCGGCGAGGACGCACACGACCGTGATCGGTCCGGCACCGGAGTCTGTCAACAGTCGACAGGTGTGGATCAGCGACCCGCCGGTGGCCAGCATCGGGTCGAGGACCAGCACCGGGTGGCCCGCTAGTTCCTCGGGGACGGTGTTGACGTAGGCGTCGGGCAGCAGGGTCGCCTCGTTGCGTTTGGCGCCCACGAAGCCGACCCGGGCGTTCGGGAGCATCTGCAGCGTGGCGTCGAGCATCCCCAACCCGGCCCGCAGCACCGGCACCACCAGCGGCGGGTCGGTGATCTGCACGCCGGTCGTCGGCGCCATCGGCGTGTCGATTTGGACGGCCGTGGTGGGCTGAGACCGCAGCGCCTCATAGACCAAGAACGTGGACAACTCAGACAGGTTGCGCCGGAAGCCGGCTCGCTTGGTGTCGGTGCGGCGCAGGCGGGTCAGCCTCTCGGCTACGAGGGGATGCTCGACGATGATGACGTTCACGACCTTCAGCATGCCCGATGGTGCTGCCCCCCGCTCGCAAGCCCCGCCGCAACCGGGCCATGGTGGCGGCGGTCACGGCGTTCGGGTGGCGCGAGGCGGGTGGAGATACCTCTGTCGGCGGGTGTCGACTGTCCGAATCCGGGGTGCGGGCTCTAGTGTCTGGCCCGTGAACACCGTGGCCACACGGGCGGTCCCCTCGGCGGAGCTGGCAGGGCACGACGAGGGCGTCGGACTGCTTCCCGAACGCCTCTCCGGTCTGCCCATCACGCCCACCGACGCGGTGGGGCTGACCGAACGCGCCGGCGCCCTAGCCAAGCGGTCCATCAAGACGACGGCCAAGGGCGCCGCGCTCACGCTGGCGGTGCGCTGCATGGACCTCACCACCCTGGAAGGCGCCGACACCCCCGGCAAGGTGCTGTCGCTCTGCGCCAAGGCGCTGCGGCCCGAACCGGCCGATCCGGACGTGCCTGCGGTGGCGGCGGTGTGCGTGTACCCGGAGTTGGTGCCGGTCGCCGCCGCCGCCCTAGCCGGTACGCCGGTGCGGGTCGCCAGCGTGGCGGGCTCGTTCCCCGCGGGCCTCGGTCCGATCGGCGTGCGCCTCGATGAGATCGCCGACGCCGTGCAAGCGGGCGCGGATGAGATCGACATCGTGTTGAACCGCTCGGCGTTCCTGGCCGGGCGCTACCGGCAGGCTTTCGATGAGGTGGCGGCCTCGAAGGCGGCGGCGGGCCACGCTCACCTGAAGGTCATCCTGGAGACCGGCGAGTTGGGATCCTATGACGCGGTGCGCAAGGCCTCGATGCTGGCTATGGCCGCGGGCGCGGACTTCATCAAGACCTCCACCGGCAAGATCGGCACGTCGGCGACGCTGCCCGTGGCCCTGTGCATGGCCGAGGCCATCAGGGACTACGCCGACGCCGAGGGCCGCGCCGTGGGCTTGAAGGTGGCCGGGGGAATCCGCACAGCCAAGCAGTCCTGGCAGTACTTGGTGGTCATGGCCGAGACACTCGGCGCGCCGTGGCTGCACCCCGACCTGTTCCGCATCGGCGCCTCCAGCCTGCTGAACGACGTGCTGCTGCAACTCGACCGTCTCGGCAACGGCGGCTACCCGCGGCCGGACAAGACGGTGGTGTGAGGCGGTGAGCGGCCCCAGCGACCGTCTGCCCGCCACGCGGCCCGATGCCGCAGCGGCTGCTGAGGTCCCCGAGAGGGTCACCGGTTCGGCTGGCTTTGGTCCCGACTGTTACGCCCCGGCGCCGGAAGGCACCGACCTGGTGCGCTTGGAGGACGTCTACGGCCTCTTCATCGGCGGCGAGATGGTTCCGGCCCGCAGCGAGCAGCTGGCGCCCACCGTCAACCCCGCCACCGGCGAGACGCTGGCGACGTTCTCCCTGGGAGGCGCCGAGGACGTGGACCGGGCGGTGCTGGCGGCCCGCGCCGCCTACGAGTCGCACTGGCGAGACGCGCCGGGCAGCGTGCGGGCGCGCTACCTGTACCGCATCGCCCGGCTGCTGCAGGAGCGGTCGCGGGAGTTCGCCGTGCTGGAGAGCCTCGACGGCGGCAAGCCCGTCAAGGAGTCCCGCGACGTGGACCTTCCGCTGGCGGCGGCGCACTTCTTCCACCACGCCGGCTGGGCTGACAAGCTGGACTACGCCTTCACCGGGGCTTCGCCTGGGCCCCTCGGCGTGGTGGGGCAGGTGATCCCCTGGAACTTTCCCCTGCTGATGGCCGCCTGGAAACTGGCCCCCGCGCTGGCTGCGGGCAACACCGTCGTGCTGAAACCGGCCGAGACGACGCCGCTCACGGCGCTCCTTTTGACCGAGGTGCTGCAAGACTCCGACCTGCCGCCGGGGGTGGTCAACATTGTCACCGGCGACGGCGCCACCGGGGCCGCCACCGTGGCCCATCCCGGGGTGGACAAGGTGGCGTTCACCGGTTCAACGGCGGTCGGCAAGGAGATCCAGCGCACGCTCGCCGGCAGGGGCCGGCGGCTCACCCTCGAGCTCGGCGGCAAGGCGGCCAACATCGTCTTCGAGGACGCGGCGCTGGATCAGGTGACCGAGGGCATCGTCGGCGGCATCTACTTCAACGGTGGGCAGGTCTGCTGCGCCGGCTCGCGCCTGCTCGTGCAGGAGAGCGTGGCGGAGGTGGTTGTCTCCAAGCTGCGCCGCCGCATGGACACGCTGCTCGTCGGCGACCCGCTGGACAAGAACACCGACATTGGGGCCATCAACTCGGCGGCCCAGCTGCGCAAGATCAGCGAACTCGTGGAGTCGGGCGTGCAGCAGGGCGCCGAGCTGTACCAGCCGTCGTGCGCCCTGCCGGAGCGAGGCTGGTTCTTCCCGCCGACGCTGTTCTGCGACGTGTCCCCCTCGCACCGGATCGCCCGGGAGGAGATCTTCGGCCCGGTGCTGTCGGTGCTGACCTTCCGCACGGCCGACGAGGCCGTCGAGAAGGCCAACAACACCCCCTACGGCCTGTCGGCGGGCATCTGGACCGAGAAGGGCTCGCGCATTCTGTGGATGGCGGAGCGGATGCAGGCCGGTGTGGTCTGGGCCAACACATTCAATCGCTTCGACCCTGCCAGCCCCTTCGGCGGCTACCGCGAGAGCGGTTTCGGGCGCGAGGGTGGTCGCCAGGGTTTGCTGGGGTACCTGGATCTGCATGGCCGGCAAGCGGCGGGAGGCGACCGATGAGCGGCGGCGACGGCCGCCTCGGGGTCCCCAAGACCTACAAGATGTACGTCGGCGGGGCGTTCGTGCGCTCAGAGTCGGGCCGCACCTACCCGGCGCGCTCGGCGGGCGGCGACCTGCTGGCCCACGCCGTGGCGGGATCGCGCAAGGACGTGCGCGACGCCGTCCGGGCGGCGCGGGGCGCGCAGGCGGCCTGGGCGGCCCGCACCGCCTACAACCGGGGGCAGATCCTCTACCGGGTGGCGGAGGTCATGGACAGCCGTCGGGCCGAGCTGGTAGGCGAACTGGCCCGCGCCGCCGCCGGCGGGCAGAGCGCTGCCGACCCTGCCGCCGAGGTGGACGCGGCCACCGACCGCTGGATCTGGTACGCGGGCTGGTGCGACAAGTACCCGCAGGTGCTCGGCGGGGCGAATCCCGTGGCGGGGCCCTACTTCAACTTCACAGTGCCCGAGCCCATGGGGGTGGTGGGTCTGGCGGCACCCGACGAGGCGCCGCTGCTGGGGATCGTGTCGCGCCTGGCGCCGGCCCTGGTGCCGGGCAACGCGGCGGTGGTCCTGGCCGGTGAGCGTTGCCCGCTGGCGGCGGTCACGCTGGGGGAGATCCTGGCCACCAGCGACGTGCCCGCAGGCGTCGTGAACATCCTGACCGGGCGGCGGGCGCCGCTGGTGCGGGCGCTGGCCGGAGTCGGCGACGTGGACTGCGTCGACCTGACCGGCTGCGACCCGCCGGACGCCGACCCGCCGGACGCCGACCCGCCGGGCGTAGACCCAGCAGGCGCCGACCCGCCCGGCGTAGACCTGGTGACCGAGGCCGAGCGGCTGGCGGCGGCGACTGTGACCCGAGTGGTGCGCGCCGCCGCCGGCGAGCGCCGCTGGCTGGCGCCGTCCGCGCAGAGCCCGCACGCCATCTCGGCCTTCTGCGAGTACAAGACGGTGTGGCACCCGAAGGGCCGCTGAGCGGTCCCGTGCGCACGACGTCGCCGCTGGGCGCGGCCCGCACCGAGGCACCCGGGCGATGAGCAGCGGCGGGCGGTTCGTGCTGGGCGTGGACCTCGACGGCACCTGCGGCGACTACATCGGCTCGTTCCGGCGCATCGCGGCGGAGAGGTGGGGCGTCCCCGCCGAGTCGCTCACGCGGGATGTCTCCTGGGGATGCGAGGAGTGGGGGATCCAGACCCCCGAGGAGTTCGACGACCTGCACCGCCACGCCGTCCTGGAGCGCCACATGCTGCGGCACATGGACCTGATCCCGGGCGCCGCCGAGGCGCTGTGGCGGCTGTCCGACGCCGGAGTGTGGATCCGCATCGTGACGCACCGGCTCTACGTGAACTGGGGGCATGCCGTGACCGCCGGCGACACCGCCGAGTGGCTCGACACAGCCAAGATCCCTTACCGCGACCTCTGCTTCATCGCCGCCAAGTCGTCGGTGAACGCCGACGCCTTCGTGGACGACGCCCCCCATCAGATCGAGGACCTGCGCGCCGCGGGCCAGACCGTCATCGTGTTCGATCAGCCCTACAACCGCCATCTGGGGGACCCGCGGGCCACCGACTGGGGCGAGGTCGAGGAGCTGGTGCGCGACCTCGTGGTGGAGCGCACGGGCAGCTTCCCCATGCAGCTCCCCGGCATCGACCCCGGCGCGGACCGCCTCGCCCGCCGCCTCTACCGCCATCGGGGCGGGTCCGCGGCCGATGACCTCTGAGGCGGCTGGGGGCACCCGGCTTCGGGCGCTCGTGACGGCGCCGCTGCGCGGACCGGGCTTCGCGGCGCTTGGCGAAATGGTCGACGTCGTCTACGAGCCGTGGCTGGAGTACACCCCCATCCGCCTCTACGACCCGCCCCGTCTGGCGCAGCGGCTGGCCGAGACCCACGCCGAACTGCTGATCTGCGAGGCCGACTTCTGCTCCGGGGAGGTGATGGAGTTGCCGCTGCGGGCCATCGTGGCCACCCGCGGCGAGCCGTCGAACGTGGATGTGCCCGGCGCCACCGCCGCTGGCATTCCGGTGCTGTACACCCCTGGGCGCAACGCCGATGCCGTGGCCGAGCTCACCGTCGGGCTGCTGTTCGCCCTGAACCGCCGGATCGTGCCCGCTGACCGCGATGTGCGCACCGGGCAGGTCTTCACCGAGACCTTGCCGTATCAGCGCTACCGCAGCGACTTGTTGGCGGGGCAGACGTTCGGGATCGTCGGGCTGGGGGCGGTCGGTCGGGCGGTGCGCCGGCGGATGGCAGGGCTGGGCCTGCAGGTCATCGCCCATGACCCCTACGTGGGCGAGGCGCAGCACAGCCTCGCGGAGCTGCTGGCCGCCGCGGACATCGTTTCGATGCACGCCCCGCCGACCGCCGAGACCGCGCACATGATGGGCGCATCGCAGTTCGCCGCCATGCGGCCCGGCGCCGTCTACCTCAACTGTGCCCGCGCCGCGCTCCACGACCTTGATGCGCTCGTGGCCGCGCTGGAGTCCGGCCACCTCGGCGGCTGCGCACTCGACCACTTCGACGGCGAGCAGCTGCCCGAGGGCCACCCGCTCTGCGGGCGCGACGACGTGGTGCTGACGCCGCACATCGGCGGGGCTAGCTACCACACCGAGCAGGTGCAGGCCTCGATGGTGGCCGACGATCTGCGGCGCCTGCTCAGCGGCGAGCGGCCCGCCCACATCGCCAACCCGGAGGTCCTGGCGTGAACGCCGACGGTGCCGACGACCTGGCCCAGCCACGCCTTCGGACCGCCCAGGCGGTTCTGGCGGCCGCGCAGGCGATGTACGCCAAAGGGCTCGTCGAGGGCACCGCCGGGAACGTCTCTGGGCGAGTCGGCGACGGCACGCTCTGCCTCACGCCGTCGTCGCTGGGCTACGAGGCGATGCGTGTCGGCGACCTGGTGTTCGTGGACCTCGACGGCTCGCTGGTCGCAGGCGACGGCCATCCCTCCAGCGAGAAGGCGCTGCACCTGGCCTGCTACCGACAATGGCCCGAAGTGGGCGGCGTGGTCCACTGCCATCCGCTTTACGCCTCGATGTTCGCCGTGGCGCGCCAGCCCATCCCAGCCGCCATCGAGGAGGTCGTGATCTACATCGGCGGCGACGTGGAAGTCTGTGACTACCACCTCACCGGCAGTGACGAGCTCGGCGCGGCCGTCGCTGGCGCGCTCGGGCGCCGCAGCGCCGTGCTGATGGCCAACCACGGCCTCGTGACGGTGGGACGCGACCCCGCGGAGGCCTTGCGGGCCGCGCTCGTCGTCGAGCGCACCGCCCACATCGTCTGGGGCGCCCGGCTGCTCGGGTCGCCCGGAAGCGTTCCCGAGAAGGTGAACGAGGACTTCGCCGGCGTCTACCGCTGGATCCGCGAGTCCGCCTGGGTGCCCGAGGATCGATTCTGACGCCGGGCGACGGCCGGGCGCCCCCGGGCTTCGAGCCCGAAAAGAAGAGCAGCGGACCGGCGAAGAAGGGCCGGTCCGCTGCTCAGGGCGGTGATGGTGGATCCCCACCATAGCGGTATGGCGCTGGGTTCGCAAGTCGTTGCTTTGAGCAGGTGTGCGCGGGGCATTCTCGGCCGCGACCGGCCGACGCCCGCGGCGCGCGAGACTGCGTCGACACAGGTCGGCCCAACGAGCCGGCTGCTGAGGAATCGAGACAGCGAGGGATCCCCATGGCGCCTTTCGGCAGGGACAAGAGACGCATGCCCACCACCGAGGAGATGCTGCCCGGCCGCGCCAGGGCCATGCCGGTGGCCGCTGCCCACGCGGTGCTCGGCACGCCCACCCAGCCGCCCTTCCCGCCGCAGATGCAGAGCCTGATCGTGGGGATGGGCTGCTTCTGGGGGGCCGAGCGGCTGTTCTGGCAGGCCGAGGGCGTCTACACCACCGCAGTCGGTTACGCCGGGGGCGGGACGCCGAACCCCAGCTACGAGGAGGTGTGCTCGGGGCGGACCGGCCACGCCGAGGTGGTGCTGGTGGTGTTCGACCCCGAGGTGACCGACCTCGACGCCATGTTGCGGATCTTCTGGGAGAACCACGACCCCACCCAGGGCATGCGCCAGGGGAACGACATGGGAACCCAGTACCGCTCGGCCGTCTATGCCGCCGACGACGACCGGCGGCGCGCCGCGGAGCTGTCGCGGGATCGGTACGCCCCGGTGCTGGCGGCCGCCGGTTTCGGACCGATCACCACGGAGATCGCGCCTGCGCCCACGCTGTACTACGCCGAGGACTACCACCAGCAGTACCTCGCCAAAAACCCTTGGGGCTACTGCGGCATCGGCGGGACCGGCCTGTCGCTGCCGGAGATGCAGGGTTCGCGGACCGGCGCAGAAGCCGCCGCCCGCTGAGCCGCCGCGGCGTCCGGCCCATGAGGCTCCGATGAGCGCCACTGTCCTCGACGGTGAGCGTCTCGCCGCGGAGATCCGCGAGCAGCTGCGCGGGCGCGTCGAGGAGTTGGCGCGCCGCGGCGTGACGCCGGGGCTCGGCACCGTGCTGGTGGGCGACGACGGCCCCTCGGCCAACTACGTGGCCATGAAGCGCCGCGACTGCGCCGAACTGGGCATCCAGTCTCACCACGTCCACCTGCCCGCCGACGCAGCGCAGCGCGACGTGGACGCCGTCGTCGACCGTCTCAATGCCGACGACGGGGTACACGCCTACCTCATGCAGTACCCGTTCCCGGCGCACCTCGACTATGAGGCCGCCCTGCTGCGCGTGGACCCGGCCAAGGACTCCGACGGGCTGCACCCGGTGAACCTCGGCAAGCTGGTGCAGGGCGTCGATGCGCCGCTGGCCTGCACCCCGGCGGGAATCCAGTACATGCTCGAGGCCTACGACGTCCCGATCAGCGGGGCGCATGCGGTGATCGTGGGTCGGGGGCTGACCATCGGCCGGCCGCTGGCGAACCTGCTGACCCTCAAGCGCCCCAGCGCCAATGCGGCGGTCACCGTGGTCCACACCGGCGTGGCGGACCTGGCCACCCACACCCGTCAGGCGGACATCCTGGTCGCCGCGGCGGGGTCGCCGGGGCTCATCACTGCGGCGATGGTCAAGCCCGGCGCCGCCGTGGTGGCGGCCGGTGTCTCGTTCTCCGGCCGGCGCCTGCTGTCCGACGTGGACGACGCGGTGGCGGACGTGGCGGGCTGGCTTTCGCCGCGCATCGGTGGGGTGGGGCCGATGACCCGCGCCATGCTGCTGCGCAACACGGTGGCCGCCGCCGAGGCCGCCGCGGACTGACCCGCCGGGCCGGCGTGGGGCGCCGGCGATCCCCCTAGGCTGGCTGCTCATGGCAGAGGGGACCGATCCAACAGCCGCCGCCAAGATCACTGTCGGCGCCGACGGGGTGCTGCAGGTCCCCGAGGCGCCGATCATCCCGTACGTCGAGGGGGACGGCACGGGGGTGGACATCTGGCCGGCGGCCCAGGCTGTGCTCGACGCGGCCGCCGCCAGGTTCGGTCGTCGCGTCGAGTGGCTGGAGGTCCTAGCCGGCGAGAAGGCCTTCAACGAGACCGGCGAATGGCTGCCCGAGGCGACCATCGACGCATTCGATCACCACCTCATCGGCATCAAGGGGCCGTTGACCACCCCGGTGGGCGGCGGGTTCCGCAGCCTCAACGTGACGATCCGCCAGCTGCTCGACCTGTACGTGTGCCTGCGCCCGGTGCGCTGGTTCCGGGGCGCGCCGTCGCCGGTGCGCAACCCCGAAGCGGTCGACATGGTCATCTTCCGGGAGAACACCGAGGACATCTACGCCGGGATCGAGGCTGAGGCCGGATCCCCCGAAGCCGACCGGATCCGCCAGATGGTCCGGGAGGTGTTCGGGCGGGAGTTGCGCGCCGACAGCGGGATCGGCATCAAGCCGGTGTCGCGCACGGGCTCGCAGCGGCTACAGCGCGCCGCGCTCAACTACGCCGTTGCCCGCAAGCGCTCGCGGGTGACCTTCGTCCACAAGGGCAACATCATGAAGTTCACCGAGGGCGCCTTCCGCAACTGGGGCTACGAGTTGGTGCGGGAGGAGTTCGCCGAGGTAGCGGTCGGCTGGGACGACTGCGGGGGCGACCCCGGCGGGAAGATTCTGGTCAGCGACACAATCGCCGACATCGCTCTTCAGCAGGTGCTGACCCGGCCCGCCGAGTTCGATGTGATCGCCACGATGAACCTCAACGGCGACTACTTGTCCGACGCCCTCGCGGCGCAGGTCGGTGGCATCGGCATCGCCCCCGGCGGCAACATCAACTACGTCACCGGCCACGGCGTGTTCGAGGCCACCCACGGCACCGCGCCCCGCTACGCCGGCCAGGACAAGGTCAACCCGTCCTCGGTGCTGCTCTCTGGCGTGATGATGTTCCAGCACCTGGGCTGGGACGGCGCCGCCGACGCCATCGTGGCGGCCCTGGAGGAGACCATCGCGGCTGGAATCGTGACCTACGACTTCGCCCGGCTCATGGAGGGGGCAACCGAGGTGCGCTGCTCGGAGTTCGCTCAGGCGATCATCGACCGGCTCTGAACGCCGGGGCGATCCGCCGGCACCCAGCTGCGAGCCCGCCGCGGCGAGCCAGCTGGAGCGAATCTGCCGCAGCGAGTCCATCGGCCACGAAGGGACGGACATGAACCAAGCCTCGACGAAGGCGGCGCCCGCGCGGGTGGCCGTCACCGGTGCCGCCGGTCAGATCGGCTACAGCCTGCTGTTCCGCATCGCCTCCGGGCAGCTCCTAGGCCCCGACCGACCGGTCATCTTGCAGCTGCTGGAGATCCCCCCGGCCATGGGCGCTCTGGAAGGCGTGGCCATGGAACTGGATGACGGCGCGTTCGGATTGCTGGCCGGCGTGGAGCTGACCGACGAGCCCGAGACAGCCTTCTCCGGCGCCTCCTGGGCGCTGCTGGTCGGCAGTCGGCCCCGCAGCAAGGGCATGGAGCGTAAGGACCTGCTGGAGGCCAACGGCGGGATCTTCACCCGCCAGGGTGCGGCGCTGGCGGCTGAGGCCGCCGAGGACGTCCGCGTGCTCGTGGTGGGCAACCCCGCCAACACCAACTGCCTCATCGCCCAGCGCAACGCGCTCGGCATTCCTGCCGAGCGCTTCAGTGCCATGACCCGCCTCGACCACAACCGAGCGGTGGCGCAGCTGGCGAGGCGGGCCGCGCGGGTTGTCGAGGAGCGAATGCGAGCCGAGGCGATTAGCCAACCGGAGCCTCACATACTCTGGTTCGAGCAGCCCGCCATCAGCGTGAACCAGATCAGGCGCATGACGATCTGGGGCAACCACTCGGCCACGCAGTATCCCGACATCTTCAACTGCTGGGTGGCTGACCGCCCGGCGAGCGAGGTCGTCGGCGACCAGCGCTGGCTCGAAGAGGGCTTCATCCCCACTGTGCAGCAGCGCGGCGCCGCCATCATCGAGGCCCGCGGGGCGTCCTCGGCGGCCTCAGCCGCCAACGCCGCCATCGACCACGTCTGGGACTGGGCGTCCGGCACGCCCGAGGGGGACTGGGTCAGCGTGGCCCTGCCGTCCGACGGCAGCTACGGCGTGCCGGAGGGGCTCATCTGTTCGTTCCCGTGTACCAGCGACGGCGAGAGCTGGCACATCGTGGGTGGCTTGGAGCACAACGCCTTCAGCCGCAGCCGAATCGACGCCTCGGTGGCCGAGCTGGCTGCCGAGCGGGACGCGGTGGCCGAACTGGGGCTCATCGGCTGAGGGCGCCGCCCCGCCGTGGGCGCGGGGTCAGAAGTCGGTCGTCTCGCCCATGTCGGCCAGCGCGCCGGCAAGCCTGTCGAGGGTGGCCCGATGGTCGGCGAGGGCTTTGGTGTCGCCGGAGACGACGACCCGGCCCATCAGGAACTCGACGTGGGCGTCGAGGGCACCGCTGGCGATGCCTCGGGCCACCTCGTCGCTCTGCCGGTAGACGACCGTGGCGTCGCCGGAGCAGTCGCCGGTCGCTTCGGCGCCGTCGGCGTCGACGCGGATCTCATAGGTGCTGCGGCGACCGGCGGGGTGCTCCACGATCTGCTGGATGACCAGCGGCGGCCCGCCGTCGGTCTTCACCCCCCCGGCGCGCAGCAGCGCGTTCAGAGCCGCCACCCACTCGGCGCTCAGAAATTCCGCCATTGAACCGGGGCGTGCGGGCAGCGCTGGGGTGCGCTCAGAGGGCCGCCAGGTTCGCCGCGGCGAACTCCCAGTTCACGAGGTTCTCGATCCAGCGCTCCACGTACGCCGGGCGGGCGTTGCGGTAGTCCAGGTAGTAGGCGTGCTCCCACACGTCGATGGTCAGCAGCGGCGCGCGGTCGTGGCGCTGGGGGAGGTCGGCGTTCGCCGTCGCCATCACCTCCAGGTCGTCGCCGACCGCAGTGAGCCAGACCCAGCCCGACCCGAAGTGCCCGCAGGCGGCGTCGGAGAACTTCTTCCAGAACCCGTCCACGGAGCCGAAGCTGCCCTCGATGGCGGCGCGCAGAGCGCCGCTCGGCTCGCCGCCGCCTTCGGGGTGCATGGAGCGCCAGTAGAACGTGTGGTTCCAGACTTGGGCGGCGTTGTTGAACAGGCCCCCCGTGGCGGTGACGATGAGGTCCTCCAGTGGGGTGCCCTCGCGGGGGGTCCCGGCCACCAACCGGTTCACGTTGCTCACGTAGCCGGCGTGGTGCTTGCCGTAGTGCAACGCCACGGTGTCGCTGCTGATGTGCGGGGCGAGCGCGTCCTCCGGGTAGGGGAGCGGGGGCAGGTGAACGGTCGCCGGGTTGCTCACGAGTGACCTCCAAGGGCGGCGGGGGTGATCGCGCCCTGTGCTAGCTAGCGGGGCACCTCTAGTAAACCGCCTCAGTGGCCCGTTTCGGCGCTGGCGCGGTTGGCGTAGCGGGAGGCCACCAGCGCTAGGGCGAACGCCGCTACGGCGCAGACTGACGGCCAGAGCACCTCGCCGCGGGAGGGCCACGCGAGGGCGGTCCCGCTGATCGCCTCGCCGGCGCCGCCGAGGTGCCCCACGCCGTTGGGCCAGGGCCACAGCACGCGCAGCGAGCCCAGCATCAACCCGACTAGCGTCGCCATGACAGCGTCGTGGTAGCGGGTGAGAAGCCTGCTGAGCAGCGAGGCGAACAGCAGGCCGCCCACGAGCGCGCCCGCCGCCAAAAGCCCGAGCGGCGCCCAGTCGCGGTCGCTGAGAGCATCGATGAAGGAGGCGTAGAGCCCGATGATCAGCAGGACGAACGCACCGGAGATTCCCGGCAGGATCATGGCGCAGATGCCGAGCGCGCCCGCCCCGAGCCAGAGGATCGTGGCCGGCTCAGCCACAGGTGCGGCGCTGAGCCCGAAGAGCCAGGCGCCGAGGGTGGCCACGGCCGCGGTCAGGAGCCCGAGGGAGACTCGCCAAGAGCGCACCTGGCCTGCCGCGACCAGCACGGCGGCGCACACCAACCCGCCGAAGGCGCCGGCTGTCGGTTCGGGGCGGTTCCGCAGCAGCCAGTCGACCGCGCCGGCCAGCGCTCCGAGCGCCACGGCGGCGCCGGCGGCCACCGGAAGCGCGAGCGCCCAGTCGATCCGGCGCGCCTGCTGCGCGGCCCCGCGCGGGGGGCCCCCCCCCCCGCGGCGCCCCCCGCGCGGGCCCCCCCCCGGCCCGCCGCCCCCGCGCACCGCGCCGCCC
>VXNF01000030.1 GCA_009840735.1 Acidimicrobiia bacterium | reverse complement strand
TACGTGGGCCTCGACAAGCATGGTGCCCACCACATCCTGCCGGTACAGGCAAAGGGAGGGTCGGATGCTCTCAGCGTTATCCAGATCTGGCAGGACTTTCGAGTCGCCGAGCAGAAGTTCGCCCACCTGATCGCTCGCCCGATCGCCGCCCAGTTCATGGAAGACGACGTGATCGCGCTATTCGAATTCGAGGAAGTAAACGACGAGATCACCATCCGCCGCGAACACCACTACCACCTCGTCTCACCCGAAGAACTCGAGGACGAGGAACTCGCCTCCTACCGCCGCGCAGCACAACTCGAGTCCCGCTGAGAACTCCCCGTCACGGCCGGGCGCGGGCGGCGTGGGGCCGTGGGAGGTGTTGCGGTGGGTGGGTGCCCGGGGTGGGACTCGAACCCACACGACCTTGCGGCCAGAGGATTTTGAGTCCTCCGCGTCTTCCAGTTCCGCCACCCGGGCCGGTCGCGGCATCAGTGTAGAATGCCCGGCGGTGACCACCTGACTTCGGTGTGCGCTCTCCCGGTCGCAACGTCGGCCCGCGCTCGGTGCGGCGTCGGCGGTTTTCGGCTGGCTGGCGAGCGCCTACGGTTCACTCACGCTCCAACCGCTTCCGCCCGAGGGGATCTGCTCCGCCATGCTGACCATGCTGGGACCCGCCGTACCCGTGGCTCCCTCGGTATCCGCGGGATCCCCCGCCTCGGCGGTGCAGCCCGACGCCGACGCCGACTCCTGCTGTTACCGAGCGTGAGCCCGTGATCACCTTCACCTACCCTGGCCAAGGCTCGCAGGCGCCGGCCATGGGGGCGGCTTGGCGGAGCGAGCCCTCCTGGGAACTCGTGGAGGAGGCCAGCGACGCCACCGGCCGCGACGTGGCGGCGCTGCTCGTGGAGGCCGACGCCGAAGAGCTGCGCCAGACCCGCAACTCGCAGCTCGCCACCTTCGTGATGAGCATGCTCGCCCTCGACGCCGTCGCCAGAGTGGGGCTCCTGCCGAACGCCCACGCCGGTCACAGCCTCGGGGAGTACAGCGCCCTCGTCGCCTCGGGGATCCTGGACTTCGCCGAGGCGGCCCATCTCGTGGCCGAACGCGGCGAGGCCATGCAGCTCGCCTCCGAGGAGCAGGACGGCACCATGGCCGCCGTCCTGGGGCTGGCCGACAGCGACGTCGAAGAGTGCTGCGACGAGGCCGGATCGAACGTCTGGGTGGCCAACTACAACGCTCCCGGCCAGGTCGTCATCGCCGGCGCCCCCGCCGACGTCGACGCCGCCGCCGACCTGGCGCGCCGCCGCGGCGCAAAGCGGGTAATGAAGCTGCAGGTGGGCGGCGCCTTCCACACCCCCTTCATGGCCCCGGCCTACGAACGCCTCACCAAAGCCCTCGCCACAGCGGAGTTCCACGCTCCCGACGCGCCGGTCTACGCCAACGTGGACGCCGCCCCCTACGACAACGCCGGAGTATGGCCCCGCTTGCTGGCCCGCCAGCTGACCAGCCCGGTGCGGTGGCACCAGACGATCCGTCGGCTTCTCGACGCGGGCTGTCGGACCTTCGTCGAACTCGGACCCGGCAGCGCCCTCACGGGAATGGCAAAGCGCATCGAGCGGGGACTCGAGACCTTGAGCCTGCGGAGCCCCGCGGACATTGACCCGCTGCTGGAGTCCATCGGGGCCGGCGGCGACAGCGACGCGCCCCTCGCCGAAGGCGAGTCCCTGCACGCGCATGAGCGGCTCGTCGTGGCCACCGCCGCGGGCGTCTTCAAGCCCGCCGAACCCGACTGCCGAGGCACCCGCATCGCCGCGGGGGCGGTGCTCGGAGAGGTGAGCGGCGAGCCGGTGCGCTCGCCGTTCAGCGGCACCGTGATGGACTACCTGGCGGTGGCCGGTGAGCGGGTCGCCACCAACCAGCCGATCGCCTGGCTGCGCACCGAATGAGGCGCCCCACCCGCACCGGCGCCGCGCCCCCCGCGCCGCCCCAGCAGGGCCATCAGGGCCAGCAGGGCCAGCGATGAGCCGGGGCAGCCGCATCATCGGCTACGGGACGGCGCTGCCGGACCGCGTCATCACCAACCACGACCTAGCACAGACCCTCGACACGAGCGACACCTGGATCACCGAACGCACCGGCATCAAGGAGCGCCGGATCGGCGGCACGACCCGAGCCCTGGGGATCGAAGCGGCGCGCAAGGCACTGGAGATGGCCGGCGTCGAGGCGAAGGACCTCGACGGCGTGATCCTCGCCACGACCACGCCGGACCGCGTGATACCCGCCACCGCCAGCTCCGTCCAACTGGAACTCGGCGCCCGTTGCGGCGCCTTCGACTTGAACGCCGCCTGCTCGGGGTTCGTGTACGGCTTGAACGTGGCGCACGGGCTCATCCTGGCGGGCGCCGATCAGATCCTGCTGGTCGGCTCGGAGACCCTCAGCCGGTTCGTGGACTGGGAGGACCGCGCCACCGCCGTCCTGTTCGGCGACGGCGCGGGCGCCGTGGTCCTCTCGGCAACCGACGCCGCCGACAACGCCCTGCTGGGCTGGGCCCTGGACTGCAAAGGCGAGATGGAGAAGTCGCTGCACTGCGACTTCGGCGGCTTCATCCACATGGACGGGCGGGAGGTGTTCCGCCAAGCCGTGCGCATCATGGTCGAGACCTGCGACCGCGCCCTAGCGGCAGCGGGGCTGCGCACCTCTGACGTGGCGCTGGTGATTCCGCATCAGGCCAACATTCGCATCATCCAGAGCGCGTGTGAGAAACTCGGCATCGCCGAGGACAGAACCGTGCAGGTCCTGAGTTGGACCGGCAACACTTCCTCGGCCTCGATTCCCCTGGCTCTGGCCGACGCGGCCGACAGCGGCCGGCTCGCCGCCGGGGACATCGCCCTCATGGTGGGATTCGGCGCCGGCATGACCTCGGCGAGCGCGCTGCTGCGCTGGAGCTTGTGAGCGGCGACGGCGCCCAGCGGGTGGCTCTCGTCACCGGCGGGGCGCGCGGGATCGGCTTGGCGTGCGCCCTGGCGCTGCGGGAAACCGGCCACCGCGTCGCCGTGACCTACCGCTCCAGCCCGCCGGAGACCGCCGCTGAGGCGGGCCTGCTGGCGGTGCGGTGCGACGTCACCGATAGCGCGCAGGTGGAGGCAGCCTTCGCGACCGTTGAGGAGACGCTCGGGCCGGTGGAGGTGCTGGTGTCCAACGCCGGCATCACCCGCGACAGCCTGCTGCTGCGGATGAGCGAGGAAGACTTCGCCGCGGTCGTGGACACCAACCTCACCGGGAGCTACCGGGTCCTGCGCCGCGGCGTGCGCTCGATGATGCGCGCCCGCTGGGGGCGCGTCGTGTTGGTCTCCTCGGTGGTTGGCCTCGGAGGTCAAGCCGGCCAGGCCAACTACGCGGCCTCCAAGGCCGGTCTCGTGGGGCTCGCCCGCTCGGTCGCCAAGGAGTTCGCCGCCCGCAACGTCACGGTCAACGTCGTCGCCCCCGGCCCCATCGAGACCGACATGACCGACGCGCTGAGCCACAAGCGCCAAGAGGAGATCCGCACGGCGGTTCCCCTCGGTCGCTTCGGCACGACGGCCGAGGTGGCGGCCACCGTATGCTTTCTTGCCTCACCGGAGGCCGGCTACATCACGGGGGCCGTCATCCTCGTCGACGGTGGCCTGCACATGAGTTGACCGCGAGACGACGGAGTGAACGCAGTGAGCAACGACAATTTCGAGCGATTTCAACGTTGTGCCGTCGAGGTGCTGTCCGTCGAGGCGGACAAGGTCACCCTCGAGGCCAGCTTCGCCGACGACCTTGACGCCGACAGCCTTGACCTCGTGCAGCTGGTCATGGCGCTCGAGGAGGAGTTCGACGTGACCGTCGAGGAGGAGGAACTCGAGAACATCGAGTCCGTCGGCGCCGCCTTCGCGATGATCGAAGCCAAATTGGGATGAGCCGCCGCCGGGTGGTCGTCACCGGCCTAGGCGTCCTCGCCGCCTGTGGGGTCGGCAAAGAGGACTACTTCGCCGGACTGCTGAGCGAACCCCCCAGAGGCCTGCTCCTCGTGGCGGGTTTCGACCCGACCCCGCACTTCGCCAACGCCAAGGAGATGCGCCGCCACGACCGGTTCGCCCAGTTCGCTTTGGCGTGCGCCGCGGAGGCGCTGGAGGACGCCGGCGGCCTGGATCCGGACCCCGACCGGGTCGGCGTGTGGATCGGGACCGGCGTCGGCGGCCTCATGAGCATCGAGACCTGCATGCACCAACACTTCACTCGCGGGCCGAAGCGGGTCTCGCCCTTCCTCATCCCCATGATGATGGCGAACGCCGCGGCCGCGGCCGTCTCGATGCGCTACGGCTACCAGGGGCCCTGCGAGGCGACCTCCACGGCGTGCGCCTCCGCTACCCAATCCATCGGCAACGCCGCCGAACTGATTCGCCACGGTCGCTGCGACGTGATGCTCGCCGGGGGCTCGGAGTGCTCGAGCTCGCCCACGGGGATACAGGGCTTCGCCAACATGACCGCGCTGTCCCGCGTCGGCGTCTCCCGGCCGTTCGACCGGGACCGCGACGGGTTCATGCATGCCGAAGGCTGCGGCGTGCTGGTGCTCGAGGACCTCCACTACGCCCGGGCGCGCGGCGCCAGGGTTCTGGCTGAGATCGCCGGCTACGCCAGCACGGCTGACGCGTACCACATCACCGCGCCCGCGCCCGGCGGCACCGGCGCCATCGCCTGCATGGAGCGGGCCATCGACGACGCCGGTATGGCCCCTTCCGACATCGTTCACATCAACGCCCACGGCACCTCCACGCCGCTCAACGACGCCAGCGAGGCCGAAGCCATCTGGAAGGTGTTCGGCTCACCGGGGCCGCTGGTGACCTCCACCAAGGGCGTCACGGGGCACGCGCTCGGGGCGGCCGGGGCCATCGAGGCTGTGGCCGTCATCATGTCCATGCAGCGCGGCGTGCTGCCTCCCACGGCCGGCTATGCGACACCCGACCCGGAGGTGGCCCCGATCCGCATCGTGGCCCCCGATCCGTGCGAATGGGAACCGGGCCCCAGCCTGTCGAACTCTTTCGGATTCGGCGGCCACAACGCCTGCCTCGTCATAAACCCGCCGCCCGCCGACTAGCCCCGGCCCCAGCCTGTCGCCGGTCCCCTTCGGATTCGGCGGCCACAACGCCTGCCTGGTCATCACCCCGCCGCCGGCTGACTAGCCGCCCGCCCACTAGCCCCGCTGGCCCTTCAGGCGGGCACGGCCACGAACATCAACTCGCAGCTGCAGGCCACCGCCCCGTCCACCGAGGCCTCCCCCGCCGCCCCCCCGGCGCGGGCCGACCGCCGCCGCACCGCCCCGCGCCGGTCGAGCCCCTCACCGGGCCGCCCCGGGCGGCGAAAGCGCGCCCCGTCGATCCCGCCGAACAGCGGAAGCTTGCCCGCCATGCGCTCGTCGCTCAGAACCGCGTAGGCCCCGAGCTGGGCGAGCGCCTCGGTCATCAGCACGCCCGGCAGCGTGGGCCGGCCAGGGAAATGGCCGCCGAAGAACGGCTCGTCGCCGCTGGTGAGCCAGTACCCCTCCGCCCGCTCGCCAGCCACGAGCGCGGTGACCTCGTCGAGCAGCAGGAACGGCGGGCGGTGCGGCAGGACCGCTGCGGGCGCCGGCAGCGGCCCGCCGGTCACTCCGACTCCTCGAGCGCGGCGAGGATCTCCAGCGGCGTGTCCTTGGGGCTGATCCCGTACCAGGCCTGCTCGATTCGGCCCTCGGGGTCGATGAGGAAGGCCGACCGGGTGGTCCCGATGAAGGTGTTGCCGTACATCTTCTTCTCGCTGCGCGCCCCGAAGGCGCCGGTGACCGCGTTGTCGGGATCCGAGAGCAGCCCGAAACCCAAGTCGTGACGCTCGTCGAAGCGCTTCTGGCGGTTCGGGGGGTCCGCGCTCATGCCGAGGATGGAGACTTCCTCTGGCAGTTGGTCGGCGATGTCACGCATGCCGCAGGCCTGGCGGGTTCAACCGGGGGTCAGGGCCTTCGGATAGAAGAACAGCGCCACCCGGCGCCCGGCGAAATCCGCCAGGGCCACCTCCTCGCCGTCCTGGTTCAGCAGCCGGAAGTCCGGCGCCGGGTCGCCTGGCTGGAGTCTCATGGGGGGCTCCTCGCGGTGCATGGCCTGGAGCCGCAAGCCTAGAGCCGGCGAGCGCCGCCGCCGCCGGTTTCCGAAGGAGTCGCGATCTTCCGCAGATAGTCTCTCGCCGTGTTGTTGGGAACGCTGCAAGGCAGGTGAAGATGTCACGCCGAGACTCGACCGTTCGTCGCTGGCGGCTTAGGCCGCTGCCGGCACTGTTGCTCGTGCCGCTCATGCTCGCAGCCGCCGCCGCGGGCGGCGCTGCCGAGACCGAACCCACCGACATCGCAGGCGAAATGGAGTCCCTGCCGGAGTCCCTGCCGGGAGAGACGGAGTCGGTGGTGGACCGTCTCCGGCAGAACGCGGCGGACTTCAGCTACGCCGTCGGCAGCCACGGCGGCAGCCTCACGATCGCCACGATCTCCGAGCCGCTCACCTTCAACCTGGCCGTGTCCAACGACGCCGGCTCCTCAGACGTGCTGAGCTATCTGTTCGAGGGTCTCACCGAGACCTCCTGGTTGACCGACGAAGTCGAGCCGGCGCTGGCCGAGTCCTGGGAGCGCTCCGAGGACGGGCTCACCTGGACGTTCCATCTCCGCCGAGACGTCGCCTGGCACGACGGCGAGCCGTTTACCGCCCACGACGTGGCCTTCACCTTCAACCGCATCATCTACAACGACGAGATCCCGACATCGACTCGCTCCACTTTCGAGTTCCGCTACCTCGACGACGAGGGCGCCTGGCTGACCGACCGGATGACCGTCAACGCCACCGACGACCACACGGTGCAGATCACCCTGCCGGTGCCGTTCGCCCCGTTCCTGCGGACCCTCGGCACGGCCATCTACCCCGAGCACCTGCTGGCGCCGCACGTGGACGCCGGCACCTTCGCCGCGGCCTGGGACCTCAGCACCGATCCCGCCGAGATCGTCGGCACCGGTCCGTTCACGATCTCGAGCTACGAAGCCGGCGCGCGCCTGGTGCTGCGGCGCAACCCGAACTACTGGATGACCGACGAGGACGGCAATCGGCTCCCCTACCTGGACGAGATCGTCCACGTCATCGTGGATGACCTCGACGCCGAACTGGCCGCCTTCGCCGACGGCAGCTCCGACCTGCACGGCGTCCTCGGCGCGCAGCACGCCGAACTCGAGGCGCTGGCGGCGGAGCAGGACTTCACGATCCACCGCCGCGGCCCGCAGTTCGGCACCAGCTTCCTGGCCTTCAACATGAACCCCGGCAGCGATCCCGACACCGGCGAGCTGTACCTGGACCCCGTCAAGCTCAACTGGTTCGCCAACACGCAGTTCCGTCAGGCCGTCGCCTACAGCATCGACAAGGACCGAATCATCGACGAGGTGCAGGACGGCTTCGGCTTCCGCCAGTGGGCGTTCATCAGCCCGGCCGCCGGCGACTTCCACAACCCGAACGTGCGGCGTTACGAACACGACCCGGCGCGGGCCAAGGAGATCCTGGACGAGCTGGGCTGGACCGACCGCGACGGCGACGGTGTGCGCGAGGACTCAGCCGGCAACACCATCGAGTTCACGCTCGTGACCAACACCGACAACACCGCCCGCGGCCAGGCCACCGAGATCATCCATGAGGGCATGGAAGCCATCGGGCTGGCGGTGGACTACCGCAGCGTCGAGTTCGGCGAGTTAGTCGGCCAGCTCACCGACTCCTACGACTGGGAGACGATGGTGATCGGCTTCACCGGCGGACCCGAACCCCACAACGGGATCGGCTTCTGGCACAGCGCCGGCGACCTGCATCTCTGGCACCCCAACCAGGCGTCGCCGGCCACGGACTGGGAGGCGGAGATCGACGACCTGTTCGTCCGCGCCAGCGGGGAGTTCGATCACGAGGCGCGCGTGGCCCTGTACCACCGCGCCCAGGAGATCGCCGCGGAGAACGTGCCGGTCGTCTACACAACCGGGCCCGAGCGCATCACCGCGGTGCGCAACGTGTTCGGGAACACGACGCCGACCCTCTTCGGCATCTGGGACATCCGCCGCCTGTACCGCACCGACCTGTCGGCGGCAGAGGGGGCAGAGGACTCCGGGGCAGAGGAGGCGGACGACTCCGGGGCGCCGGTGCCGTCGGCGCCGCCGATGGAGGTCCCGACGGGCTAGCCGAGCGGCGGGACGACCCGGCTCGTCGGCTCGAAGGTGCCCCAGGCGAACCAGAACGTGTCCACGAACTCCCGCGGGCGCAGCCGGCTGCCGGCCAGCTCGCCGGCGACCGCCTCGCCGAAGACGTTCCACGTTGAGCCGGTCTGATCGTCGCTGAACCCGTCGCCGGCGCGGGCGAAGCTCAGCAGCCGCCCGTCAAGGGCTCGTTCGAAGACCCCGCTGGAGCCCACGTCGATGCCGTCGGCCAACTCGGGGGCGTCGATGGCCGAGCTCGCCCCGGGCAGGTTCCAGACCACCAGCGGCGCCCCGGCGAGTTCGACCTCCACGACGCCGGCGGCCTGGAGGTGCGCGTGCCGCACGGCGACCGCGTCGCCGCCGCCGCGGATCCCCACCACGCGCTCTTTGGCCGGCAGCCGCTCGTCGATGTCGGCAGACTGGAAGGCGGGAGTCAACAGCCGCTCGCTGGTCTCGTAGCCGACGTAGGGGTTGCGGCCGTAGCTTCGGCTGTAGCCGGTCTCGGTTGTCAGCACCATGCCTTCGGGGTGGGCGTCGCGCCAGGCCGCCCACGACACGATGGCCATCGGCCAGAAGTCCAGTTGGGTGCCGATCAGCTCGCCGATCACGGCGAGGCCGTCGAAGTGCGTCCAAAGCGACTGCGTCTGGCGGTCGTACATCACCATCGAGGACTGGTACAGCATGCCGGAGGTGCCGAAGTCCAGCACCCGCCCGGCGGCGTTGCGGTCATAGGCCACCGCAGAGTTGCACAGCGGGCAGTACGACACCGTGACCGGCACCCCGCCGACGGTGTCGTTGACGAGTTCGTGCCAGGTCATGATCTGCAGTGGGTAGGCGCGGGCGTCGCCGTTGACCTCCAGGGCCAGGACGGCTTCGCTTTCGGCCAGGAAGTCCACTCCGGCGACAGGCGCGAAGACCGGCTCGTCGACGGCGGGAATTCCGTCGGGCGGCGGGCCGCCGGAGCGGATCGCCTCGGGGGGAATGAGGGCGGCGAAACCGGGCCAGGAACGGTCCGCTAGGGCCGACGGCACCGCCTCGCGCCCGCTGCTGTCCGCCAGGGGGGGCCTTCCGGGCAGAATCTCGCCGCTGGCGTTGGGGGGCGGCACGTCGGTCTCCGGCGCCGCCGGGATGAAGATCGTGGTGGTGGTCGGCGGGGAGGCGGTGGGCTCGTCGAGCGCCGGGGCGTGGCCGGCCGGGGGGGG
>VXNF01000020.1:7612-9496 GCA_009840735.1 Acidimicrobiia bacterium | reverse complement strand
GCTCTGGCTCGCTCGAGGCGGCCGGAGGGGGCGACGCTGCGGGGGGCGGCGGCTCCGGCAGCGGCTCCGGCGGCGAGGGTGCGGGCGCGCCGGTGGCCGCCGAGGCGGATCCTGACCCGGTCGTCGACACCGGCGGCACGGTCGTCGGCGTAGCCGCCTCGGTCACCGCCGGCGGGGGCGGCGGCTGTTCGGGCGGCGCAAGGGCAGCGGAGGCCGCCGTGGTCGCAGGCGCGGCTTCCGTGGGCGGGACAGCGGCCGGTTCGGGGTCGGCGTCGCCGCATCCGGCTGCCAGCAGAAGCAGCGCTGCGATGACGAGGCCGCGCCGAAGCGTCACGGTTAGCATTCTGGCAGGCGGCGGGGCCGTCCGGCTACCTCCCGAGGATAAGGGTTCCGAGCCCCCAGGCCCCGCCGGGGAGCGGACAAGGGAAGGGCTGCGCAGCGATGAGCGACATCGGCAGCGACCGGCTTCGAGACATGGCCCGCCAACTCCTCGCAGACGTGCCCGTCGCGGCCGACATGGCGACCTTCCGGGGCGAGCAGTTCGACAGGGGCCTAGCGTGCGTTCACTTCCCCGTCGGGCGCGGCGGACTCGGGCTCGAGCCTGAGGCGCAGGCCGTGGTGGACGAGGAGTTGGCTGCAGGCGGGCGGCGGTACCAGAACATCTCGGTCAACCCGATCGGCATCGGAATGGGGATGCCCACGGTCTTGGCTCACGGCACAGACGAGATGCAGGACCGACTGCTGCGGCCCTGCTTCTGCGGCGAGGAGATCTGGTGCCAGTTGTTCAGCGAGCCCGGCGCCGGCTCCGATGTGGCGGGCCTAGCGACTCGCGCCGTGCTCGACGGGGAGGAATGGATCGTCGACGGCCAGAAGGTGTGGACGACCCTGGCACACGTCTCGCGCTGGGGATTGCTCTTGGCGCGCACCGAACCCGAGCAGCCCAAGCACAAGGGCATGACCTACTTCATGCTGGACATGCAGGCAGCGGGAGTCGAAGTTCGGCCGCTGCACCAGATAACCGGCGAAGCCGAGTTCAACGAGGTGTTCATGACCAACGTGCGGATCCCCGACTCGATGCGTCTGGGCGCCCGCGGCGGCGGCTGGGGCGGCGCCATCACGACGCTCATGAACGAGCGAGTGGCGCTCGGCGGCGAGGTGCCGCCGAGAGGCTCCGGCAGCATTAGCACCCTTGCGAATGAGTGGTCCGCCAACGCGCCGCCTGGCGGGACCGCCGCCTATCACGTGGCTCGAGATCGGGTCACCCAGCTATGGATCCGAGCCGAACTCCTGCGGCTCACGAACCGGCGCGCCCGCGAGGCCGCCTCGGCGGGTCTCCCAGGACCCGAGGGGGCTGTCGGGAAGTTGCTGTGGGCGGAGTTGAACAAGGAGATCCTCGAGTGCGCCGTCGACGTGCGGGGCAGCAAGGGCATGGTTCATGCCCACGGCTACCCGAAGCTGCGGCCAGAGAAGGCAGGCGTGTCGGACTCCTTCGAGACCAGCCGCATGTTCTTGCGGGCCCGCGCCAACTCCATCGAGGGGGGCACCTCGGAGATCATGCGCAACATCCTCGGCGAGCGCGTGCTGGGGCTGCCGAAGGAACCTCAGGTCGACCGGGAGATTCCCTGGAGCACGATCCCCCGCAACTGACGAGGGCCGGACAGCTGTCCGGCCCTCGCAGCATTCGACTTTGCCCGACGAGCGGGCGCTCTCTCAGCGGATGGCGGTGCGCAGGCGCCGCCCAGCGCCGACCACCAGCAGGCCCGCCACCAGGACGCTCGCCGCGACAATGGCGAGCAGACCGCTCTCATGGCCGGTCTCGGGCAGCTCCTCGTCGCCCATCTCGCCCGAATCGTCCATCGACTCCTCGTCGCCCATCTCGCCCGA
>VXNF01000020.1:0-7512 GCA_009840735.1 Acidimicrobiia bacterium | reverse complement strand
CGTCGCCCATCTCGCCCGAATCGTCCATCGACTCCTCGTCGCCCATCTCGCCCGAGCCGTCCATCGACTCCTCGTCGCCCATCTCGCCCGAGCCGTCCATCGACTCGCCGACGGTGAGGACCGTGATGGTGGCGTTGGCCTCCGGATCGGCCAGCGTGTCGGTACTCAGCCAACCTGCCATCACCACGAGAGCGCCGATGTCGATCTCGGCCTGTGTGATGGCGACGGTCCACTCGGTCGTGAAGCTCCCGTCGTCCCACTCGACAGCGAGAGCCGACGCCATGAGGTCTGGGCACAAGGCGATGGCTTCAGGGGCCGTCGAGACGGACAGCGGCGCGGTCGGATCACCCCCAGCACCGGGGCAGGCGACAATGAAGAACGGGCTCGGCTCAGTCCAGTTGGCACCCGTGACCGTGAGGGTCACCTCGCCCTCCTCGGCCGGCACGCTCGACGGGTCCAGCGTGATGGAGGGCAGATGCTCTTCGGCGGACACCGGCGTCCCCCACAGAACTCCAACGAGGGCCGCGGTCCCGGCCAGCGCGAGCAGTCTCTTGATCTTCATTGCGAGCCTCTTCAGTTTGACACTCCGACGGGGCGAAACTATAGCGCGCCCACAACGACGCGCCGCGAGACAAGAGGAGAAGCACATGGCAGGACTCTGCGAGGGACGGACAGCCGTCGTCACCGGGGCGGGACGGGGCATCGGTCGCCAGCACGCCCTGATGCTCGCCGCCGCGGGCGCCAAGGTGGTCGTGAACGACCTCGGAGGCCCCGCCGACGGCGGGGGCGCCGACATCGCTCCGGCCCGACAGGTGGTCGAGGAGATCACCGCGGCGGGCGGCGAGGCGATCGAGAACGGCGACGACGTCAGCGACTTCCACCAAGCCAAGGACATGATCCATCAGGCAATCGACACGTTCGGGGGCCTCGACATCCTCATCAACAACGCCGGCATCCTGCGGGACCGCATGGTGTTCTCCATGTCCGAGCACGACTGGGACGCGGTCTTGGCGGTCCACTTGAAGGGCACCTTCGCGCCGACTCACCACGCCGCCGCCTGGTGGCGCCAGCAGGCGAAGTCCGGCGTTGAGCTCGACGCCAGGGTCATCAACACCTCCTCGCCGTCGGGCATCTACGGCAACCTCGGCCAAACCAACTACGGGGCGGCGAAGGCAGGGATCGCCGCGTTCACCGTGATCTGCGCCATGGAACTGGCCCGCTACGGGGTCACGGTGAACTGCCTGTCGCCCAGCGCGCTGACCCGGCTCACCATCCCGGTCGTCGGCGAGGAGAACGCGCCGAACCTGACCGAGTCATGGTCGCCCCGCTGGATTGCCACCGTCGCCACTTGGCTGGCCTCCCCGGAGGCTTCAGGTGTGACGGGCCGCGTGTTCCACGTCAGCGGCGACCAACTCGGCATCGCCGAGGGCTGGCGGCTGGGGCCCGTGACCACCCAACCCGACGACCCGGCGCAGCTCGGCCAGATCGTGCGCTCGCTCATGGCCGACGCCCGCCTGAACGCCGACATGGGCGGCCTCGAGGCCGCGGGGCCCGGGCGCCCGGCGAAGGAGATATAGCGGCCCGCTGGGGCTCGGGGTGGCCGTGCCGAGGCGCTCGAGGGGCTGGAAGGCGGTGCTCCCCTGAGCATCGCCGCCTCGCGACGTCTGCACCGGCGCGTCTTGGCCACCGCCGACCGCTGGCCGTCGGTGCGGATCTACTGGCTCTGCCGGAACCTGGGGCTGCTGGCGGGCCTGCTGTACTTCCGTGTGCGCGTGCGCGGCAAAGAACACCTGCGAACCCCCGGACCGGCCATCCTGGCGCCGGTCCATCGCTCCAACCTCGACGTCCCTCTCATCGCGGGCCACTGCCCGCGCCGGCTGCGCTCCCTAGCCAAGCAAGCCATGTTCCGGGGACCTGTTAGCCGCCGGTTCTCCGCCGCCATCGGCGCCTTCCCCGTGCAGCGCGACCATCTCGACCGGGTGGCGCTGGAGACGGCGCAGGCGCTGCTGGGCCGCGGCGAGATGTTGCTGGTCTTCCCCGAGGGGACGCGCGGCTCGGGATCGGCCGTCGGCGAGGTTCAAAACGGATGCGCCTACCTGGCGACCGTCACCGGGGCGCCGGTGATCCCCGTCGGGGTGGCCGGAACCGAACAAGCGATGCCGCCCGGCGCCAAGTTCCCGCGCCCGCGGCGCGTGGTCCTCAACGTGGGCGAACCCATCGAGCCGTCCGAGGCCACCTCCGCGGCGGGCGACGGACGAGAGCGGCGCCGCCTGCTCTCCCAGCGGGTTCAAGCGGAGATGCAGCGCCTCCTCGAGGAGGCCCACGACGCCCTCGCCGCCCTCGCCCCACGGGGTGCCCACCGCGCGGGGTAGCGCCGCCGCCCACACCAAGGCCCTGGAAGTCGGGCTCGGTTGTCGGCCGAACGCGGGCGGGCTAGGTTAGGAAGACCTAACCCGCCGCCACTGTCGAGACCTCGCCGATGATCGTTTGCCACTGCCTCGCCGTCAACGACCGGCTCATCGAAGCCGTGGCGGCCGGGGAGTCCTTGACGGTGGAGGACGTCATCGAGCGCTGCGGGGCTGGTGCGCGCTGCGGCGGCTGCCGCGAGTCGATCCAAGAGGTCCTCGACGAGTCCCGGCGGCGCCCGGCGCCATCGCTCGCTGTCAGCGCCGGCCTGTAGGCTGACCCCATGCAGGGGTCACCAAAAGTCATCGAGTTCCTCAACGAGGCGCTCACCTCGGAACTGACGGCCATCAACCAGTACTTCGCGCACGCCAAGATCTGCGAGAACTGGGGCTATCACCGCTTGGCGGCCAAGTACCGGGAAGAGTCCGTCGAAGAGATGAACGACGCAGAGAAGCTCATAGACCGCATCCTGCTGCTCGACGGCATGCCGAACATGCAGCGGCTGAACAGCGTCCGCATCGGCGAGACCGTGCCCGAGCAGCTGGCATCGGACCGCTCGTTGGAGGAGCACGCCATCGCCATGTACCGCCGCGGGGTGGCGTTGACCCTCGACGAGGGAGACCCCGGCACCCGGGAGCTGCTCGAGCACCTCGTTGTGGGCGAGGAGGAGCATCTCGACTGGATCGACTCCCAGCAGCAGATCATCAGCGACATCGGCGTCGAGCGTTACCTCCAATCGCAAATCGGAGAGTGATTCGCCCGCGCTGAGCGGCGGCCCGCCACAGGTTCGCACCGTGGCCGAGCGGGCGCCGTACCTCACGACTCGCCTGCAGGGGTTCGGCGCCACGATCTTCGCCGAGATGTCAGCGCTGGCGGTGCGCACCGGCGCCATCAACCTCGGTCAAGGATTCCCCGACACCGACGGGCCGCCGGAGGTGCTTCAAGCCGCGGTGGACGCCATCCGCGGCGGGCGCAACCAGTACCCGCCCGGCATCGGCGTCCCCGAGCTGCGCCATGCGGTGGCCAACCACCAGAAGCGCTACTACGACCTCTCCTACGACCCCGACAGCGAGGTGCTGATCACCGCGGGCGCCACCGAGGCCATCGCCGCCGCCTTGATCTCGCTGTGCGAGGTGGGCGACGAGGTTGTCTGCTTCGAGCCCTACTACGACAGCTACGCCGCCGGGATCGCCATGGCCGGGGCGGTCCGGCGACCGGTGCTGCTGCGCGGCCCCGACTCCTCTTACGTGCCTGAAGAGCTCGAGGCCGCCATCGGGCCGCGCACCCGGCTGATTCTCCTCAACTCGCCGCACAACCCCACCGGCAAGGTCTACAGCCGGGCCGAGTTGGAGCATGTGGCCGAACTTGCGGTCCGCCACGACCTGCTCGTCGTGGCCGACGAGGTCTACGAACACATCGTCTATGAGGGCGAGCACATCCCCATCGCGACCCTGCCGGGTATGCGCGACCGCACCGTCACGATCAGCTCAGGCGGCAAGACGTTCTCCACGACCGGCTGGAAGATCGGTTGGGTGTGCGCACCACCCGAGTTGGTCACGGCGGTGCGGACTTCCAAGCAGTTCCTCACCTACGTCAGCGGCGGGCCGTTCCAGTACGCCATCGCCGAAGGACTGAAGCTCGGCGACGGCTACTTCCGATCTCTGGCCGACGGCCTCCGGCAGCGCCGCGACCGTCTCTGCGCCGGGCTGGCCGACGCCGGCTTCGAGGTGTGGAACTCGGCCGGCACGTACTTCGTGACGACCCACCTTGGGGGCTTGGGCGAGAGCGACGGCGTGGACTTCTGCTGGTCCCTGCCGGAGCGCTGCGGCGTGGTGGCAGTCCCCAGCGTGGTGTTCTACGACAGCAAGGACGCCGGCCGGGCACTGGTCCGGTTCGCCTGCTGCAAGCGCCCCGAGGTGATCGCCGAGGCCGCCGAGCGGCTAGCGAAGCTTCGCCAGCAGACGGCGCCGCTCTCAGCGGGCTGACCAGCAGGCGATGACGTCGTCGGTGACCGAGATCGTCGACACGAACGCCAGCGAGTTGTCGATGGCGCTCTCCACGTAGTCGGCGGGAATCCCCGTCACGGCGTCGCGGGCGATTACGACGTCGTAGCCCCGGTTCACGGCGTCGAAGGTGAGCCCGGTGATGGCCCAGTTCACCGACACCCCTGCGGGAACGATGGTCGTCACGCCCTCATTGCGCAGAACCGAGTCCAGCTCGCTGACCGGGAACGGGGACACGCCGTGGTGGCGGACGATCGTGAAGTCGGCGGGCACCACACCGATCTCGTCGAGCACCTCGACCGCGGCGCTGCCGGGGTACATCTTGACCGGCGACTCGTCGATCACCTTGAATAGCTCGAGGTCCGTGTTGTCCCCCCAGCCGTCGGGGCGCTGATGGAAGACGCTGTGGATGACGCGCACTCCGGCGGCGCGGGCCGCATGCACCAACCGAGCCACCGCGTCGATGCAGCCCGAGGAGCGAGCGGCCTCGGCCATGGCCGGCAACCCGGACTCGGTGCCGATGATGCCGTTCTGGCATTCCTGCAGAACGACGGCGGTACGGGAAGGTTCCAGGATCTCTGCGAGGGATCGTGCCATGGCGGTCACAGTAATGACTTGCCGGTCGCCGTGCCGGAGGCCGGCGATGTGCGCGCACGCCGCCGGAGAGGCCAGAATCAAACCGTGGCAACTTCGACGCCCGACGCGGGCGCCGGCTCGATGTACGAGCGGCTCGGCGGCGCGGGCTTCTTCGCTGCGCTGACCGCGCGCTTCTATGCGGGCGTGGCGGATGACCCGGTGCTGCGCCCGCTGTATCCCGATGACATGGCCGACGCGGAGACCAACCTGCGGGACTTCCTCGTCCAATACTGGGGCGGTCCCGCCGACTACAGCGCCCGGCGCGGCCATCCCATGCTGCGGGCGCGCCACCTGCCGTTCAGTATCGGGCGACCCGAGCGGGACGCCTGGATGCGGCACATGGCGGCGGCGGTCGAGGCCTCGGGCGCCCCGGAGGAACTGGCGCGGGAACTGCTGGAGTACTTCGACCGGGCGGCCACGCATCTCCTGAACGCCGAGGCGCCCCGGCCGGGCCACCTGCCCATCGTCCCGGCACCGTCGGAACTTCGACGCGACGGCTGAGCCCGGCCCGCGGGGGCCGGCGATCATGTGCGCGAGGAGGGACTTGAACCCTCACGTCCGTATTGGACACAGGAACCTGAATCCTGCGCGTCTGCCAAATTCCGCCACTCGCGCCAGCCCGGCAAGGCTACAAGAGCGCATCTTTGGCGGCACTGCCCGCAGCACCCTCAGGCGGCGAGACGCAGCGCTGCGGCACCTAGAATCGGACCGATGCCCCCGTCTCGTGACCCACACCGGCGGCGGCAATGAGCCGGCGGCGGCTGCGCAGCGCGGACGCATCGCCATGAGGCGAAGCTTCCGACTCGACGCCGACGCCTGCACCCATGTCGGGCGCCGCAGACAGCACAACGAAGACGCCTTCCTGCTGACCGAACACCTCGTGGCGGTGGCCGATGGCCTCGGCGGCCACACCGGCGGAGACTTGGCGTCCGCCATCGCCGTGGAGTCATTGCACTCCTCGAATGCAGGCGCGGATCCCGAGAGCCTGCGCGACGCCTACGCCGCGACACATCGGGACGTCCAAGAGCGCGCCGCTGAGGACCCGCAGCTGGCCGAGATGTGTACGACGATGTGCGCCCTGGCACTCGATCCCGCCGGGACCGTGGTCCTGGCCAACGTCGGGGATTCCCGGATCTATCGCTGCAGCGACAACCGGATGACGCAGGTCACCTGGGACCACAACTGGGAGAACGAGTACATGCGCATGGGTCTGAGCGCAGCGGCGGCGCGTCGCATGGAGGGTGCCGGCTCGCTGTCGCGGGTGATCGGGGCATTCCCCGAGCCGTGCGAGGTGGACATCTGGTCGTTCGACGCCGCCGAAGGCGACCGCTACCTCCTGGCCAGCGACGGGCTGACACGAGAACTGCCCGATCACGAGATCGCCGCGCTGCTCGCAGCCGGTACGCCGCCCGCGACGGCGGCGGGCCGGTTGGTGAACGAGGCCAACGACCGCGGCGGGAACGACAACATCACCGTGATCGTGGCCGACATCGCCGTCGCCGCGCCGCGCCGGCTGCCATGATCGGTCCCCGCACCGAGACCGCAGGGCACCGCTCGTAAACTCCCACGAGTCATGACAGCACAGAGCCCACCCACCCTCGGCGGGCGCTACGAACTCCGCCGGCAGCTGGCCCGTGGGGGGGTGGCGACCCTGTACGTCGCCTGGGATCGCCAACTCGACCGGCAGGTGGCACTCAAGATGCTGCACGCCCAGTTCGCGGCGGACCCGACCTTCGCCGCGCGCCTCCGGCGTGAGGCGCGCGGCGCCGCGGGGCTGAGCCATCCCAACATCGTGGGCGTCTACGACTGGGGCCGGCAGGGCGAGCGCTATTTCATCGTGATGGAACACGTGAGCGGTCACAGCCTCGCCGAGATCATCGCGGCGCGGGGCCCGCTCGGCCCCAAGGCCGCCGCCGCCATCTCATTCGAGGTCGCCGCGGCGCTGGCGCTGGCGCACCGAGCGGGCATCGTGCATCGGGACGTCAAGCCGCAGAACATCCTGCTGAGCAACGACGGTCACGTGAAGGTCACCGACTTCGGCATCGCCAACATGATCGGCGGGGGTCCCTCGCGGGATCTCACCGAGACGGGCACAGTGGTCGGCACCGCCAGCTACCTGTCGCCAGAGCAGGCTCGCGGCGAAGCCACCGACGCCCGCAGCGACCTGTACTCCCTCGGCGTGGTGCTGTACGAGATGCTGGCCGGCTACCCGCCGTTCCGGAGCGACACGCCGGTCTCCGTCGCCTACCAGCACGTGCAGGAACCGCCGGTGCCCCTCGGAGAGATCGCCGACGGGGTTCCGCAAGCTCTGGCGAGCATCGCCATGCGGCTGCTAGCCAAGGATCCCGACGAGCGCTACCAGCGCGCCGAGGATCTGCGCCAACACCTGCAGATCGTCCGCGAACGACTGGAGCAATCCCCGCAGGATCGCCCCGCTGCACCGGCGCCCGCCCCGCTGCCCACACCC
>VXNF01000106.1 GCA_009840735.1 Acidimicrobiia bacterium | reverse complement strand
CGGCGGAGGCCCGCGCCCTGGAGTCCGGCGACGCGCGCTGGACGCCGTACAGGCAAGCCCTCGAATGCGTCGAAGGCACCCCATAGACGCCGCAGCGGTCGTTACCTCGCCGGCTGGCGCGTTGACCCGATGTGCTGACGTTCAGTCGGCGGCGGTTCGGGATTCTGCTGCGGCGGAGATGGCGGCGATGACCCGGCCGTAGCCGGTGCAACGGCAAAGATTGCCGGAGATGGCCTCGCGGATCTCCAACTCCGTGGGCGACCGGTTGACCGACAGCAGGTGCTCAGACGCCACGATCAGGCCGGGAGTGCAGAAGCCGCACTGCACGGCGCCGTAGTCCGCAACAAACGGCGATTGGAGTCTGACACCCCCTACGCCATCGGATCACCTGTCGCTGAGTCCCCGCGGAGCGGCCAGATGCCCGCAGCGGCGAGAAATTCCGTGGGGTTCGCAACTTCGACATTCAAGCGTGCGCATGCCGTCGCCAGCGAAATCCTTCTTGGAGGGCGATCAACAACGTCGGCCGTCACGACCACGACGTCAAACCCTTGTTCGCGGGTGTGGAGCGCCAGGGCCACGACGTAGGGGTCGGCGTCGTCGGTCGTCTTGTTGGGGTCGACCACGTCTCCAGCCGCTGCCATGACGAGTCGCACGAAGTGGTAGTCGGAGTCAAGGGTGTGTCGGAGACGTTTCCTCATCGCCGCGGCCCAAGCACCAGGAACGTCCGGGTGGCTCACTGTCGTGGCTTCAGCGAGGACTTGGCGCGGCATGGCGATCCGACCATTCTCGACGAGGCTTCCAAGACGCACGAAAGCGTTCCACTGCTCCGGTATAGGGAGCAGCCGCTTGAACTCGATCAGGGCCGAAGTGTCGAGAATCCAGATGGGTGGCTCAGCTGGCATCCGCGAGCAGTGACTGAAGGTCGTCGAGTTGATTGACCGTGAGTCGTAGGTGGTCAGCGAGATCGAGCCAGCTGAGTCGTTGTCGCGTGCTGGCTTCGATCAGGATCGAGGCGGTGCGAGTTCCCACCTCTCCGAGCCGCTTCTCGGGTGCGGCCGGACTACCGCCGCCACCTCCGCCACCCTTGTTCCGATCTAGCGCGGCCAACTCCTTTTCGACGCGACCGTAGAAACCTTGGGGGGCGAGGCCCAGTTCTTGGAGGCGCAGGCTGCCGGCTCGTGCGCTCACATGGAATCGCTGCGAGATCAGGCGCGCCGTGCGAACGTCCGGCACCGGCGCTGCAGGCGTGACGCCGTAACGGCTGGCAACCTCGGCGAGCGCTCCGCTGGGCATCAAGAAACTGGCCGAGAGCCGCTCGCACCATCGTTCGATCCCGGCCTCGGCGCCAGCTGGCCGCACGAATTGCAGGCACGCTGCGTCGTTGCGGCGCAGGAGGTGGCCCACCTCGTGGAACAGGGTGAAGATACGGGCCGTCGGGTGATAGGCAGTGTTAACCGCGACCAGCGGGGCAAAGTCGTCCCATGCGGAGAAGCCGCGGATGCCCTCTTTGCCGAGGCTGAGTTGAAGGACGGCCACACCGACGTCCTCCAGAGCGCTACGCCACCTGCGGAACGCATCGCTGGCGTGGTCCCAGTCCAGCTGCGCCTCGACAAGAACAGCGAGGAGTTCACGGATTTCGTGAGCGAACGTCTCGGGTGTACGGCCGGGGGCCGCAACAGGGAGTGCCACAGGCTCTGAACCGGAGTCGCGCTGGATCCAGGAGAGAAGATCTTGGAGGCGGCGAGACCGTCGAATCCACCGGATCTCGTCCTTGCCCAGTCGGTGGTCGCTCAGCCCGGGAGCGTTCCGGAAGCTGGTAGGCACGGTGCTGTCGGCAGGCGGTTCGGGCAGGAAGAACACGGCGGTCGGCCTATCGAGCACTTTCGCGAGCTTCGAGAAGTTGCCGCGACGGGGCAGCGCCGTTCCGCGCTCCCAGGACTCCACCTCGTCCGCGTCGACCCGCAGCGAGTCAGCGAGTTCGCTTTGCGACAGGCCGCTTTCGGCGCGCGCCCAAGCAAGGACCGAGCCGGTGATCGGCACCCCATCTGTCGGCATTGTCACCTCCGCAGTGCTTGCTGAGCGTACCGACTTGGCGAGACGTCGCCCGCAAGTCTCGCGATCGACCAGTCTCGGTCAGACACGCTGATCCACGTCGCGCGCGGTTGCTCAGCGCTTGTCTTACCGCCACCGTGGGGTGCGCGCGTTCAGCCGACGAGCTGACGTTCAGTCGGCGGCGGTTCGGGCTTCTGCTGCGGCGGAGATGGCGGCGATTACCCGGCCGTAGCCGGTGCAACGGCAAAGATTGCCGGAGATGGCCTCGCGGATCTCCAACTCCGTGGGCGACCGGTTGACCGACAGCAGGTGCTCAGACGCCACGATCAGGCCGGGAGTGCAGAAGCCGCACTGCACGGCGCCATGGTCCACGAAGGCCTGCTGGAGGTCGGTCAGCTCGCCGTCGTCGGCGAGGCCCTCGACGGTGACGATCTCCCGCCCCACCGCAGCGGCGGCCAGCATCATGCACGAGCACACCGGCAGCCCGTCGGCCAGCACCGTGCATGAGCCGCACTCGCCCTGGTCGCAGGCGTTCTTCGTGCCCGGCAGGCCCAAGCGCTCGCGCAGCACGTAGAGCAAGCTTTCGCCCAGCCAGGCGTCGGCGACCGGCCGGTCGGTGCCGTTGACGCGCAGCGTGTAAGACAGCGTGGCCTGCTCGGCGGCGATGCTTCGATCTTCGCTCATGAGAGCACCCTCGCTAGCGCCCTGCTAGCCATGACGGCCACCGCGTGGCGTCGGTAATCGGCGGTGCTGCGGTGATCGTCGATCGGGCTCGAAGCCGCCGCCACCAACTCACCGAAGCGAACCAGGATGTCGTCTGCGGGGACCGCCGGAGCGTCCCAGTCCACAACTTCGGCGATCCAGCGCTCAGCCTCGGCGGCGCGCACCGGCACCGGGGCGACCGAACCCAGCGCAACCCGCACGCTGCGCTGGGTTCGATCCAGGATTAGTGCCACCGTCGCCACCGAGATGACCATGGCGTTGCGGGTGCCGACCTTCAGGAACTCTTGCGGGCCGTCGAGAGCGGGAACCCTGACGGAGACGATGACCTCGTCGGGGGCCAGCGTGGTCTTCTTCGGGCCGACGATCAGCTCGTCGATGCTTGCCTCGCGACTGCCGCGCCTCGAACAAATCCTGACTCGGGCGCCCAACGCGGCCAGCGGCGGGAGCGTGTCGCCGGCCGGCGAGGCGGTGGCCAGGTTGCCGCCGAGGGTGCCGGCGTTGCGGATCTGCGGCGAGCCGACAGTGCGCGCCGCCTGCGCCAGCGCCGGCACGTAGGCGGCGAACAGCGGGTGCTCCATCTCGGCGTAGGTCATGGCCGCGCCCAGCTCTATGTGCCCGTTGGACTGCCGCCACCCGGTCAGCTCCGGGACCCGGTCGATGGCGATCACCGACCGCGGTCGTCGGTGGCTGTAGTTGACCTCCACCATGAAATCAGTGCCGCCGGCGAGCAGGCTGGCCGACGGATCGTCCGCCAGCAGCGCACAGACCTCCTCGAGGGACTCGGCGACATGCACGCTCACCCTCCCATCATGCCCGCCGGAACCGGCGCGCGCACCCCGCGGCGCTCGCCGCGGGCCAAGACCGGTCCCGCGAGAGCGACGGAGCCACCTGGGGAAGTAGAGTCGTGCCGAACGAGCCGGTACCGGCATCGGCTCACATCTGGACGGTCCCGCGCCGGCAGCAGGTGGTAGATCGGAGATGTCATGGAGAACGTTGTGCGGGCCGCAATCGTCCAGCAGTCCTGGACGGGCGACGCTGACTCGATGGTCGAGGCCCACCTGGCCTGGGCCCGCGCCGCGGCCGAGCAGGGCGCACAGGTCATCTGCTTCCAGGAGTTGTTCAACGGCCCCTACTTCTGCCAGGTGCAGGACGATTCCTTCTATGCCACCGCCGAGGCGGTGCCCGGCGGCCCCACCACCCAACTTGCCTGCGAGGCGGCCGCCGAGTTGGGAATGGTCATGGTGCTGCCGCTCTACGAGGAGGAGCAGCCCGGCGTGCTGTACAACACCGCCGCGGTCATCGACGCCGACGGCAGCTACCTGGGCAAGTACCGCAAGACGCATATCCCGCAGGTGAAAGGGTTCTGGGAGAAGTACTACTTCCGTCCCGGCAACCTCGGCTACCCGGTGTTCGACACCGCCGTAGGCAAGGTGGGCGTCTACATCTGCTATGACCGGCACTTCCCCGAGGGCTGGCGCGCCCTGGGCCTCGGCGGGGCGCAGATCGTGTTCAACCCCTCGGCCACTAGCCGGGGGCTCTCGGCCTACCTCTGGAAGCTCGAACAGACCGCCTCGGCGGCGGCCAACATGTACTACGTGGGCGCCATCAATCGGGTGGGCGTCGAGCCGCTGGGCGACAACGACTTCTACGGAACCTCGTACTTCGCTGATCCGCGCGGCCAGTTCGTGGGCGAGCCGGCCTCGGACACGGCTCCGGAGGTCATCGTGCGCGACCTCGACCTGAGCCTGATCGGTGAGGTCCGCAACCAGTGGGCGTTCTACCGCGACCGGCGCCCCGACGCCTACGTCTCGCTGGTCACCGGCTAGCGGCAGCGCGGGAGGGATCGAGTCGTGGCTGAGGAACTGCTGGCCCGCCACCGCAGCGTGCTGCCGAACTGGCTCGGCCTGTACTACGAGTCGCCCATCGAGTTGACCCGCGGCGAGGGCTGCCGTGTCTGGGACAGCGAGGGACGCTGCCATCTGGACTTCTTCGGCGGGATCCTCACCACGATGACCGGCTACAACGTGCCGGAGGTGATCGAGGCCATCCAGACTCAGGCCGCCAAGATGCTCCACACCTCCACGCTGTACCTCATCGAGCCGATGGTGGCGCTGGCGGAGAAGATCGCCGGGCTCAGCGGCATTCCCGACGCCAAAGTGTTCTTCACCACCTCGGGCACCGAGGCCAACGACGCCGCCCTGCTGCTGGCCACCAACTATCGGGGGAGCCACCAGGTCCTGGCGCTGCGCAACAGCTACCACGGACGCTCCTTCAGCACCCAGGCCATCACCGGCAACCGCTTCTGGTCGGCGTCGCGGCTCTCGGGCCTGTCGGTCAACTTCATCCACGGCGGTTACCGGATGCGCAGCCCTTGGCCGGACCACGACGACGAGTCCTACACCGCGGCCTGCGTGCAGGATCTGCGAGAAGTGATCGACATGTGTACCACTGGTCACGTGGCCGCTCTTATAGCGGAGCCGATCCAGGGCGTTGGCGGCTTCGCGGCGCCGCCCGACGGGTTCTTCGGTGCCGTCAAGGAGGTGCTGGACGAGCGCGGGATCCTGTTTATCTCCGACGAGGTGCAGACCGGCTGGGGCCGCACCGGCGACCACTTCTGGGGCTATGAGGCACACGGCATCGTGCCGGACTTTCTGACCTTCGCCAAAGGCGTCGGCAACGGTCTGGCGCTCGGCGGCGTGGTGGCCCGCGCCGAGCTAATGGACAGCCTCGGCGCCAACTCCATCTCCACCTTCGGCGGCAACCCCTTGGCCTGCGCCGGTGCCCTGGCCAACCTGGAGTACCTGCTCGATCACGATCTGCAGACCAACGCCGCCAAGATGGGCAACCGGCTCCGCCTCGGCCTCGAGCCGGTCCTCGAGCAGACCCCGGAGATAGCCGAGCTTCGGGGCCGCGGCTTGATGCTGGCGATGGAGTTCAACCAGCCCGACAGCCGTGAGCCGCTGAGCGCCGCTGCGGCGGCCGTACACGAGGGGGCCCATCGCCGGGGCCTGCTGGTCGGCAAGGGCGGCCTGTACGGGAACGTCCTGCGCATCGCCCCGCCGCTGTGCGTCTCCGACGCCGAGATCGACGAGGCCGTGCAGATCCTCACCGACGCCACGGCGGATCTGCGCTAGATCGCCGGGAGGGCCGCTAGGAAGGCCGCCGGGAGGGCCGCCACCGCCAGGATCGACCGCACCGGGGGCGCCGCCCCACCGACCACGGAACAGGAGGACGCCATGCGCACGCTCATCGCGGAGGGGACAGTCGTCAGCGCCACCGGACGCGTCCGGGCCGACGTGGTGGTGTCGGGGGAGACGATCGAAGCTGTGGTGGCGCCCGGCAGCGAGATCGTCGAATCGCTGCGCCGCAGCGGCGACGTGCGCCTCATCGACGCCACCGACCGCTACGTGGTGCCCGGCGGTGTGGACGTCCACACCCACATGGAACTGCCCTTCGGGGGCACCAACGCCAGCGACACCTTCGAGACCGGCACCCGCGCCGCCGCGCACGGCGGCACCACCACCATCGTCGACTTCGCCGTGCAGCGCGAGGGCGAGGACGTGCGGGAATGCCTCGACGCCTGGTTCGCCAAGGCAGAAGGCAACTGCGCCATCGACTACGGCTTCCACATGATCCTCGGCGGCATCGACGAGCGGTCGCTCAAGGAGATGGACACCCTCGTCAACGACGGCATCACCAGCTTCAAGCTGTTCATGGCCTACCCGGGCGTGCTCTACAGCGACGACGGCAAGATCCTGCGGGCCATGCAGCAGGCCCACCACAACGGCGGGCTCATCATGATGCACGCCGAGAACGGCATCGCCATCGACGTCATCGCCGCGCAGGCCGCCGCCCGCGGCCAGACCGACCCGGTGTACCACGGCATCACCCGACCGCCCCGCCTAGAGGGCGAGGCCACCTACCGGGCCATCCAGCTGGCGCTCGTGGCGGGCACGCCGGTGTACTTCGTACACCTGTCGGCCTCCGAAGCCCTCGCGCACGTGGCCGCGGCCCGCAACGAGGGTTGCAACGTGTTCGCCGAGACCTGCCCGCAGTACCTGTACCTGAACCTGGAGGAACACCTCGGCGCCCCCGGATTCGCCGGCGCCGGCTACGTCTGCTCCCCGCCGCTGCGCAGCCGCCACGAGACCCATCACGCCGACCTGTGGCGAGGCCTGCGCACCAACGACCTGTGTGTGGTGTCCACCGACCACTGCCCGTTCTGCATGAAGGAGCAGAAGGAACTGGGACGGGAAGACTTCCGCCTCATCCCCAACGGCCTCGGTGTGGTGGAGCACCGCATGGACCTGATCTACCAGGGAGTCGTGCAGGGCGAACTGTCGCTCGAGCGCTGGGTGGAGACGTGCGCCACCACCCCGGCGCGCATGTTCGGGCTGTACCCCCGCAAGGGCGCCATCACGGCCGGCGCGGACGCCGACGTGGTGATCTACGACCCCACCGCCACGAGCCGCATCAGCGCCGAGACGCACCACATGAACATGGACTACTCGTGCTTCGAAGGCTTCGAGATCAACGGCGCAGTGCAGACCGTGCTGTCGCGGGGCCGGGTGGTCGTGGACGGCGGCGACTACTTGGGCAACCCCGGCGACGGCCGGTACCTGCGGCGCAGCCTCTCGCAATACCTGCTGTAGGCCCGACCGACCGTCGACCCGCCGAGCCGAGCACGACACCCCGCCGCTGGCAGCCGAATCGAAGAACCGACCATCAGGGAGCGGACATGAAACGCATCCACCACTGGATCGACGGGAAGCTCACCCCGGGCGCAGGCGAGCGCCGCGGTGCCGTCTACAACCCCGCAACCGGCGCACAGACTGGCGAAGTGGACTTCGCCACGGTGGCCGAAGTGGACGCCGCAGTGGCCTCGGCGCGAGAGGCGTTCGGGTTCTGGCGCGAGGTGCCGGTGAGCCGGCGCAGCGAGATCCTGTTCCGCTACCGCGACTTGGTGGATCGCCACCGCGACGACATCGCCCGGCTGCTCACCGCCGAGCACGGCAAGGTGCTGGCCGACGCCGCAGGCGAGGTGAGCCGGGGCCTTGAGAACATCGAGTTCGCCTGCGGGGTGGGGCAGCTGCTGAAGGGCGACCACACCGAGCAGGCCTCCAGCGGCGTGGACGTCTACTCGGTGCGCCAGCCCCTGGGAGTCGTGGCGGGCATCACACCGTTCAACTTCCCGGCCATGGTGCCCATGTGGATGTACCCCAACGCCATCGCCTGCGGCAACACGTTCGTGCTGAAGCCCTCGGAGAAGGATCCCTCAGCGCCGCTGTTCACGATGGAGTTGCTGGCTACCGCTGGGCTGCCGCCGGGCGTCGTGAACCTCGTGCAGGGCGACAAGGCGGCGGTCGACCGGCTGCTGGCCCACCCAGACATCGCCGCGGTCAGCTTCGTGGGCTCCACGCCGGTGGCCCGCGCCGTCTATGAGGCCGGGACCGCCAACGGCAAGCGGGTGCAAGCGCTCGGCGGCGCCAAGAACCATATGGTGGTGCTGCCCGACGCCGACGTGGAGCTCGCCGCCGACGCCGCGGTCAGCGCCGCCTACGGCTCCTCAGGCGAGCGCTGCATGGCCGTCTCGGCGGTCGTGGCCGTGGGCAGCGTGGCCGAGCCGCTGGTGGCCGCCATCGACGCCCGCTTGGACAAGATCCGAATCGGCGGCGGCCTCGAGGACCCCGACGCCGAGATGGGGCCGCTCATCACCGCCGAGCACCGCGACCGCGTGGCCGGCTACATCGATAGCGGCCGAGCCTCCGGCGCCACGGTCGTGCGGGACGGCCGCCCCGACGCCGCCAACCGCGACGGCTGGTTCCTAGGGCCCTCGCTGCTGGACAACGTGACGCCGGACATGGCCTGCTACCGCGACGAGATCTTCGGCCCGGTGCTGAGCGTGCTGCGGGTGGACAGCTACGACGAGGCGGTGCGGCTCATCAACGACAACCCGTGGGGCAACGGCGCCGCCATCTTCACCCGCGACGGCGGCGCGGCGCGGCGCTTCGGTTTCGAGGCCGGCGCCGGCATGGTCGGCATCAACGTGCCGATCCCCGTGCCGGTGTCGTACTACTCCTTCGGGGGTTGGAAGGGGTCATTATTCGGCGACACGCACATGTACGGCCCCGAAGGCGTCCACTTCTACACCCGCGCCAAGGTGGTCACGAGTCGCTGGCCCGACCCTGCCACGAGCAGCGTCGACTTGGGTTTCCCCCGCAACCGCTGAGCGGGACCGCCACCACCGACCGCAGAGCCGAGCGAAGAAAGGCGCCCCCATGGATTTCGGCCTCGTCCTGCAGACCGACCCGCCCGCCCGGCGAGTTGTGGAGCTCACCGCCCGGGCCGAGGCGCTCGGCTTCAGCCACGCCTACACCTTCGACTCCCATGTGCTCTGGCAGGAGCCGTTCGTGATCTACGCCCAGATGCTGGCCGCCACCGAACAGATGGTGGTGGGGCCGATGGTCACCAACCCCGGCACGCGGGACTGGACGGTGACCGCCTCGCTGTTCGCCACGCTCAACGACACGTTCGGCGAGCGCACGGTGTGCGGCATCGGTCGCGGCGACTCGGCCATGCGGGTCATCGGCCACCGGCCTTGCAGCCTCGCTGTGCTGGCGGAGGCGATGGAGGTGATCAAGGGGCTTGCCGAGGGCCGCGAGGTGACCTATAACGGCCAGCCGCTGCGGATCCCGTGGCGGGGCGAGGGCAGTCTGCCGGTGTGGATGGCCGCCTACGGGCCGCGGGCGCTAGCGCTGTGCGGCGCCAAGACCGACGGCTTCATCTTGCAGCTCGCGGACGTGGACATCGCCGCCTGGACCATCGGCGCGGTGCGGTCCGCCGCCGCCGAGGCGGGCCGCGACCCCGACGAGCTGACGATCTGCGTGGCCGCCCCCGCGTACGTGGGCGACGACCTGGCGCACCAGCGTGACCAGGTGCGCTGGTTCGGCGGCATGGTCGGCAATCACGTGGCGGACCTCGTGGCGCGCTACGGGGGCGGCGGTGCCGGCGTGCCGCGGGCGCTGACCGACTACATCGCTGGCCGAGAGGGCTACGACTACAGCGAGCACGGCCGCTCGGGCAACACCCATACGGACTTCGTGCCCGACGAGATCGTGGACCGGTTCTGCCTCCTCGGCCCCCCCGAGGCGCACGTCGCCCGGCTCAAGGAGTTGGCTGAGCTAGGCGTGGATCAGTTCGCCGTCTACCTGATGCACGACCAGCC
>VXNF01000109.1 GCA_009840735.1 Acidimicrobiia bacterium | reverse complement strand
TATGTCCTGCCGGGCCGGATCGGCCTCGGCGTACTCGACCTTCTCGTCGAACAGGGTCCGAGCAAATTCGGCCAGTCTTGGGTAGTCCCGCTCGCTCCGGCCCAGCGTGGCCGACGTACCCATGTACTGGATGCGACCCTTCTCGCTCCCGTTGACCCTGTCCCGTACCCGGCGAAGGAGCATGGCGACTTCGGCACCCTGCGCTCCGCTGTAGACGTGCACCTCGTCAAGCACGATGAAACGCCAGTGCCATCCGGTCGGCCCGTCGAACAGCGACGTGTCCGCCGGGCGCAGCAGTAGGTATTCGAGCATCGCATAGTTCGTCAGGAGGATGTGTGGCGGCCGTTCCCGGATCTGGTCACGGGAAATGAGTTCGTTGGGCAGGGGATCACCACCGAAGCGCTCCCTGTGAAGATCCAGCGCGTCTCGGATCCGTTCCTTCGTGTCGCCTACGAAGCGGCCGAAGGTGATGTCGGGGAAACCTGCGAGGACATCCCGCAGTCGCTTCAGTTGGTCATTGGCCAGGGCATTCATCGGATATAGGAGCATGGCCCGAACGCCGGGGGAAGCGAGCGTTTCCGCGGTGCGTTCACGGAGGAGATGATCGAGGATCGGGAAGAGGTAGCACTCCGTCTTGCCCGAGCCGGTGCCTGTGGCCACAATCAGATTCCGGTGGGATACCGCCCTGCGTATGGCCTCCTCTTGATGTCGGTACAAAGGCCGTTCAGTCGGGAACGCATTGGGGTCGAGTTCCAGGAACCCCTCGTGCAGGATCTCCTCATGGACCAGATCTGTGAGTGACACTCCCTGCTCGAACGGTGGTGACGCTTGCAGGAGCGGTCCTCGCGTCAGCGCGAAGTCGCCCTTTAGCGCGGCCCGGAAGTCATTGCTCAGACGCGCGTCCCGCGGTGCGTGGCGTGAGATAAGGTAGCGCTCGTACGATTCTCTGATCGCTTCGGCGGCGGCGAGTGGGTTCAGAATGGGGCTTTCGGACATGAATTCTTCCTCCTCAACCCGCTCGGGCGCGATCACGGGCGGTCGTCACCCGTTACCGAGTTGCTTCCCTGGCGAAGGATGGCGATCGCCACGAGGACACACCGGATCGTCAACTCTGGCGCGAACCGCAACGCCACCGCGAGCGCATCGCTAGCCTCATCGGTCCTCGGCGGGAATCCGACCAGATGGAAGGCCGCCGCCTGCAGGTCGCCGGGGAATCGGCACCAAGCCGGCATGTTGTCGGCTCGGTCCAATCCCGCCAGGACCTGCCGTTGAGAATCGGACATCCAGTGGTTGGCCCCGAAGAACCCTCCGAATCTCGTACGCCAGTCGATGACAGCACGTAGGTTCCGACAGCTATACCCGAAGAACTCCGTCATCGCAGCTAAGAACCCACTGAACAGGAGACGACCTGACCTGCTCGTCGGTATCGCGCTCTGCAGTTCGCGAAGGCGTTCCGGAGGCCACTTGTGGAGAGGTGAGGCGATGGCTCCTCCCGAATAGAGCGACCTGTCGCCATCCTCGTCATCGGCGGGTGCGAGGGGATTCCAGCCCGTCCAGCGTTCCCATCGGCCAGCAACTTCGGTGCTGCCCCCGCTGATCGAATCGAACGCGGCCGCCGCAAGCGGATTTGTACGCCAGAGCCGTTCGAGCAACTCATCCTCAAGGTTGCCCGGCGACGATCCGGTGATCCCGGCCAGGAGGAGCAGAACGTGTCGGCGAGAGCCTTCGGATCCGTTCCACGGATTCTCTGAGAGTCGTGCGGCGATCAGGTTGGGATGAGCAAGCTCCAACTCAAGGAGGCGTCGGCGCATCGCCGCCTGACGCGCCGTCGCAGAGCGACTTCCGCAGAGGGCGTCCAGTGACCTGCTCAACTCTTCGTGGACTCCTTCAACTGCCGCGCCGTCGAGTTCGCGGACCGGTCCCCTATCTGCGATCTCCAACTCGAGCGCGTGAAGAGGGTGGCTCGGGTCAAGACCATTGAGGTGGTCGCTGGCATCCTCATGGGGGCCGATATCCACGACGACCGCATTGCCGGACCCGGCGGTCGGACGGGTGGGCGGCGAGGCCCACGGGTCGCGGATGGACAGTTCCAGCAGGTACGGTCCTGCGGGGAGATCCCTCTCGCGCAGGAACTCCCATGCGCCGTTCGCAGCATCGTCCACGGTTTCGCAGATTGGTGATTCCCACAGGCGATTCCGGGACCACAGCCGGATCTCGCGATTCCTGAACCGTCGGTTCTCATCCCAGCGAACCTCGCAGAGGGTGAGGCCTTCGTCAGCGTCCAGGTCGCTGTTGAAACGCAGACTGGAGATCTCGTACGTGGCCTCGACGACCACAACGCGAACAGACAGGGCGCCGGCGCGCACGGTGAAGTACAGACGGTCCACGCCGGCACTGAGAACGGTGTCGCGGAATTGCCCGAACGGGAACGACCACCGACCCTCCGAGCCGCTCGTCCAGGCGGGATCGGTTGCCTGGAGGGTGCCTTCGGACGTGTCCAGTTCGAGACTGACCTGCGTGCGTTCTCGGCGCAGCCGCACGCAGATCGACTCGACGACTCCCGCCTCGAGGTCATCGCTGGCGATCGTGACAACTTCGCCTCCGAAGGGCGCATGGAAGGTGTCGGTCCGGCGGACAGTCCAGAGAAGACGCGGAATGGCAATCCGGAGTTTCAGGTCGCCCGCGTCCGGATCGACCCGGAGATTCTGGACATCGCAGCCCGGCGGGAACGGCAACGTGGTCTCCGTCTGCCTATCGATTCCCAGCGGCAGGTCCGCTTCGACCCTCAGGTCGAAGTGCTCCTCGGGGTCGATCACGCGGTCGGGAAGCGGAACGGTCAAGCCGGGCACGACGGCGAATTCCTCCCTGAAGTCCGAGCCGAGCGGACCGAGAATCTCGATGCTCCCGGAACTCGCTCGCCGCTCGGGAAGGAGGGGAGACGTGTCGTACGTGCCGTCGACGTCGGCGAGCGACGCCAAACTCTCGGTGCGCGGCACGCCGTCGGCCCGATAGCGGGCGCGCCACGAATCCGGAGAACTCTCTCCGAGTTCCACAGAAAGGCGCGGAGGGTACGGATGGACGGGCCTGCCACCGGAATCCGTGACTCCACACAACGGCTCCGACACGATTCGGCATCGCCTCAGCGTCGATGCGACAGACAGGCGCCTCCGGATCTCCTCCTGGTTCGCAAGCGGCTGGGCAGGACAGACAACGATCACGCCGTCGCGATCGCCCAGATTGAGGGCCCGAAGTCGCCATCCCGACCAGTCGCCGGCGAGGGGCGGCAGATCTTCAGTTTCGGGGACGTCCACTGGCGGCTCATCGGCACCGAGAAACTCCGTCGTGATGGGAGCAAGGGCCAGAATCGATGTGCCTCGCAGGTTCTCCTGGTTGCGGACAAGTTCCCCCCCGTCGGCGAAGAAGCAAGTTGGGGCCTCGAGCAAGCCCTCGAACCGCCACGTCCTCTCCCGAGTTGACGTGCGAAGCGCCACCTCCCATGAACAGGGCGGATCGAGGGGGACCTCCCGCAGGTCGTACCGCGAGACAGCGAACGAGCGCGAACGGCCTCTGCCATCGGTCACGATCCACGAACCCTGGTATCCCGGCGCGGGGGGAAGCTCAACATAGGGACCTGTACCGGCGTACCGGTCGATGAGGACACGTGGCCGGGGCCATCGCGGGCCGCGCCCGACAGGTTCGTGCCCACCCCCCAGAAAGCTCTCGACCAGATAGCGAGGCAGGACCGCATCGTGGGCGAGATCCTCAGCCCCGCGCTCGCGCGCGGCTTCGAACCCCATCTCTGACACGTCCTCGACAAGCCGCCACATGCGGGTGATGAGATCCTCGGCAAAGGAGCCCCCGTATCGGAGGAACCGCTGGACGGGTTTGTCCAGTCCCAGTCCCTGATACTCGCTGCGCCGCCATCTTGAGAGTAGGTGGGTCGCGTCGTCGGTGCCGTCGCGCATGTCAGTCAGCATCGACTTCCAGACATCCGGGGCGCAGTACGCCGGGATGCCGCCGTGAAGCAGAATCGGCGTCACGAAGCGCAGACCCCGCGCGGTGGCGACGACCGACGAAAACGTCTCCAAGCCCAGACTCCTGAGGGACTTGATGAAGGCCGTTCCGACCCGTCTCTGCTCAGCCGGACCGTCGATTCTCCCAACCGAGACGTTCGGCCAGAAGGTCCCGCCGTCGTAGCGGTGAACACCCTCGGCAACGAGGAAGATGACGGTGGCAGCAGGGCAGTCGGCATGCAATGCGTCCCAGTTGCGCTGGCAAATGAATCGGCCGGCCGCACTCTTGGCCATCTTGTATTTTTCGCCATCTAGCGCGAGATCGAGTTCTCCCACGAGGCTGACGTCGCGCAGCAGCGGGCGCAACTTCCGTTCGATCTCGTGCGGAGGCACATCGTCCCAGCTATCCGGCCAGTCGTGACCCACGACCGCTGCCTGCCCCTATCGGAGGAGCGCTACGAAACCGGCCCGCTCGAAGTCGCGGTCGTGAGCGAGTGCTTCTGTGATCCCGTACTCCTCCATGACAAGGAAACTCGCGCAGTCAGTGAGGCTCCACTCCTGATCTGGCCGGGCAGCGTACCGGTCGACGGCGGCACGGAACTGCCTGTCTGACATGGGAACCACCTTGACGCCCGGGGTGCGTTCGAGCCGCTCAATCATCTGGGCCGCGAAGAGACGGCGGAACTCGCCCAACCCCGCCATGGCGTTGAGCGCCTCGACCAAGACGAGTTGAGTCGTCACGATCTCTGTGGAGCCGAGAGATTCCCCTGCGGCCAGTGCCGCGTCATGAAGCGAGTCTCGCGGGTGCCAGACCGCTATCCAGTAGCCCGCATCGGCGAACACCAAACCTCAGTCCTCCTCGACCCTGGGGAGACCGTACAGGTAGTGATTCTTGTTGCTAGCTAGGTCCGTTGGCAACGCATCCCACGCCTCGGCCGGGATAGCTCCGTGGATCTCGCGGATCGCCGCCAGTACTGCTGGGAGCCCTCGCTTCGGCTCGGTGTCGCCTTCTATCGACAGGGTCACCTCCGTCCCTTCCTCCATTTCAAGAGGCTCGAGAGGTGTCAGCACGCCATTGGCGTACGTCGCCTTCACAGTTGTCGTCATGACCGATCCTCCGAGGCTGGGATTCTGCCCACTTTACCGAGTCCGCTGCCTTGAGTCGGCAGGCCCGCTGCGACTCGACGCCGGCCGTCGATTCAGGTGAGGTGGGCTCGTCCTCTGTTGATCATGGCGGCCATCTTGCGGTTGACGGTGCGGGGCATCACCTCGGCCAGGCTGGCGGCCATGCGGTAGCCGAGGCCCGGGGTGTAGATGATCCGCCGGCGCGAAGCGGCCCGCAGCGCCAGGTGGGCCACGCGCCCTCGAAGGCCTCGCCAACGACACCAGCCGAAGCCGACCGGCGGGTATGCAATGATGCGCGACCGTTATGCAGAGGCATCATCAGGACGACGATCTCCCTCGACGACAGGCTCGCCGTACAGGTGCGCCGGGCCGCGGACGCTCGCGGGGTCAGTGTGAGCGCCTTCATCACCGGGATCCTGGACGACGCCCTCAAGCGCAGTGAGCCACGACCCGCGGTGCCGCCGTTCCGGCTCATCACAGCGCGAGGCGTCCGGCCCCGGCCCGGAGTCGATCTGGACAGGCCGAGAGCGGTCGACGCGCAGGAGGACGAGGCCCGGTCCGACGCCGCGGGGAAGCTCGTCGCAGACGCCCAGCACGCCGCGGTGGCGATCGAACACGGTTGCACGATGGTGTCTACCGACTCTGACTTCGGCCGCTTCCCCGAGCTTCGCTGCCATCACCCGCTGCGCCCCGGCTTTTCGCACCCGAAGCCATGAGGTTGGTCGTGACATAGGCGCTGAACAGCCGGCTGAACTAGCGCTTACCCGTGTTGCGTCTGATGAGACGCGAGAGCATGCTGGCCGACGTCGTGCCCACCATGGTCGTCCTGTGCCTGCGGTCGACAACCGCTGCCCCGGCGGTTGCCGGCCGCCGAGGCACCCAGAGCCGGCGGACGACTCAGCAGGGCGGCGAACCTTGACGGCACATCCGACTTGGACGCGACAACGCGACATGTGTTCAACGAAGGCCGGGGCGGCCGCCCCGGGAACTCATGCCAGCCTGGGATGTCCACTTGCCAGACATCCTCGCTCAAGGAAGGCCGGATCGGCCGCCCTCGGCACCTGAACCGCGTCGCCACCCACCTCCGACAACGCGGCCGATACGGCGCCTACCCGCGACGCCGTTCGAGTGGGCGGAAGTGGCTGGGGTCGTAGCCCTCACCGAGAATCTCGACGGCCTCGCCGTGGCGAGAATGGCCGGCATTGCCGAGAGCGTCCACCAGACCGGCATAACCCCACGCGCCGCCGCAATCCTCGGGCGGACAGGCACCGCCGCCGTCGGTGCAGCGCGGCAGAGTCGCCCCCGGACCGGCCGGCGCGATGGATTGCACGACGATGTCATGGCTCCAGGAATCACCCATGTCGTACTCCCACTCCATCGTCATCCGGCTGCGCGGCATCACATCGCCGACCCGGTGCCGGGACTCGTCCTCGTAACCGCCGAACCAGTCGTCGTTGCCGGGCGGCCAGTATGCGGTGCCGTCGGCGGTGAAGACGTGGAGGTGGTAGCCCTCCCACCCCATTGCCCACACCAACGCGCCCGACAGCTCGCCGAGCGTCGTCTCCGAGGGAACCTCCAGCAGCCGCCACACCGGCGGCCTCACATCGCGCAGAGTGACCTTCAGCGTGTGGACGGTCGCAGGCATCGGCAACTCCTCATGTCCGGGACACGACACCCAAGTCTAGCAGGTCCGTCTCCCTCGTCGTCCTCTTCTGGGGCCCGGTGTGACGGCGACACTCTGGTGACGCGCACGGGGGAACCCAGGGGCCGCCGGTCGGTGCTCGTGGCGTGCGGGGCTCAGGGGGCCGCCAGGCGTCGGTGTAGCAGACGTTGTGCGTTCGTTCCCACAAGCCAGCGGCCCGCGGACACCTGAGGATGAATCCGGCACAACGTGCGCCGGCTCACCGGTGGATGGCGACCCAGCACCCGGCCCTCGGGCCGCGTGAGCATTGAACTCGCCCGAGATCGGCCCATAACAGCCCCGCTCCCGTCTCTCGCCGCCACGCCTGCCGGCGCGTAGGCTGTGGACATGGCCGTTGTTGCGCCGGCGGGTGCGCCGAGTCTGGTCGACGCGGAGGAGGCGGCGGCGGCGCTGATCGAATCCGGCGTTGCCGAGGTGTTGCTGTTCGGGTCCGTCTCCCGCGGCACCGCCACCGACGACAGCGACATCGACCTGGTAGCAATCTTCGCCGACCTGGACTATGCGGTCCGCGATGCGCGCCGCCGAGAGTTGGAGTCTGTCGCTGCCGCCGCGGCGGCGCGGCCGGTGCAGGTGCATGTGACAGATCGTCCGGAGTGGCGCGCCCGCATCGAGCGAGTGCCGTCCTCATTCGAGCGCCGCATCGCCGCCGAGGTGGTTCCCCTCGCCGCTGCGGCGAGCGAGAGTGCCGCGGATTGGGACAAGGAGATGGTGTTGCCGATGAGCGATCCCCACGAGGCGCTGGCCCAATTCCGTACGTGGGTGCTGCCCGCCCTGGAAGCTCTCGCCAACGACACCCGCCGGAGCGTCACCGAAGAGGACTCCCACGCGACCCCAGAGGACCAAGAGACCGCCCGCCTGAACCGACTGGTGCGCGTCTGCGCGGCCGCGGCCATGACGGTCGAGACATCCCTGAAAGCTCTGGCGGTGTTGTACGACGAGAAGTCCCCGACGAAGCAGGACCTGAAGCGCAACGGCCACAAGATCCGGCGAAGCCTCGCCCGCCTCGAACGAGACGTCCCCGAGCCGGCCCGCTCGGCAGTCAGGGAAGTCTTCGACCGCCACGGCGTCGACATCGACGTCCTGTCCTCGTGGCGCGAGGAGGGCACCTACCCCGATGATGCCGCCCAGGTGTGGGACAAGGCGGATCGTCTCGCTGTTGCCTACGCCGTGATGGCCCCCGACGTTGCCGCTGTGCTGGCCGAGCACCTACAGCACAACATCGCCCCAGGCGATCCAAGGCTGGCCGCCGCTGCCGCAAGCCGAGATCGCCTGGCAGCGCTCATCGCGGCCCAAGACGTGCGCGCGGGCGTCCCGGCAGATCACGGCCTGGACGGCTAGCGGGGCGAACTCCATCGGTGGTTGCGACTGATCGGCCATGATGGCCGATCGGACCAACCGCAACCGACCGATGGAGGTGTCCAGCATGGCACAGAGGATCAGCTTCGAGGAGCGCGTCCGGATCGAGGAGATGCGCGCCGCGGGCTTGAGCGTGGAGGAGACGGCGCGCCGGCCCGCCGAGGGTCCGGGATCCGCACGGTGCGAGGACAGCCGAGACGACGACCGCAAACGACAGATGACGGTTGCGGAGGCGCTGGCAACCGCACGCCGCGCCAGAGGGATCACACAGGAGGAGTTGTCTCATAGGGTCAGCGTCACCCAAGCATCTCTCTCACGCTACGAGAGCGGCCTTCGCGAACCCGACACGAGCACTCTCGGGGTGCTGGCGAGGGAACTCGAACTCACCCCAGATCTGTTGCAGAGCGCCGGGCGGATGCAGGGTGCGCTGGTCGTAGACGCACACATGCGTCGGCGTCGGACTGCGAAGGCGACGGTCTGGCGTCGGCTTGAGGCGCAGCTGAACCTGTACCGGCTGCATGCGCGCCGATGCTTGGATCACGTCGAGCTTGAAACGTCGGCGCGGATTCCTTCGTTCGATCCCTTCGATGTTCCTCCTGAAGATGCCGCGCGCCTGATGCGCATGCAGTGGCGCATTCCTGCCGGTCCGGTGCGGCATCTTGTCTCGTGGATGGAATCAGCTGGATGTCTCATCATCGATGAACCTTTTGGTACGCCGCGAGTGGATGGACTCTCGCAGTGGGTCGATGACTCACCCGTGATTCTCCTGAACGCAGACGCCCCGACGGACCGACGCAGGCTCACCCTGGCCTATGAACTCGGCCATCTTTGCCTGCACCATGTCGACGTAACTGAGGATGTGGAGGGTGACGCCACGACGTTCGCCGCGGAATTCTTGATGCCCGCAGAGACGATTCGTCCTCAACTCCGCAACCTCAACCTCGGCAAGCTCCACGATCTCAAGCGCTACTGGGGGGTATCGATGCAGGCGCTCATTGAGCGCGCCTACACGCTAGGCACGCTTGGGATGCGGGAGCGTACGAACCTGTACAAGGGCTTCAGCGCTCGCGGCTGGCGGGTGCAAGAGCCGCTCAGCGACCAATTGCCGCCCGAGATCCCTTCCCTGCTGACTCAGATCAGCCAGAGTTTCCTCGACCGGGGCTTGACGAGGAATGAGATAGCCGTGCTTGCCGGCATCGAGCCGACCGCGCAAGACAATCCTTTCCTGCCTCGCGCTTCAACTCTCCGCGCCCTGTAGGCAGAGCCTGTGCCTACCCTCCCGACTCCGGTCGGCGGAGTCGGGTGGCCCGCGGTGACGCGGCGGCGCGCCCCAGGCCACCGAGCCGAAACCCCCAGATCAGGCGGGCTCGGCCCCTGTTGATCATGGCGGCCATGCGGCGGCTCACGGTTCGCGGCATCACCGCGGCCAGACCGGCGGCGAAAAGGCGACAAAGGCCGGGCCAGCCGTCCCGGCGACTCTTGGGCCGACTTGATCGCCGCTGTGCCGAGAGCCGTCGCCCAACGACGGTCGGGGCGGCCACGTCGGCGGTCCGTCGCAACGGGACACCGATGCGGTGCGCGGCACGAATCATGTCGCCGCGGATGGCGATCTATTGTCGGCCCAGTCCGCGCTCAGGCAGATCACGGCACATGCGGCAGCGATCTTGTCGTCGGGGCCGGTGCGGTGTCAGCAGTGAAAGGGCCCGCGTACCCTGCTCGGCCGGGGGGTTAGGGGCCGCGGGCGCTGGCGGGTGTGGGCGCGGGACGGTTCCCGGGGGGTCTGTCGGGGTGCCGGGCTGGGGTCTGCTTGGTGGCGCGGGTGGTGGGGCCGCC
>VXNF01000116.1 GCA_009840735.1 Acidimicrobiia bacterium | reverse complement strand
ACCCGCAAGTATCTGACGCAGGACTGGCTGTGGTACTTCCCGCCGCCGGAGATGATGGAGCGGCTCGTCGGCTACGCCAACTTGCACGGGGATCCGGCGGGTGCCCCCTATTTCTCCCTCGACGGCGAAGCGGGTGTGACGGCCGCGGAGTGGGCCGCGCTGCGCGGCTGCTGGAACCACGCGCACGGTCTCACCAACGTGTGGTCGGCACCGCCTCTGAACGGGCGGGAGCGCTACAAGGGCAACGGCTTGCGGTCGGCGCCGCGGGTGTACCGCCCGGGGCGCAATGCGGCTGTCCACTTGAACCAGAAACCGCTGGAGTTCATGAAGCGGATCGTCGCGGCCTCCAGCGATCCCGGCGACGTTGTCTGGGAGCCGTTCGGGGGGCTCTGCACCGCGGTCGCGGCGGCCGTTGAGCTCGGACGCGTGGGGTACGCGGCGGAAACCGTGGAGCACTTCGCCGACCTCGCGGAGCAGCGCCTCGGGGCGGGTCTCGTCGCGACAGTCGATTGATCGCACATCGAGTCCCGTGACGCCCGCTCCTGAGTTTCCTGCTCCGCCCGCGCTGGATCGCGATGACGGCCGCACTCGCCTGATGGAACGCGTGCAGGAGGCGCTCCTGGCCCTTCCCGGATACTTCGACTCGCACACCAACATCGAGGGTGTCGCCGCTACTGACCTGTTCGCGTTGAACACGGTGCTCGGGGCCACGATTGAAGTGCAGGTCGTCCAGACGCTGAACCGGATGCGCGACGTTTGGGACCCGCAGGACGAATGGCCTCTGTACGTGTTCGAACGGCAGGCGCAGACATTCCCGGACGTTTTGCTCCGCAAGGCGACGGGCACGGCGGGACACGAAGTCGCGATGGGCGTCGAACTCAAGGGTTGGTACATGCTCGCCAAGGAACGGGAACCCAGCTTTCGTTACACCGTGACACCGGACGCTTGCACCGAGTGGGATCTTCTCGTGGTCGTCCCGTGGCACCTGTCGAACGTTCTTGCAGGGACGCCCCTCGTCGACACGCCCGGCGTCTGGTCGGCGAGACAAGCCGCGGAGCACCGGAACCATTGGTGGCAACACCTCCGCAAGACGGAGACAGACACGTCAATAGCGAGTCCGGAGGGCGTCCTTCCGTACAAGGGCCGTGAGAGCACCTCCGACAAGCCCGCGTACGACAGAGGCGGGAACTTCGGCCGGATTGCACGAACCGGGATCATGGACGACTGGATCGATGGCGTGCTCCGCAAGCCGCTGGCGGGAATTCCTGCTCGGGACTGGATAGAGTTCCTTCGGCGTTACGCCGACGACAGCGACCTCGACGCGGTCTGGCAGGACCTCCACGGGAGAGTCCGCCGACGGCTCGACCGGGACGTGGAGGCCAGATCTGCGGATGCGATGCAGTCCCTTGGCCGCGTCGTGGACATCCTCGGCGGCGCCGAATAGTCGATTCGTGAGCGCTCAACGAGACACTGTTTGTTCGTCGCGGCCGCAGGCGGACCCGGCAGTGATACACCAGCATCGTCGACTCGGAGGGCGGCCAACTTCTCGACGTTGGTCGGCCGACGGGGGCGAGTCGCCAAGCGGCCAAGTCGCAACGCCGGCTCGGTCGGTCCAACGAACCGGGAGTTCGCTGCTGGGTTGGTGCGGGCGGCAGGGGTCACGCCATTGTGACCCCTGCCGCGCTGGGGCGAGAGCCTCGGGGCTAGCCCTTGGCTTCGGTGAAGGCGTCGGAGTAGTTCACCTCGAAGTCGCCGGTGTCCACGATCTCCTCGAGGATCGCCACCGGTGCCACCGCCGGGTCGGAGATGAAGTCGAACAGGTCCTCGTCCAGCAGGTCGTAGGCGGCCGTGTTGGGGGTGCCGTAGTAGTTCCAGTTCGACAGCCAGGCGCCGTTCTCGGCCTCCAGCAGCCAGTTGATGAAGGTGTGGGCCGTGCAAGGCGACGGGGCGTCGAACGGGATGCCCATGTTGTCGATCCAGCGGGTGCCGCCCTCGGTGGGCACAAAGTACACGTACTGCGACGGGTCCTCGGTCTCGAGGAACTGCGTGAACATGTCACCGGAGTAGCCGTGGGCGACGGCGGTTTCGCCGGTCGTCAGCAGCTCGTCGGAGGAGTCGGTGTTGAAGGCGGCCAAGCGGTCGCGGCTAGCGGCCACGAGCGCCGTCGCCTCGTCCAACTCGTCCTGGCTGGTGGAGTTCAGCGAGTAGCCGAGGTACTTCAGCGCCGCGCCGATGGTCTCGCGGGGATCGTTCAGCAGCGAGATCCGCCCGGCGTACTGATCAGCGATAGCAGGATCGAAGATCAGGCCCCAAGTGCGCGGGAAGTCGGTGCCCACCACCGCGGTGTCCACGGCGATGCCGGTGGTTCCCCACTGGTACGGCGCCGTGTAGTCGCCCTCGGGGTCGTACACCAGTCCCCGGAAGTCCGACGAGATGTTCGCCAGGTTCGGGATGGCGTCCTTGTTGAGCGGCTGGATGTCCTCGCCGGCGATGAGGATCGCCACCATGTAGTCCGACGGCACGATCAGGGAGTACCCCGAGTTGCCCGCGGCGATGATCGGCTGCATCGCCTCGTTGGAGTCGTAGACGTCCATGGTGACGCTGACGCCGAACTCGTCGCTGAACGCCGCTAGCTGTTCCTCGTCGATGTACTCGGCCCAGTTGTAGATGGCGAGGTCGCCGTCGGTCTCACCGACATCGCAGTCGGCTGAGCTGACGCCGTCGTCGTCACCCCCGCAGGCCGCGGCGATGAGCACGACGCTGAGTGTTCCGGCCAGCAGCCGGAGCAGGGATTTGGTGGACATGGTGGTGTCTCCTTGCTGTGTTGGGTTGTTTTGTCGGGTTGTCCGATGGTTAGGAACGTCGGCGTGAGCGACCGGCGGCCACGGCGCCCGGCGGGCCGACCGCGCCGCCGCCGCGGGACCGCTGCACGAACAGCGACAGCAGCACGAGGCCGACCGAGGCGACCAGCATCACGACCGACACGGAGTTGATCAGCGGGGTGACGCCGCGGCGGATCAGCCCGAAGACGTAAACCGGCAGCGTCGTGGCGCCGGGGCCCGAAGCGAACTGGGTGACGACCACGTCGTCGAGGGAGAGCGTGAGGGCCAGCAGCGCCCCACCGGCGACGCCGGGCGCGATCTGTGGCAGGGTGACGTGGCGGAACGCCTTCCAGCGGCTGGCGTAGAGGTCCATCGCCGCCTCTTCGAGCCGTCGGTCCATGCCGGCGAGGCGGGCCCGCACCACCACCGAGACGAAGCTGATGTTGAAGGCGATGTGGCTGACGGTGATGCTGGCGAAGCCCTTGCGCAGATCGGCGCCGAACAGCAGGTTCAACAGGTCGAAGAACTCCGAGAAGAACAGCAGCATCATCACCGCCATCGTGACGTCGGGGATGATGATCGGCAGGTACAGCAGGGCGTCGAAGGCTTGCCGCCCCCGGAAGCGGAAGCGCTCGATGGCGAACGCGGCCAGCGTGCCGAGCACCACCGAGATCACCGTGGAGAGCAGCGCCACCCGCAGCGACACCCAGATGGCGTTCTGGATGCTGGTGTTGCCGATGAAGTCGTCGTACCAGCCCAGGGTGAAACCGCCCCAGCGCCCCACGTTGCGGTCGGCGCTGAAGGAGAACACCACCAGCAGGGCGATGGGTGCGTAGAAGAACAGGTACACGAACCAGGCGTTGGCGGCCAGCGCCCCCCGCGTCAGGCTGAAGCGGCGGGCGAAGTCGCCCACCCGCGCGACGCTCGCTCCCGGAAGCAGGCGGTCGCCCACGGCGGTCACAGGTTCCGCCCCCCGGCTCGGAAGTAGACGATCGTGGCGAGCAGCATCACCGCCATCAGCACAAACGACAGTGAGGCGCCCACCGGCCAGTTCCGGGCGGTCAGGAACTGCGTCACGATGTAGCTGCCCAGCAGCGTGGTTTTGGCGCCGCCGAGGATCTCCGGGGTCACATAGGCCCCCAGGCTCGGCACGAAGACCAGGATCGACCCGGCGATCACGCCCGGCTTGGAGAGCGGGAACAGGATCCTCCGGAAGCTCTGCCAGCCGGAGGCGTAGAGGTCGCGCCCCGCCTCGATGAGCGACATCTCGATGCGCTCGATGGAGGCGTAGAGCGGCAGGATCATGAACGGCAGGAACCCGTACACCAGGCCCAGCACCACCGCGCTCGGCGTGAAGAGGATCTCCACCTCGCCCAGCCCCAGGAAGTCGGTGATGCGGCTGATAACGCCGTCCTTGCCGAGGATGACCCGCCAGGCGTAGTTGCGGACCAGGAAGTTGGACCAGAACGGGATCATCACGAACACCAGCAGGATGTTGCGCACCTTCGAGCTGCGGGTCGTGAGGTAGTACGAGAACGGGTAGCCGATCAGCAGGCAGATGCCCGTCGTGAGCAGCGCCAGCCACAGCGACCGGAACAGGATGTCCCGCACGATCGGCTCGGCGAGGCGGCGGTAGGCGTCGAAGCCGATGTTCGTGAACACGGCCTCGCCGAACCGGTTGCGGTTGGCGAAGGAGTAGGCGAAGACGATCCCCAGCGGGACAGCGAAGAAGACGATGAGGTACAGGTAGGCCGGCACGGCGATCAGGAAGCCCCGGCGCGACTCCGCCCGGGCGGCGGCCCTCTCGAACTCCGGCGTGGCGGCGCCGGCGGTGGTCTCCTCGGGGGGCACCGCGGCCAGCGTCATCAGTCGGCCACCACGGTGACCCCGCCGGGCTCCCAGCAGACGCTCACCTCGTCGCCCACTTGTGGCGGCACCTCGGTTGACCGGTATGGGGTGCGCACCTCGATGCTGATCCAGTCCACGGCCACCGAGTGGACCAAGGCGTTGCCGACGTAGGTCACCTCGCGCAGCACCCCGTCGATGCTCGGCCAGCCGGCGGGGGAGTCGCCGCGCCGGTACAGGAACGCCTGCTCGGGCCGCAGGCTCACCGCCACCTTCGTGCCGAAGTCGTGCTCGGAGGCCGCCTGCACCCGCATGCCGTTGCTCAGCACCACTTCGCTCTCCGAGGCCACCGTGCCTTCCAGCAGGTTGGTCCGGCCGATGAAGTCCGCCACGAAGCGGTTGGCGGGGCGCTGGTAGATGTCCTCGGGCGTGCCGACCTGCAGCAGTCGGCCCTCGTGCATGACCGCGATGCGGTCGCTCATGGTGAGGGCCTCCTCCTGGTCGTGGGTGACGAACACGAAGGTGATCCCCACCTCGCGCTGGAGAGCCTTGAGCTCGAGCTGCATCTCCTGGCGCAGCTTGAGGTCGAGGGCGCCGAGGGGCTCGTCGAGCAGCAGCACCTTGGGCCGGTTCACGAGGGCGCGGGCTAGCGCCACGCGCTGCTGCTGCCCGCCGGAGAGTTGGTTGGGTCGGCGGCCCTCCATCCCGCCGAGCTGCACGAGGCCCACCGCCTCGGCCACCCGCCGGTCACGCTCAGCCCGCTCCACCTTCTGCATCTTCAGCCCGAAGGAGACGTTGTCGGCCACGTTCATGTGGGGGAACAGGGCGTAGGCCTGGAAAACCGTGTTCACCGGGCGCTTGTTGGGCGGCAGCGTGCCGACTTCCTCGCCGAAGATCTTGAGGCTGCCCATCGTGGGGAAGTCCAGCCCGGCGATCATTCGCAGCGTCGTCGTTTTGCCGCAGCCCGACGGGCCGAGCAGGGCGAAGAACTCGCCGTCGCCGATCTCGAGGTCGATGCCGTCCACGGCTGTGACGTCGCCGAAGCGTTTGGTGATGCCTGCGATTCCCACGGCGGGGACCGGACTGGTCATCGTCTGGGCTCCTCACCGACGCCCATAGTCGGCACCCGCCGCCCCGGCGCGGGCGGCCTGGGTGCAGATGAAGTCGTGGGCGAGGGTTGCCGCCGCCAACGCGGTGATCTCGGCCACGTCGTAGGGCGGGGACACCTCGACGACGTCCATGCCGACGAAGTCAACGCCGCCCAGCGACCGGACGGCCTCGAGGGCCTGCGCCGTCGAGAGGCCGCCCGCCACCGGCGTGCCCGTGCCGGGCGCGAAAGCCGGGTCGAGGCAGTCGATGTCGAAGGTGAGGTAGGCCTTGGCGTCGCCCACCACCTCTCGCACGACCTCCACGGTCGCCGGGATTCCTTCGCGGTGTATCCACGGGGCGCCCAGGATCGTGAAGCCGTGCGTGTCGTCGTTGTGGGTGCGGATCCCGATCTGCACCGAGGAGGCCGGGTCGACGATCCCCTCGCGGGCCGCCCGCAGGAACATCGAGCCGTGGTCGAGGCGGTCGCCGTCGTCAGCCCAGGTGTCGCAGTGGGCGTCGAAGTGAACCAGCGACAGCGCCCCGAACTTCTCGGCGTGGGCGCGCAGCAGAGGATAGGTGATGAAGTGATCGCCGCCGAGGGTGACCATCCTCGTGTCCTGGGCGAGGATCTCCCGGGCGTGCGCCTCGATGCGCTCGACGGCCGACTCCGGGTGCCCGTAGTCGATGAAGCAGTCGCCGTAGTCGGCGATCGCCAGATGGTCGAAGGGGTCGAACCCGAACGGGTACGCCTCCAGTTCGGCCAAGCCGACCGAGGCGGCGCGGATCGCACGCGGCCCGAGCCGGGCGCCGGGCCGGTTGGAGGTCGCCATGTCGAAGGGGACCCCCGACACGGCGATGTCGGCGTCGGCGAGGTCGCGGGTGTAGGCGCGGCGCAGGAACGAGGTGGCCCCGCCGTAGGTCATCTCCGGGTGGCGGCCGATCAGGTCGGTGCTGCGGAACGCCTGATCGCCTTCGATGCGCCCAGCGCTCATCCCACGCCCCAGTCGTAGGTCTGCTTGGTGATGCCGAGGTAGGGGAGGGTCTCGACGCCCATGACGCCGTCCATGGTGCGGATGCTGTTGACGTGGGTGACGAACGTGTCGCCGTCGGTGCAGACCAGCTCCACGATCAGGTCGTAGCGCCCGGCGGTCAGCACGATGTAGACGGCGTCGTCCATGGACCCGATCTCCGCGGCCAGTTTGCGGGCGTCGTCGGTGACGGTTATGCCCAGCAGCGCCTGGTAGCCGAGGCCGATCTTCACCGGATCGGTCACTGCCACGATGTCGATCACGCCGCGTGCGGTGAGGCGCCGGACGCGCTGGCGGGTCGCGGCGTCGGACAGCCCGATCAGCCGGCCCAGCGTGGAGTACGCCATACGACCGTCGGTCTGCAGGAACCGGATGATCTCGCGGTCGACGTCGTCGATCATGCGGCGCTCCCGCCGGCGGCCCGGTGGTCCGGGTTGTGCCAGACGATCAGCGCGGCGTAGTCGTCCACCGCCGGGTCCTCGATGTAGCCGGCCAGAGCGCACGGCGCCTCGAAGCCGTTGCGCAGCTGGAAGCTCAAGGTGGGGTCGTACAGACGGCCGGCCCGCACCTCGGCTATGTAGGCGTCAGCGCTCATGGCACCCTTGTGGTCGGCGTAGCCGGGGATCACGCCGCCGGCCACGATGCCGCGCAGGTTCAGGTCGCGGCACACCTGCTTGCGCAGGATGTAGAGCTCCGAGCCGATGCCGCGTCGCCGGTACTCGGGGCGCGTCGAGATGCCGGTCCCGTAGTACCACTCGCCATCGGAGTGATGTCCGCTGCCGCTGTGGTCGCTCGGCACGATGTCGCCGATGGTGTGCTGCGGACAGTCGAGGTCGAAGGGCGTGCGGACCCCCAAACCCATGGCCACGAGCAGGTCGCCGTCGAATCCCGCGAAGCAGCCCTCGGGGAAGTCCAGCGCCAACAGCCGCAGGCTCTCTTCGTCGTATAGGTCGCTGCGGTTGGCCGTCGGGTAGGAGGCGTGCTCCAGGTCGGCCAAGTCGGCGGCCCACTCGGGGCGGATCCGGGTGTAGCTGAGCCCGGACCGCTCTCCGATAATCACGACGCCGCCCTCAACCATCGCAGGCCTCAATGCGCTGGAAGTCATTCTCGGTCGGGCGCCCCCAGCAGGCCCAGAAGTCGCCGGTCCGCGGCCTCATCACCGCCGCCCCGCTGGACTCGATGTGGAACGGCGGCGTCGCGGTGACGCAGATCGCCGTGGGCTCGCGTGTCAACGCAAAAAGTCGCTCGGCGTCGATCCGCCCGGCGGCCAGCAGGTCGGCGGCGGCGGCGAGGCGGGCGCGCGAACTGCGCATCAGCCGGGGGTCGCGTTCGGCCTGGAACGCCTCGGCGGCGGCGTCGAGCGTGTGGTTGGTGTGGACGAGGGGATCGTGGCCGAGCGCTGTGACCGGTCGCGCTGACGGCATCGCCTCGACGTTGAAGCCGGTCCCGCGACGGTCGAGAATCAGGTAGTTGTGGGCGCCCGCTAGGTCCGCGCCCAACAGGACCTCCAGTGCCTCCGGCGCGGTCGAGCACTTGAGCATGGCCCGCACCACCGACGGCCAGGTCACGCCCGGTCGCCCGTCGTCGCCGGCCAGGTTGTTGACGCCCACGCAGAGGCCCTCGCTGTTCATGCCGATCTGGCCGAGGCAGCCGGCGGTGGTGAAGAGCCGAGCCGCGGGGGCGCCGTCGGGCCGCACCCGCAGCAGCAGCACATGGTCGGTGGCGGAGGCGTGCATGTCCCAGGTCTGGGCCAGGAAGCCGGCACCGTCGGCGCGCCCGTCGGGCACGAGCACCGCCGTGCAGTCGTCCTCGCTGGCTGCGGGCGACGGGGCGTTGGCTGCGGCGGCCCGCACCGCGTCGACGAAGTCGGTGAAGCCGCCGACCACGATGGCCTCCGCCGGCGAGACGCCGGCCGCTTCGGCCATGGCGACCATCTCGGCGTGGAGGTCGCCGTCGAAGGACTCATGCGCGGGAATCATCGAATGGGCGATGTCGACCACGTCGGCCGCCGGCAGCGGCGCGCCCGTCCACACCCCCGACGCCACGATGCCGACGCGATCCGCGGTGTAGGCCTGGATTTCCGCCGCGTGGGCGCGCCCGTGGGCGGCGCCGATCTCCTCGGCCGAGCCGGAAGCGTCCATCACCCGCAGCGGCGGACGCTTCACGCCGAGGTCTCCGGTTCCCGCCTCGGGATCGGCGCTGCGCCGAGACGGCCGCGGCCGCCAGCGGCGGGGCTCGTCGAGCCCACGCTGGCTCGCTTCGGACGGGGATTCACCTCGTGTCGGTCCACGCGACGATGACCATACCAAAACCGAAGCATCGGCGCATGATGACGACGGATTCCGAACAGATCGAGCCCGATTGCTTGCCATGTGAGCGGTTTCCTCCTACCGTCACGAGCGATGTCAACCGTCGCTGCTGCCACCCCGCGCGCCCTCTGGCTCGACAGGCTGAACCTGCCCATCCGGCCCCGGCCACCCCTAGACGGCGACCGGCAGACCGACGTCGCCATCGTCGGCGGCGGGTTCAGCGGGCTTTGGACGGCCTACTACCTGAGCCGCGCCGATCCGTCGTTGCGGATCGCCGTCCTAGAGCGCCAACACTGCGGTTTCGGGGCGTCGGGGCGCAACGGCGGCTGGGCGTGCGGCGAACTCGGCGGAACCACCGGGGGGACGATCGCCCGCTACGCCAGACGGTCCTCGCACACCGAGGCAATGCGGCTCATCCGGGCGCTCTTCGACGCCGTCGACGAGATCGGGCGCGTCTCGCAGTCCGAGCGGATCGACTGCGACTACGCCAAGGGCGGCACCGTCCGCCTGGCGCGCAACGCGCCCCAGGCCAAGCGCCAGCGCGAAGAGATCGACGAGCTGCGCGCCCAGGGCTTTACCGAAGAGGAGATCCGCTTGCTCGACGCCGCCGAAGCGCGCCGTCATCTGAACGCCACCGGCGTGCGTTCGGGCATCCTGCTGGCGCCGTCGGCGGCGCTGGACCCCGCCAAGCTCGTCGTGGGCCTCGCAGAGGTCGTCGAGGCCGCCGGTGTGGCGATCTACGAACAGACGGCGGTCGCTGGACTCGGCCCGCGCCGCGTCCGCACAACCCACGGCACGGTCACCGCGGATGTCGTCGTGCGGGCGACCGAGGCCTACACCCGCGACCTCGCCGGTCAGCGCCGGGCGGTCCTGCCCGTCTACTCCCTCATGATCGCCACCGAACCGCTGCCCGCCGACGTGATCGCCGAGATTGGCCTGCCGGGCCGCCCCACGTTCTCCGACGACCGGCACATGGTCATCTACGGCCAGCGCACCGCGGACGACCGCATCGCCTTCGGCGGACGCGGCGTGCCCTACCTGTACGGCTCGCGCATCGACGCCCGGACCGAACTGGACGAGCCGTCGCACCAGCTCATCCACGACACGCTCGTCGAGTTGCTGCCGCCGCTGGCAGGTGCCCGGGTCACGCACCGCTGGGGCGGTGTGCTGGCGATCCCCCGCGACTGGCTGCCGGGGCTCCGCTACGACCGGGTGACAGGCCTGGGAATCTTCGGGGGCTACGTCGGCACCGGAGTGGCCTGCGCGAACCTCGCCGGGCGGACCATGGCGGAGCTGATCCTGGGCGCCGAGACCGAGCGCACCGGCCTGCCGTGGGTGGGCACCATCGCCCGCAGGTGGGCGCCAGAACCGTTCCGCTGGCTGGGCGTGCGCTCGAGCCGGCGCATCCTCCGAGCCGCAGACGACCGCGAGTTCCGCACCGACCGCGAGGCCCGCGCTGCCTACCGTCTCTCGCGAATCCTACGCGGTGCCGGTCGGTGATCTGATGGTGGAGGCGATCGTCCGCAACGCGCTGAGCGGGCCGGTATCGGGCGGTTTCGGTGTTTGTGCTGGGTGGTCGGCGGTTGGTAGGGTGGCGCTGTCAGGTGTCGTTGTGGCCGGAGGGCCGCGTCTGTGAGCGAGGAGCGTGGGATGTCGGTGAGTGCTTTTGTGCGGGGTCGGTCGGTGCGTGGGGCGGTCGCGGCCGCTGTGGCGTTGTCGTTGGTTGCGGGGGGGGGCGCGGGTAGCGGCGTCGCCCGCAGACGCCCACGCCCCGATCACCCGCGGTAATGTCAGAAAAAAACAAATCAACCGACCGACGAAAATACGGCGT
>VXNF01000017.1 GCA_009840735.1 Acidimicrobiia bacterium | reverse complement strand
TTTTCACTCCCCCGCCGCCACCGCTCTTTGCCTCTTGTCTCGGGGGCTCGGTGATGTTTATATGCGACAGCTCCGGTGAGGGCTCGGGCGCCGGGGCAGGCGCCGCGGGCTCCGGCGCAGGCGGCGGGGCTGATGTCGCTCCACCGTCATCGTCGCCTCCACAGGCAGCGGCGATCACAATGACCGCGGCCGTCACGGCGACGATTCGAAGTACCAACTTTCGCATCATGAAGCTTCCTCCCCAGCGCTCGGGCAGTTGGTTGGCTGCGTTTGGGTGCGTGCCGGGACTTCCCGCCAGGCGCGAAGCGGCACCACGCGAACGCTATGTGCCCGACGTCACCTCGATTCCTAGCCAGAGCCGACAAGGGGACGAGATTGGCTTGTCCCTATAGGACAATCGACCGTGTCCGAAGCCGCCGGATCGAGCATCGGCCCTCGGTTCGGGGGCGCTTGGGGCGGCGGTGGGGTTAGTCGCCGGCCGTTCGGGCGCGCACTTCGGCGGCGAAGGTCGCGAACGCCGCGGTGGCGGCCATGGGGCGCAGGCCGAAGAGCGCCCGTTCGTAGGCGCCGTCAATCTTGAGGCGTCCCTGCATATAGGCCGCTGCGGGGTCTAGGTCGCCGCTCAGGATCGCCGCGGCATCGGCGGCGCCGACCGTCACGGAGCAGTCCGCTTCGGCGAGTCGGCCGCGGCTCAGCTCCGCCAGCCGACCGTCGGCCACCACCACCGCCAGCCGGCACGGCCCAGCCGGGCCGCCGGCCACGTCCACGCTGGCACGCACGCTGCAGCCGGGGACTGCCGGAAGCACCTCGGCGGCGGCGCGCACGGCGGCCAGCCAGCCCTCGCTGCCGAAGTCTTCCGCGGCGGCGCTCAACCGCCCAGCCCCTCAGCCGCGGCGCCGGGACCCCGCAGCCCGGCGAATAGGTCGTCCTCGGGCAGTTCGGTCGCCACGTCGGAGTGCGCCAGGATGTAGTCCTCCCACGGGTAGGCCGCCGCCGCTACGTCCCGAGGCAGGCCGAACCAGAACGGCGAGTCGGGATCCACCTGGGTGGCGTGGGCCAGCAGGGCGTCGCAGCGCCGGTCGTACCACTTCGCTACTGCGATCCGGGTGGTGATGCGATGGTCCTGCCAATCACGGTCGAACCACCACTGCTCATACGGCGACTCCAGGCCCAGTTCGCCGAAGGCGGCGTGGATCGCCAGCATGCGGGCCTTAGACCAGAGGGAGTAGTAGAGCTTGGGGGGTCGCCAGGGCGGTCCCGCCGCGGGAAACGCCTGCGGGTCGCCCGCCGCCTCATAGGCCGCCTGGCCCACGTCGTGGACGCGCAGGTGGTCGGGGTGGCGGTAGCCCTGCTGGTCGTCGGGATAGATGATCAGCACATGCGGACGCTCCGCGCGCAGGATCGCCACTAGGCGCTCGGTCGCCTGCTCCAGCGGCGCGGCCCCGAACGAGCCTGCCGGCAACTCCGGCGCCTCGGCGGCCCCCTCTTGGGCGTCGGGCGCCTCGGGATAGCCCGAGTCGCGGTAGCCCAGCCACAACACCTCGTGGTAGCCGATGATGGCCGCCGCCCGCTCGAGCTCGGCGCGCCGCACCTCGGCTAGGCGCTCACGCACCCCCGGCACGTCCGCGGCCGGGTTCAAGATGTCGCCCTCCTCGCCGCCGGTGCAGCAAATCAGAACCGCCCGCACACCCTCATCGACGTAGCGAGCCACCGTGGCCGCCCCCTTGGACGACTCGTCGTCGGGATGGGCGTGGACGGTCAGCAGCCGCAGCATGTCGTCGCTGCGAGGTGCGCCCGCCGGGTCCGAGTCGGTCACCGCTGCCGGCCCGGCAGGCTCAGGCACGCGCCCCGAGCAAGCCCGCCCGCGGCGACAGCTCGTCGGTGCCCGACTCCGGGTCGCGTTCGAGGGTCCAACCCAACAGGGCGGCGAACGCGCCGCGCCCCTCCTCGGGACCCGAGGCGATCACCTCGTCGCCCGCCTGCAGCACCGCCGGCCCCCGCGGCCGGTACAGGTACCGCTCCCCGCGCAGGATCGTCAAGACGGTGAAGCCGGGCTCGATGTTCAAGCCCAGCTCGCCCAGGGAACGGCCCTCGACGGCGGCGCCGGCAGCCACCGGGTAGTCCACGACGACCTCGTCGGAGTCACCCAGGGCGATCTCCAAGATGGGGTGCACATCCTCGCCCTTCTCGACGAGCCACACCATCTGGCAGGCCTGATCGCCCAGATCCTCCGCCGCCTTGGAGATGTGCAGCAGGCCGCGCAGCGGCGCCGGATCGGCGTGGCCCGCCGCGGCTCGCAGCACCCACAGCTCCAGTTGGTCGTGTCCGTCGTCGAGACGGGCCTCCAGTTGGCGCACCTGCGCCGCCAGACCCGGATCGTTCAACACCAGCGCCGAATACGCCAGGTCCACCGACACCTCCGAGAGGTTCTTCATCTCGACCAGCAGGTCCGCCGCCCGGTCCAGGTCGCTGATGGAGGACTCGACCGGCGCCGCCGGCGGAACCCAGGCCCCGTCGCCGGCCAGCTCGCGGATCCGGGGGATGCTGTCGGGCGAGCCCCGCATGAACAGGGCGTCGCCGGGCATCAGCACGTCGTCGCCGGCCACGCCGGTGATCCAATGCCGGCCACGGCGGATGGCCATGATGCGCGTCCCGGCCGCCACCGGCAGCTCGAGGGCCCCGACGGGCCGGTGCGCCATCTCGGAACCTTCGGCGACCTGCGCCCGGTGCGAGACCTCCTCGGCCACCGAAAGCGAGACCACCAACTCCGCCGGGATCCCCAACCGGTGGCTGACCACCCGGGCAATGTCGACCGCGGCGTTGGCGATGCGTTCGATGGCGCTCACCACCTGCAACACCGAGGACATGCCGCCGGCGTCGCGCGGCCGACGGGCGGCCTTCACGCAGACGGCGCGCATGTCGTGTACCAGGTCGCTCATCCGCTCTTCGAGGGCGCGGACCTCGGTAGCCAGTTCGGGGTGGCCGAAGCAGACCGAGGCGTACGCCAAGTCGACCATCAACTCGCTGAGGTCCTTCGCCTCGGCGAGCATCGAACGAAGATTCCGGGGGCGGTCGTCCATCGGTGTGGCGGTGAGGCTAGCGCGCCGTCGCCGCGGCCCCATCCGGGACGACAGCCCGGCGGGCGCCGGACTGCTACCGCGGTCCCCTGGGCGTCGGCCCCGACAGTCGGCCGCCGCGGCCATCACAGGACAGCCAGCGCCGCCAGCGCGGCAACAAGCGTCAGAGCGCCGACGAGATCCATAACCGACGTAACCAGAGGGATGCCGTAGGTGTCGGGATCCAAGCCGAAGCGCTCGGCCAGGATCGTGCCGTAGTAGGCCACGAACGCCGCCGCCGCCACCGCCACCAGCCCGCCCAGCAGCGCCGCCCCGATCATCTCCCCCAGCGCGGGACCAGCCAGGTCGGCCACCTGGGCGGCGCCGTAGGCGAGCGCGCCCGTGCCCGCGAGAGCCGGCAGCCCCATCACGAACGTGTTGCGCACCTCGCGCCGGGCCTCGCGGCCGGGCACCGCGGCCGCCTCGATGAGGCCGAGGTGCAGCTTGGAGGCCAGCCGGCTGGAGAGAATGCCCCCGAGGGCGCCGCCGACCGCCAGGTAGCCCGGCAGCAGCACGAGCAAGCTGGGCAGGCGGCTGAGGAACGCCTCCTGCTGCTCGATGATCACCCCGGCGCCGAGGTCCAGCAGCAGCGCCACCCCGAGCACGCCCAGGGATTCCCGCAAGATGGCGCGCAGCGACGGCCCTCCGCGGCGCCAAGCGGTCACGCCGGTCACCACCGCCGCGGCGCCGCAGACCGCCGCCACCGCCCCGACCAGCGCCTCGGACTCCGCCAGGGGCACCACCAGCAGCAGCACCGGCAGCGTGATGACGTCGGCCGCGGCGGTCACCAGCGGTGCCGTCACGTTGTCGGGATCCCAGCCGAAGCGCGCCGAGCCGGCCGCCATGGCGAGCGCCACCACCAGCACGAACAGCGAGGAGATCACCCCGCCGAGGATGCTGATGACCACGAAGGCCGCCAGGCTCATCGGCACGGCGATGTCGAACAGCTCGGCACTGGCCTTCGCCAGCATCGCCAGCGCCGCCGAGGAGACGAAGCTCAGCGCCAGACCGGCCAGGATGTTCTCGCCCACGACGGTGCCGGGACGCAGGCTGAGGCGGAACGTGCCAGCGTGGATGGCGGTGCCCAGGCGAGAGCCGAGGGCACCGAAGATCTTGCCCTGAAGCGCGATGGCGGCCGGCACCATCAACAGCAGCCCGCCCAGCTGCTCGAAGCGGTCGGCGCTGGCGCCGAGCAGGATCCCCACGACCACGCTGACGACCGCCAGCAGCCCGAGAGCCACGAGGCTCTGGGTGCCCGCCCAGCCCAGCGCGCCCGACACGCCGCGTCCCAACGGGGGCACGCGCCGCGGGCGGAACCACGCCAGCAGCGGGAAGGTTCGGTCCATGCCACGCTCCCCTGGCCAACTCGGGCCTAAGTCTCCCCCAGCGTGCAAGAACCCGAAGGCATTTGCGAGCGCGCTCGGTGTACCGGCCGGGCGCGCTTCCTACGCTGGCAACATGGCCGGACGAGCACGCGCTGCTGCGCGCCCCGCCCCCCGGCGGCGACCGAGCCGAGACCGGCGGGTCGCTGGCGCCCCGATCCCCCTGCGGGTCGTCGGCGGCGCTGTGATCCTCCTGGCGCTGACCGGCTTGGTGGCCCCCGGCTGCGGCAGCTCCGGGCGGGAGTTGCGCGCCCCGGCCGGCTTCGCCGCCTCCCAGGCCCGGTTCGTGCCCGTCAACCAGAGCCAAGGCCCCGGCGGGATGCTCATCGAGGGCGCCGACTTCACCCCGGGCGGCGAGTTGCCTCCAGCACTGCTGGAGACGGGCGAACCCCCGACTCTGGTGTGGTGGAACATTCCGCCCCTCACCACCGAGTTGGTGCTGCTCGTCAGCGCCTTCGACCCCCAAGCGCCGCCGGTCCTGTGGGCCGTCGCCGGACTCGGTCCCTCAAGTGCCGGGCTCTTCAGCGGGCCGCTGCCGCCGGGGGTTCGATCGCTGCCGCGGATCGGCGGCGAGTCCGACTGGCCGGGCTACCCGGCGGCGGGCACGCGGGCGGTGTTCTCCCTGTGCGCGCTGGAGGCCCCGCTGTCGCCGGACGCGGGCGCCAGCGACGCCTGGAACCTCTGCCAATCCGACTCGCTCGGCCTCGCCACCGTCAGCGCGCTGGTCCCGGCCCTGCCACCATGAGGCGGATGGACCGGAGGTACCGGGTCTGGGTCGACCGGAGCATTCGCGGCATCGACGTTCCCGCCGACGCGGCGCTCGTGGACAGCCCCGCCGGCGCCGACGGCGTGATCGTGGGGCCCGGCGAGCCGTGGGGCGCCGCGGCCTGCGAGCGGTTCGGGCAGCTGAAGGTCGTGGCCCGGCCCGGCGTCGGCTACGACAACGTGGACGTGGCCGCCTGCGCGGCGGCCGGCGTGGCGGCCTGCAACACCCCCGACGCGCCGACAGTGTCCACCGCCGAGCACGCCCTCGCGCTGCTGCTGGCGGTGGCCAAGCGGCTCAAGCCCGCCGAGCACCGTCTGCGCGCCGGCAGCGCGGACCTGCGCGGCCTCAACGAGCGAGCGCCGCTGGAGTTGGACGGCCGCACGCTCGGCCTCGTCGGCTGCGGGCGCATCGGCAGCCGGTTGGGCGGCTACGCCGAGGCGCTCGGCATGAAGGTGCTGGCCTACGACCCGCACCTCGAGTCCGCACCGCTGGGCGAGCTGGTCGGGCTGGAAGAGCTCTGGGCGCGCGCCGAGGTGATCTCGCTGCACGCGCCCGCCACAGCTGCCACCCGACACATCGTCGACGCCGCCGCGCTGGCGGCCATGCGACCCGGCGTCTTGATCGTGAACTGCGCCCGCGGCGCGCTCGTGGACACTGCCGCCCTGCTGGCCGCCCTCGAGTCCGGACACGTCGCCGGCTGTGGCCTGGACGTGACCGACCCTGAACCGCTGCCAGCCGACCACCCGCTGCTGGCCCGAAGCGACGTGATCGTCACCCCGCACGTGGCCTCCACCACCGCCGCCGGCCATGTCCGGCTGATAAGCGCGGCGCTCGAGCAGTGCCTGACCTGGCTGCGGGGCGGCACGCCTGAGCATCTGCTGGACCCGGCCGCCGCGGACCCGGCGGTGGACCGGCGGCGGCGGACCGCCGGGGAGGCGCGGTGAGCTCGCGGCGGCCCATCGGCTTGGCGGTCGTGGGCTTCGGCTGGATGGGCCAAGCGCACGCCCGCTCCTATCTGCGGCTGCCCACCCTGTTCGAGGACCGCGTCTATGAGCCGCGGCTGGTGGTGTGCGCAGACAGCCTGGCCGAGCGACGCCGGATGGCGGTGGAGTCCTTCGGGTTCGGCGAAGCGAGCGAGAGCTGGGAGGCCGCCGTGGAGCATCCCGCCGAACTTTTCGGCCCGCCAGCGTCGGCGCGCCCCGACTAGCTGACTTGCGGGCGCTGGCCGGCCTCGGCTCTCAGCCGCTCGCGCAGCGCGAACTTCTGGATCTTGCCGGTGCTGGTCTTGGGGAGCCCGCCGAAGATCACCTGCTTGGGCGCCTTGAAGCGGGCGAGGGCGCCTTGAACGAAGTCGATCAGTTCCTGCTCGCTGGGCGAGGCGCCCGGTCGCAGCGCCACGAACGCCACCGGCACCTCGCCCCAGAACTCATCGGGGGCGCCCACCACCGCAGCCTCCAAAACGCCGGGGTGGCGGGCCAGCGTCTGCTCCACCTCGATGGAGGCGATGTTCTCCCCGCCGGAGATGATCACGTCCTTGGCCCGGTCGCGCACCTCCATGTAGCCGTCGGGGTGGACAACACCAACGTCGCCGGTGCGGAACCAGGCGCCGTCGGGCCGCTGGAGGGTGGCCGCAGCGGTGGCGTCGGGGTCGCGGTAGTAGCCGAGCATCACGACGTTGCCCCGCAGCAGCACCTCGCCGGGGGTGGCACCGTCGGCGGGAACGTCCCAGCCAGCAGCGTCGGTCACCCGCAGCGGCGAGCAGGCGACGTTGGCCACACCTTGGCGGGCCTTGCGCCGGGCCTGCTCGGCGGCAGGCAGAGCGTCCCACTCGGGCCGCCAGTCGCAGATCACAGCTGGGCCGTAGCTCTCGGTCAGCCCGTAGAGGTGGGTGACGTGCAGGTTCAAGCCGGCGAGGCGCGCCAGCAGGCTGGGCGAGGGAGGCGCTCCCCCCACCGCCACCTGCACCGGGGCGGCCGCCGGGGCGGTGGCGGGGTGGGCGGCCAGCATCGTCAGCACCGTGGGCGCGGCGTTGAAGTGGGTGACGCCCCGCCGATCTATCGCCGACCAGACGGCCTCGGGCTCGACGTGGCGCAACGCCACATGCACGCCGCCGGCGGCAGTGACCGCCCACGGGTAGCACCAGCCGTTGCAGTGGAACATCGGCAGCGTCCACAAGAACACACTGGCGGCGTCGAGACGACCACCGGCGAGGTTGGCCAGCGCTTGCAGGTAGGCGCCCCGGTGGGAGTACATCACGCCCTTCGGTCGCCCGGTGGTGCCCGAGGTGTAGTTGAGGCTCAGCATCGCCCACTCGTCGGCCACGTCGAGACTCAGCGGCTCGGCGGCGGCCAACCGCTGCTCGTAGTCGTCGTCCGGCTCGCCGGAGAGGATCAGCCGCACCGGGTGGTCTGCGGCCGCTGCGACCGCCTCGCCCACATCGGCCAGCGTGTGGTCGCACAGGAGCACCCGCGAGCCAGCGTGGTTCACGATCCAGGTCAGCTCGGCGGCCGCCAGGCGGATGTTCAGGGGGTTCAGCACGCCGCCGGCCCAGGGCACGCCGAAGTGCGACTCCAGCGCAGCATGCGTGTTCGGCACCAGCGTCGAGACCCGGTCGCCGGGACGCACGCCAGCCTCGGCCAGCGCCCCCGCCAGCCGCGTGCAGCGGTCTCGCAGTTCCCGGTAGGTGAAGCGACGCTGGCCGTCGATCAGCGCCGTGCGGTCGCCGAAGACGAGCGCGCTGCGGTCCAAGAACAGCGTCGGCGTCAAGGCTTCGGGCCCGAACGCCGGGCCGTGGGACACGTCGGGCGCGGCGGGTTCGGACATCCCGTCAGTCTCGCAGACTCCTGCGAGGAACTGAGGCGCAGGGCGCCGCCGCCGGTCGTCGTCGCGGATCTCCCGTCCAGGGACAAGCGCCGCGAATAGGCGAGAGATGCGGAAACGGCAGCAGCCTCAATCTCGCCAGACTCGTGTAGCGCCAAAAAGGGCCGAGGCGGGTTCGACCCCCGCTCCAAAGGTTCGAACCCGCCTTCGCCACTTGCCGCACCCCGCTGCTCCAACTGCTCGGGGGGCGACCATCCGGAAGATCCCGGCGATCTTTTCCCAACAGACGCCTCAGCGCTCGGTTCGGTTGACAACGGGCCAGAAGAACTTCCACCCAACCGAATTCACCGCAGCAGATCGCCACGCGAATCCCGTCCTCAACGACTCGCCGGGTGGGGACCAGCTAACCGCGCACCCCTCATATGACAAGAACTCTTCACCGCTATCCGCCACACCACTACTATGAGGACCTCATAGTAGTGATCTAACGTCGATAGCAGCCGAAGAATCGCAGATCCTCGCACCGCTACTATTATCAGGCTATCATGTCGGCTATGATGAGCGCTCTCGAAGAACGCCTCCAATCCGTACTTCCGGCGCTGCGCTCAGCGGGCACCGATCTGCAGCGCGTCGAAGTCAAGAACGCGAGCGGTGGGTTCCCGAAGAGCGTTCTGAAGAGCGTCTCCGCCTTCGCCAACTGGGAGGGCGGCCTCGTAATCCTGGGTCTAGCCGAGCCGGACTTTGAGCCATCCGGAATCGACGCACCAAGGCTCGCTTCATCGCTGGCCTCGGCCTGCGCGGACAATCTCCAGCCGGCGATACGTCCAGAGATTGAGATCTGCACAGTTGACGGCATCCCGGTTGTCGTCGCGGCAGTGGATGAGATCAGCCCGGGCCAGAAGCCATGCATCGTCATGAAGCCCGACCACCTCGGGGGCGCCTACGTCCGCACACATGACGGCAACCGTCTGCTCACCGAATACGAGCACTACGCCCTGTTCGCCGCGAAGGGACAGCCAACCGAGGACGAGAGGGCGGTGGACGGCGCGCAGCCCGCGGACTTGGACAGTGACCTGGTCGACCTGCTGATCCAGCGGGTCAGAGTGACGCGCGGACCGATTTTCCGCGACGCGGACGACGCCAGGGTCCTCCGGCTGCTGGGCGTTCTCACCAACGCGAACGGACGCGAGACCCCCACGCTCGCCGGCCTCCTGGCTCTGGGGGCGTATCCCCAGCAGTTCGCACCGCGACTCAACGTGACGTTCGTCGCGTTTGCCACAGAGACCGGCGAGCCGATGGCGGACGGGACTCGCTACCGAGACAGCCAGCAGATCGACGGACCGATTTCGGAGATTCTCGCGCTAGCCGCCGATGCGCTGCGCCGCAACATGCGCCGCAGAGCCGTCGTCGTCGGCCTCGGACGCGAGGACCATTGGGACTATCCGCTGGAGGCAGTGCGCGAGGTGGTCGTCAACGCCCTGATGCACCGCGACTATCACTCGTCTGTCCGGGGCCAGCCTGTCGTGATGGCCCTGTATCCGGACCGGCTGGAAATAAGGAGCCCCGGCGGTCTCTACGGGGCGTTCAGTCCCGAGAGCCTGCTGACCGAGCCCGTGACCGCATCCCGAAACGCGCGCCTGGCCAAGCTGCTGCAGGATGTGTCCACTCCGAGATCCAACCGAACGGTCTGCGAGAACGTAGGCACGGGCCTCGTGTCTGTCGCGAAATATCTTCGAGATGCGGGCTTGGAGCCACCGGAGATCGACTACAGCCTCACGGAGTTCAGGGTCATCTTCCGCAACCACACGGTGCTGGACAGCAAGGCTCTCGATTGGCTCTCGACAACCGGAGGCACCGAACTCTCCGACCGCCAACGGCTGGGACTTGCGCACGCCTGGCGGCATGGCCGGATCGACAACCGCTGCTACCGAGCGCTGACGGGCTGTGATCCCGCCACTGCGACCACCGAGATGTCTGATCTTGGGCGTCGCGGAATGCTGCGGAAGATCGGCGGAAGACGCTGGGCGGAGTGGGTTCTCGCCGACCATCTCCAGTCAGCGGAGGACGCCGACGACCATGGCCGTCGCGGACTGGAACCAGCGCGACCGCTTCCGAGCCGAGCGGCACCGCTATCGATACCTCCGACAGCATCCCCTCTGGCCCGCGGCGGCGAGACTGGCGCGACCCGAGCCGAAGCCGCGCTGACAACGCGACAGCTAGAGATGGTCGAGACCCTCGCGGAGGGGCCAACAACGAGCAAAGAACTCGCCGAGAGGTTCGGCGTCACACGAGGAGCGGTACTGATTCAACTCCGACGCCTTGAAGAGCGCGGACTCGTCAGCCCGACCGAGGAAGGCAGGCGCAGTCGCAACCAGCGATGGATTCTGAATCGTCCCACATCTGCCGGATCGCCTCAGGTCGCCGACCCTCGCTCGTCGCGCACCAACGAGTCGCCACGACGACGTTAGCCCTTGGGCCCGGCCAGACAGGATCGCGAGAATCAGCGCGGCGGCGCTTGGTACCGCTCGCCCTGGCGGTCCGTTTGGGTGTCCGCGGCCTGCGTGGCGAGGCGGTCGGCGGCGTCGTTCCACGGGTCGCCGCCGTGTCCCTTCACCCAGCGGAAGCTCACGCCCCGCGCCAGGACCGACTCGATCAGCGGTTCCCAGAGGTCCCGGTTCTTGACCGGCGCTTTGCGGGCGTTGCGCCAGCCCCGTCGCTGCCAACCAACCCACCAGCGCTCCGAGAAGCAGTTGACGATGTAGCTGGAGTCGGTGACCACCTGCAGCGGGTCGCCTCCCTCTAGGGCTGCCAGCGCCTCCAGGACGGCCTGCAGCTCCATGCGATTGTTGGTCGTGTCGGCCGCCGCGCCAGCCGCCCACGGGCCGTCAGGCACCACCCAACCCCAGCCCCCAGGACCCGGGTTCGCGCGGGCAGGCGCGGCCGGAGA
>VXNF01000009.1 GCA_009840735.1 Acidimicrobiia bacterium | reverse complement strand
CCTTATTTTTTTATAATGACACCTCGACCTCCTATACCTACAGGGTTAATATCGTCGTAAGGGTATTATTTGTATTTGATTCTGGGCAAGCCCCGTCGGTATACACGACAGTACCCGGCCCCGCGCCGCACACCCGATCCATCATGCCGCCCAACCGCGCATGTTCGCCCACTGCCGAGACGGCGGGGTGACCATCAGTGGTCGTGACTGGCTAGCCGTGATAGGCGATTGCTCCGAAGCACAATCGACCGATGGGGTCCGCCTCGCTTCCTCCCTCTGCACCGTGAAATACGAAAGAATCGGGGAACGTTTGTAAGCGAGCACGCTCGCGAGACGACATCCGGGAACTCCACCTCAGTGATGTCCGCTTGCCAGACGTGGTCACCCAAGTTATAGCGGTACGACCTAACGGCGGCTGGGTCGTTGTCTACTGCCCAGATCGTCTTGACCCTTCCCGTCTGCTCCGCACCGAAGTCCAGACCGCCGCACCCGCTGAACAGCGACACTGCGGAGAACGACGAAGGTGGCCGGCCGCGGTGGGCTGCATCCTGCGGCCTCCATCCAGCCGAGACGCGTGGATCCCGCGGGGGGTATCTCCGCGGAAGCGCTGCAACGGGCCGGACAGGCAATTCTTGGGCGTTCCGAGGGCTCATTGCCTGCTCCCCTCGCCCGCGCCGGCGATCTGTCTCGCTGTCGATATATTATAGTATCTAGAAAAGAGTTCGCTTTCAGAAAATCGTGCAGATCGGGCTGACACAAACGTAGAGCGGCTCCAGTGGTTGCAACGAGGGTCGCGCAGCCATCTCACAAGGCACTGACGCTGTTCGCGTCGTGGTCGTGGACCGGTGTCCACATAAGGATCAGCGATCGGCATCGGGTCTCGGAATTCCGGCCCGCTGTCGGGCACTCGAGTCGGTTTAGGGCCTCGCGCGGAGGACCTGTGCTCCATACTGTAGACCGTATCGAAGGGTGAGACAGTGGTGATGCCCGGCCGACGGCTTGGCTCGGGCCCGACCAACTCTGAGCGGCTCCTATGCACCTCCATCGCCGTGCCGATTCGGTGGGGCTTTGGGCTCATGGAGTGTTTTCCACGGTCGATGCCGGGGGCACTGAGACTCGAACTGCCTACGTCGCCAGCCGCCACCTAGCCGGCGCTGGACCAGAAGGTGTACGCCTTCGGATGCAACGCCATCGAGCCAGCGCCGACAGGCGGGCCTCCAGTCGCCGGTCGCGGCCGTGATCCGCGCGGAACTCCGCCAGTGCGGCCGAGTAGCCCGCTGGCTTCGCAGCAGATCAGAGACTTCGCTAGACGCGGCGCAGCCGGAGAGTCGGGACAAGCCTGGCTAGGTCGTCAGGATCGCTGGTAAGCACCGGAACAGCGCGGCGTACAGCGCAGACAGCGACGTGGGCATCAACCACGTCGGCGGTTCCAGATGCGGCGAGCAGTAGCCCGACCCGTCGGGCATCGTCGTCGTCAAGGGCAACCACCTCCACGAATGGCCGACGCAGCAGGCGAGCTAGTCGCGCCTGGCGACGAGGATGCCGCCACGCCTGAGCGACGCATCCCGCCGGCACAGTCAGCGTTGCCCGCGCTTTCACCACTCGACTCAAGAGCACGTCCATGGCCCGATCACCCCGTTCGAGCGCGATCAAGGAGCCAGTGTCAAGGACGGCGCCGCTCACGCTGCTTCATCTGCAGGCGCGTCGAGTCCCAGCATCCGATCGGCGACGTCTAGCTCTTCTGGGGTTGGCGGGCCACCGGTCGCTGCCAAGCTGGCGGCGAGCATCGCAGCGAATTCGTCATCGTCTGCCAGCTGACAGCGAACTGCGTGCTCGATGTAGGCCGAGACGCTGCGAGCAGGGCCGGCCTCCACAGTCAGCCGCACCCTAGCCAGAAGCTCCGGGTCGATAGTGACGGTGATCCTCGACTTCGGGTGAGTCATACCGATGATCCTATTGTCTGCCAGCGGCAGCAGTGCCCGTGCGGCGGGCGAGGCGGGCCGCGTGCAGGGTGGCGTGGCCGAATTTCGTGGGGGCGTGCGAGACTTGGGGGCTATGCGCGGCCACTTCAGCCACCAGCTACCCGACACCGACCCAGCCGAGACCGGCGAGTGGATCGACTCCTTCGACTCCCTCGTACACGAGCGGGGCAAGGAGCGAGCCCGGCTGGTCGTGGCCCGGATGCTGGAACGGGCGCAGCAACTCGACGTGGGAATCCCCGCCACCGTCACCACCCCGTACGTCAACACCATCCCCGCCGACAGCCAGCCATTCTTCCCCGGCGACGAGCACCTCGAGAAGCTGATCCGCCGCTACATCCGCTGGAACGCCGCGGTCATGGTTATCAAGGCCAACAAGGCGGCCGACGGCATCGGCGGGCACCTCTCCACCTTCGCCTCCTCGGCGTCGCTCTACGACGTGGGCTTCAACTGGTTCTTCCGAGGCAAAGAGGACGGCCTGCCTGGCGACCACGTGTACTTCCAGGGCCACGCCGCCCCCGGCATCTACGCCCGCGCCTTCCTCGAAGGACGCCTTGACACCGAGCACCTCGACAACTTCCGCATGGAGATCGGCGGACGGGGAGTGTCCAGCTACCCGCACCCCCGGCTGATGCCCGACTTCTGGGAGTACCCCACCGTCTCGATGGGGCTCGGCCCCATCAACTCCATCTACCACGCCCGCTTCAACCGCTACCTGCACCACCGGCACATCGACGACACCTCCCACTCGCGCGTCTGGTGCTTCGTGGGCGACGGCGAGATGGACGAACCGGAGACGCTCGGCGCCATCTCACTGGCCGGTCGCTCCGAGCTGGACAACCTCATCTGGGTGGTGAACTGCAACCTGCAGCGCCTCGACGGGCCAGTGCGGGGCAACAGCCAGATCATCCAAGAACTCGAGGGGCTTTTCCGCGGCGCCGGCTGGAACGTCATCAAAGTCATCTGGGGGTCCCGCTGGGACGAACTCTTGAAGCGCGACGACCACGGTCTGCTGCTCAACAAGATGAACTCCACCGTGGACGGCGAGTACCAGCGCTACGCCACCGAGTCGGGCGACTACATCCGAGAGCACTTCTTCGGCCCCGACCCGCGCCTGCGCGCCATGGTGACCGACTACGGCGACGATGACCTCGCCAACCTGCCCCGCGGCGGCCACGACCACGAGAAGCTTTTCGCCGCCTACAAGGCCGCCGTCGAGAATGTCGGCTCGCCGACGGTGATCCTGGCCAAGACCATCAAGGGCTGGAGCCTCGGCAAAGGCTTCGAGGGCCGCAACGCCACCCACCAGATCAAGAAGATGACCACCCACCAGCTGCTGGAGCTGCGGGACCGGCTGCGCCTGTGGGAGCAGATCCCCGAGAGCGCCCTCGTGGACGACGCCGCCCCGCCGTACTACCGGCCACCGCCGGACGCCCCCGAGATGGTCTACATGCGTCGGCGCCGCCAAGCGCTCGACGGGCCGCTGCCGTCCCGCGCCGTGCGCGACCGGCGGCGGCTGCACCTGCCGGACCGGAAGATCTTCGCCGCCTTCGACGAGGGCTCCGGCGACCGGGAGGTCTCCACCACGGTGGCGTGTACCAGCCTGCTGCGCTCGCTGATGCGGGACCCGGACTGTGGGGCGCGGATGGCGCCGATCGTCGCCGACGAGGCACGCACCTTCGGGATGGACTCGCTGTTCCGGGAGTTCGAGATCTACGCCCCGCGGGGCCAGCTGTACGAGCCCGTGGACCACGACCTGTTGCTGTCCTACAGCGAGGACACCGACGGGCAGATCCTGGAAGAGGGCATCACCGAGGCCGGTTCCTTAGCGGAGTGGATCGCCGCGGGAACCAGCTACGCCAACCTCGGCGTGCCGATGGTGCCGATGTACACCTTCTACTCCATGTTCGGCTTCCAGCGGGTGGGAGACCTCATCTGGTCGGCCGCCGACAGCCGGGCGCGGGGCTTCCTGCTGGGCGCCACCGCCGGTCGCACCACCCTCATGGGCGAGGGGCTGCAGCACCAGGACGGCCACAGCCACCTGCTGGCGGCCGCGGTACCGGCCTGCCAGGCCTACGACCCGGCGTTCGCCTACGAGATGGCCACCATCATCGCCTGCGGGCTCGAGCGCATGTACCCCCCGGCGGGGGCGGCCCACGGCGAAGACGTGTTTTATTACCTGACGATCTACAACGAGAACTACCTACAGCCCGCCCGCGCCGACCACATCAGCGACTCCGACATCATGAGCGGCCTGTACCGCTGGGACCCCGGGCCGGAGGGCATGCGCCACCGGGCCACGATCCTGTTCTCGGGCCCGGCTCAGGGTGCGGCCCGCGGGGCCCAGGCCGTCCTCGCCGAGCACTACGACACCGGCGCCGAACTGTGGAGCGCCACCTCCTACAAGAAGCTGCGCGAGGAAGCCCTCGACGCGGAGCGCTGGAATCGACTGCATCCCGGCTCTGTTCCCCGGGTGCCGGCGGTGACCGCCAAGCTGGCCCAGTCCCAGGGCCCGATCACCGCGGTGAGCGACTACCTCACTCTCGTTCCCGACCAGGTGTCCCGCTGGTCGCCCCGGCCCTTCTCGGTGCTCGGCACCGACGGCTACGGGCGCAGCGACACCCGCGCTGGGTTGCGGCGCTTCTTCGAGGTGGACGCCGCCCACGTGACCGTGGCGGTGCTGGCGGGGCTTGTGGCCGCCGGCGACCTGGACCCGGCGTCGATCCACGACGCCATCGAACGCTTCGGCGTGGACCCCGAGGCGGTCAACCCTGTCGATTACGAGTGCGGCCCGTTGGGCTAGCGGTGCCGGTTGCTCCAGCGCCGTCCGCGGCGCGCCCGGCGGCGCTGCCCGACGGGTAGAACAGCGCCATCGTCAGCCCCGCTAGGCCGTAGGCGCAGATCAGCCAGGTCCAGGCGTACGGGTAGCGGGCCAGGTCCGCGGCGCCGCCGGCGCCCAAGAGTGCCACCACCGCGGCCACGCCGACGCCGTAACAGAGTTGCTGGACGGTGCGAGCCGTGGCGTTGCCCATGGCGAACTGGTCGCTGCCCAGGTCCGCGAGCGGCGCCGCGGTGATGCAGGTGATCGCCATTCCCGCGCCGGCACCCAGCATCAGCATCGACGGCAGGAAGTCCGACACGTAGTCCGCAACGGCGCCGACCCGCCAGAACTGCCAGGCGAAGGCGGCGACGCACAGTCCGCTGCCCGCCGCGGTGAGCCAGCGGTGGCCGAGGCGGTCAGCGGCGCGACCCACCCACCACGAGGCCACCACCGACATCAGCGGACTGGGGCTGAGGCCCAGGCCGGTCTTCCAAACGGGCCAATCCCAGAGCCGCTGCAACAGCAGGGAGTTCAGGAAGAACCCGCCGAGGAAAGCGCACCCGAAGAAGAGGGTGGCGAACGTCGCCACCCGGAACGACCGGATGCCGAACAGCGAGAGGTCCAACACAGGCGACGGGTGGCGACGCGACCGCCACACCAGGAAGGGCAGCAGAACCAGCCCGACGCCGGCCAGCGTGATGGTGCGGGCACTGGTGTAGCCCCAGTGCTCGGCCTGCACGACCGCCAACAGCACGAGCGCCACACCCAGAACGCTGACCGGGACGCCGATGACGTCGAGGCGCCCGTCGTCGGTAGCCACCCGCGTCTCGGTGAGGTAGCGGCGTCCGAGGACCACGACGGCGGCGCCGAACGGGACCGTCGCCCAAAAGATGCCCCGCCAGCCGAACAGCTCGATCAGCAGCGCGCCCGCGGACGGGCCGACCGCCCCGCCGAAGCCGGCCACCGCGGACCAGATACCCACGGCTGCCGAGCGCCGCTCGACGGGAAACTCGGTCAGCACCAACGCCAGCGAGGACGGGAAGATGGCCGAACCGCCGACAGCCTTCAACACCCGGAAGCCGATGAGCGAGCCCGCGGTCGGAGCGAGGCTGCAGAGCAGCGAGGCGACCGTGAAGACCGCCACCGAGACGAGGAACACCCGCTTGCGGCCCAAGCGGTCGGCGGTCCGCCCCGCCAGCAGCAAGAGCGAGGCCACCGTCACGTTGTAGGCGGTGAGGATCCACGACAGGGTGGCGTCGGTGGTGTTGAGGTCGGCGCCGATGGTGGGGAACGCCACGTTCACGATGGAAGCGTCGATCACCACCAAGAAGATGCTGATGCACACCACCGCCAGCACGACCCACGCCCGCCGCGGCACCTCGACGCCGTCCCGTGGCCGTCTCACCATTGCCTCCCAGCGGGCCCGACGCGTCGTCGAGGCGGGATCGCCGCGGTCGGACAAGACCCCCGGAACGCTACCGGCGAGCCCGACCGCTCCGACCTAGCACCGGGCCACCGCGCCAGCGCAGCGAGGCGGGTACGCTGCCAGCATGGCCCTCGGAACGCTTGCCGTCACCGGCGACGAGGTCGCCGACGCGCTCGTCAACACCGAACCGCTGGCTCTCCTGTTGGCGATGCTGCTAGATCAGCAGATCCCCATGGAGTGGGCGTTCAAGTCGCCTTCGCGGCTGGCCGAACGGCTCGGCGGCAAGCTGGACGCCGGCGCAGTCGCCGCCATGGACCCCGCCGACCTCGAGGCCGCCTTCTGCGCCAAGCCAGCCCTGCACCGGTTCCCCGCCGCCATGGCCCGGCGGGCGCACGAACTGTGCCGTCATGTGACCGAGCAGTACGACGGCGACGCCGGCGCGGTGTGGGGCCGCGCCGCCGACAGCGGAGACCTGTACGACCGGGTGCGGGCGCTGCCCGGCTACGGCGAGGAGAAGTCCATGATCTTCCTGGCCATCCTGGCCAAGCGCTTCGCCGTGCGCCCCGACGGTTGGGCGGCCTACGCCGGTCCGTTCGCCGACGACACTCCCCGCTCGGTTGCCGACATCGACGGCCCCGAAGCCCTCGCCCGGGTGCGCGCCTGGAAGAAGGATCAGAAGGCCGCCGGGCGCTCCAAGCAGGACTGAGGCACCGCCAGCGGCTCTAAGGAGGGGATGTGGACGATCGCTACAACCGCGAGGAGCGCAGCTACGACCGCGGCGAGAGGGAGCGGCCCGACTCCGGTTCCTCGGGCGCTCCGGGCGACTTCCCCTGGCAGGACACCGGCACCGCCGGGGCACTCCCGGACGTCTGGGAAGAACCGCCGGAGGGGCCCTCCGTCGGCCCCTCCGGCGGCACGGGCGCTCAGAGCAACCCCTCGGCCGTCGCCGGGTTCGTCCTCTCGCTGGTGATGTGGATCGGATTGGTAATCCCGTGGCTCAGCTTCGTTCTGTGGGTTGCGGCGTTGACCTTCTCCTCCATCGGCCTGAGCCGCGCCAAGAGGCGCGGCGCGCCCCACAAGGGACTCGCCATCGCCGGCCTGTGCCTGAGCTTGATCGGCGTCGTGATCCTGGTCATCGTCATCCTCATCATCGTCGGCGCAGCCGCCTTCGGCGGGTAGCCGGCTAGTCGCCGCTTTGGCTGTTGGCCTCGCCTCCCTCCCCAGCGGCTGAGGGGTCGGTCTCGGGGGCGGTCTCCGCAGCGCTGCCGTGGCCGTGGCGGTCGAGCCAGCCCAGCACGAGGGAGACACAGCGCGGGTCGTAACGCAACCGGTGGCTACCTGAGGCGATGATGCGCAGGTCGGCGGCCCCGTGGGCATCCGCGATGGCGCGGGCGTCCAGCGACGGCACCAACTCGTCCTCCGAACCGTGTACCACCATGAGCGGGCGCGGCGCCAGGCGATCCGCCGCCTCCGCGGTGCTGAAGGCGGCGAACTGGTGCCGCCACGCCTTGAGGTCGGCGGGGAACTGCTCGCTGCGCACGATCCCTGTCTCGCGGGCGTGGCGCAGCAGGCGCTCGGCGTTCTGCGCCCAGGCAACGAAATCCGCCGGCGCGCCCACCGACACCGCTCCCGCCACCGCCGGCGTGTCGGCGGAAGCCCGGATACCCACGGCGGCGCCCGTGCCGAACCCGGCGACCCAGACCCCCCGCGTGCGGGTCCGCCGCGACACGTGCTCGACCGCGGCGCGCACGTCGGTCACCCAGCCCAGCAGCGAGAAGTCGCCCTCAGAGCGTCCGCAGCCGCGGTAGTTGAGCACGAGGGCCGACCAGCCCATCTCGGCGGCGATGCGGTCGGCGAGGACGTGATAGGAGCGCCCCGCCACTGCGGCCCCGCCCGCCGCGGCCGGCAAGCCGTGGCAGATGACCACCGCCGGCCGCGGGTCGCGCAGGACTTCGCCGTCGGAGCGCAAGGGCCGGGCGAGGTAGCCCGAGAGCGTCAGCGGCCCGGAAGGGATCTCCTCCACTCAGGCGCCCCGCAGCCGGAAACCGCGGTTGCGGGCCTCGGCCAGGGTGTCGGGCGCGAAGCACAAGTACTGACCGGACGCCAGGAGCTCGTCGATGACGGCGCGCGGCGTCTGGCCGGCTGCCGACGGGGAGTCGTCGGCAGCCACCGTGTCGAGGTCGTAGACGGCACCATTGCGCTTGTCGCCGATGAACCGGTGGTCGGCGACTCCCTTGGGGCGGTACACGCCGACGATGCTAACGGCCGCAGCAGCTCACGCTATGGGGAACCGCCCCAGCCGTTCGGCGTCGCCCGGGCGCAACCGCGGCAGCAACGACACCAGCGTGCCGGCGACCGTCTGGGGGCGGTTAGTCGGTGTCCGCCCGCTCGCCGACGGCGCCGATGGAGGCTAGGTACTGCGCGTTCAGCTCCAGCACCACGACGGCGTCGAGCGCTTCGAGGGCCACGCCGTCGGCCGCGGCGCGGCGCAGCAGTTCGTCGAGAGCCTCGTCGGGCTCGCTGCGGCTCGGCGTTCGGGCGTAGCCGCCGGACATGGAATCAGCCTCGCCGAAGGCGGCCACGCCTTTGCGGCGCAGATGGTCGAGGTTCCAGGCCAGCAGCAGCGCCACCGTCTCGGCGCCGAGCCGCGCCGCTGACTCGGCGGGCAGGCCGCGGCGCACGAACTCGGCAGCCGCGCTCAGGTCGTAGGTGGCCACAGCCTCGGTGTTGGCCAGCCGGGCGCTGACCGACGCGACCGTGAAGCGGGCTACGGCGGCCACCAGAACTGCGGCGACGGCGACGAACACCCAGATCATTTCTGCTGGCCCCGCCGAGGACAGGATCTTGCAGCACCCAGCGGCCCGAGCAGCACGCGGCGGTCGCCGGGCCACCTCAGCCGCCCTTTGCCAGCAAGTCCCGCGGCGCGCAACCTCTCAAGGTGCATCCGGCTCAGAGCCCTACGAGGTCCGCCAGCCGAACTCGGTGATGGGCCGGGTCGCCGAACATGAGCTGGCTCGACTTGGCGCGCTTGAAGTAGAGGTGGGCCGGGTGGTCCCAGGTGAAGCCGATGCCGCCGTGGATCTGGATGTTCTCCGCCGCGGTGCGGTAGTAGGCGTCGGAGCAGTGCGCCTTGGCCATCGCCGCGGCGACCGGCAGGTCCTCGTCGCCGGCAGCGGCGCACCAGGCGGCGTAGTAGGCGGCCGAGCGGGCCGTCTCGCACTCCACCAAGAGGTCGGCGCAGCGGTGCTTGATCGCCTGGAAGCTGCCGATGGGGCGCCCGAACTGGAGCCGCTCCTTGGCGTAGCCGACCGCCATGTCCAAGCAGCGCTGCGTGCCTCCGATTTGTTCGGCGGCCAGCGCCGCCGCGGCCAGCCGTAGCACCGCATCGAGGACAGTCCCGCCGTGGCCGAGGCGCCCGACGGCGACCGCCGGCGTGCCGGAGAAACGGAGCCGAGCCTGCTTGCGGGTGAGGTCCAGCGTCGGGATCAGATCCCGTTGCAGGCCCTCGGCGGCACCGTCGCAGCGGAACAGGCCCAACCCCCGCGGAGACCGCGCCACCACCAGCACGACGTCGGCGGTGTGCCCGTCGAGCACGTAAGTCTTCTCGCCGCGCAGCCGCCAGCCCGCCCCGTCGGGGACTGCCACCGCGCCGTTGGACTCGTCGTCCTCCTCGAAGGCCAGCGCGGCGATGCGGCGGCCCGCGGCGATGGCCGGCAGCAACTCTTCGCAGGCGGCCTCGTCGCCGCTTCGGCCCAGCGCGCCGGCGGCCAGCACCACAGTGGAGAAGAACGGCGCGCACAGCAGCGCCCCGCCCATCTCCTCCAACACCAGCGCCAGCTCGCGGAAGGTGAAGCCGCTGCCGCCGTGGCGCTCCTCGACGGCGATGCCCTGCAGGCCCAGCTGTTCGGCCATCTGCCGCCAGACCGCTTGGTCGTAGCCCGCCTCGGTGTGCATCAGATCGCGCACCGCTGTCTCGGGTGACTTCTGGTCGAGGAACCGCCGGACCACGCGCCGCAGTTCCTCCTGCTCCTCGCTGAGCCCCAACCGCACAGCCCGCCCTCCTCGCCGCAAGGTCTCCCGCACAAGATAGCCGCCTGCGACCGCGGCACCGCCCGCGCTGGGGGTCTCTCTCAGGTCTTGACGACGACCGTTCCGGCGATCTTGTCGTGCCAGCCCCGCCGTGCGGCGTCCCGGGTGAGCGAGGAGAAGCAGAGGGCGGCCAGGAAGTATCCGGCACCGGGGATCGCTAGCAGCACGCCCGGGAGAGCCCACCGGGCGAACGACCGGCCCAGGGTGGGCAGCTCGCCGTTGTCGGCTCGAACCACCCTGATTCCCGCCGCCTTCTTGCCGACGGTCTGACCCCGGACCGCGATGAGCAGCGGGTCGTAGAGCAGGCTCGCTAAGGCGATCAGCAGAGCGGCCAGGAAGACACCCTCGACGAGCCCGATCCCGACGCCGAACCGCTCGGCGACGAGAGTCAGCAGGACCACGACCACCCCGCCGACGACGACCGAAACGAGGATCAACAGATCGATGATCTTGGCGCTCAGGCGCTCCGAGGGCTCGGCCAGTTCCAGTTGCTCGCCGGTGTCCAGCGTCACCCAACCCGGCGAGGACCGACCCCAGCCGAGAGCCGAGCGGATCACCGGATCAGCAGCACGCGGCCCGACGTACCCCACGCCCGGCCGGTGTCGGCGAGGGTCCCCAGGAGCATCAAAGTGGCCCCCGCGAGGATGAGCACGACCTGGTAGGTCCTCATCTCGCTGATCTATGGCTGACCGTGGCGGGCGAGGAAGGCCGCCGCGTCGGCAGCGGGGATGAGCCAACCGAGATCGCTGGCGCGGTCCTCCTCGACCGAACTGTACGTTGGCACCCCAACGAGAACACCGTAGGTGTCGAACGCTGAGCCGCCGCTGTTTCCGCGACTGATGTCGGCGTCGGTCTTCAGCACGTCGTGACCCTCTGATTCGCCAAGTCCGGCGTAGACGCCCCGCACGAGCGTGACTGTCTGACCACCGATCCCCGGAAATCCGAGAACGACAATCTCCTCGTTTAGGTCCAGCGCCTGCGCGGCGATCGGAATCGCGGGCCGGTCGGTCGCCCGACTCAACTTGAGGAGCGCCAAGTCCGGTAGCGTTGCGTTACCCGACGAATCCAGCCTGCCCCCCTCAAACGCCACAACCGTCGCGCCGATCCACTCGTCCGGCGCGTCCTCGATCCGCTCGCTGAGCCCGACGCTCAAGCCCGTGCAAACCCGTCCGGCGTCCGCCACGACATGTGCGTTCGTCAGGACGTGTTGGCCGTCCAGCACCACGGTGCCGGAACCGGCGCGGCCGCAACCACTTGCCCCCACGAGCACGACCGAGCGGGCGATCTCGCCCCAGTCGGGCGCGGCAGGTGGCGGTGCGACAGTCGTCGGCGGCGGAGGGGGCGCAGCGGTGGTCGGCGGTGGAG
>VXNF01000119.1:5277-11808 GCA_009840735.1 Acidimicrobiia bacterium | reverse complement strand
CCGCTTCGACATCGACTACGCGCTGTGCATGTACTGCGGCATCTGCGTGGAGGTCTGCCCGTTCGACGCTTTGTTCTGGAGCCCCGAGTTCGAGTACTCCGAGCCCCGCATCGCCGACCTGCTGCACGACGCCGACCGTCTGGCCGACTGGATGGAGACCGTGCCCGAATTCGAGACGTACGAGCCCGGCGCCAACGTCAAGCAAGCCAAGCTGCCCGAGCCGTCAGGCCACCGGTCCCCCCGGAGCGCCACCCGGTGAGCGTGCTCGGGGCTCTCGTGGCCCAGAACGTCGCCTTCGGGGTGATCGCCGCCATCATGGTGTTCGCGGCGATCCGCCTCGTCACCACCCGCAACGTGGTGCATGCGGCGCTGTTCTTGGTGGTGACCCTCGGCGGCGTGGCGGCCCTGTTCCTTCTGATGGGCGCCGAGTTCGTGGGGATCACCCAGATCCTGGTCTACATCGGCGCCGTGGTGGTGCTGTTCCTTTTCGGCATCATGCTTACCCGCACCCGCATCGGCGACGAGGAGGGCACCGACCACGCCCACCGGCTGCCGGCGGTGCTGGCGGCCGCGCTGGTGGCCACCGTCACGATCTACGCCGTGGTGGCGGGATTCGGCGACGCCGAGTTGCCGGCCGACACCCGCACCACCACCGCCGAGGTGGCCGACTCGATCTTCAGCACCTACATCGTGCCGTTCGAAGCGGTGTCGGTGCTGCTGCTAGCGGCGCTTATCGGCGCCATCGCCGTGGCCCGGAGGGACTGAGGCCGTGCTGCTGAACCAGTTCCTGATCCTCAGCGCCGTGCTGTTCGCCATCGGCGTCTACGGGGTGCTGGCGCGCCGCAACGGCGTGCTGGTGCTGATGTCGATCGAGCTGATCCTCAACGCCGTGAACATCAACCTGGTGGCTTTCGGCAGCTACGTCTCCAGCGTCTCCGGGGAGGTCTTCGCTCTGTTCGTGATCACCGTGGCCGCCGCTGAGGTGGGCGTCGGCTTGGCGATCCTGCTGCTGCTGTACCGCAACCGTCGCAGCGTCGACCTCAGCGAGGCCGACCTGATGAAGGGCTAGCGCCGTGGTGAAGCTCCCGAGCATCGGCGTGCTGGCGGCGGAGGGCACCGCTGAGATCGTGCAGGTCGGCGGCTGGTTCCTGTCCAACGTCTGGATCATCCCCGCCATCCCGGCGGCCAGCTTCTTCGCCATCCTGTTCTTCGGCAAGCGGATGCCCCGGGGCGGCTCGGAGTTGGGCATCGCCGCGGTCGCCGCCTCGCTGGTGCTGGCGCTGTGTACCGTCGGTCAGTGGATCAGCACGGTCAACGGCGCCCACGGCGCCGCGGTCGAGCCGGTCGTCAACCGCTGGACCTGGTGGGTGGCCGGCGGTGTGGACTTCCAGCTCGGCACCCTCGTGGACGGCTTGGCGGTGGCGCTGCTGTTCGTGGTGACCGCCGTCTCGCTGCTGGTCCACGTCTACTCCACCGACTACGTGGCCGGCGACGTCCGCTACACGCACTTCTTCGCCTTCCTGTCGCTGTTCACCGCCTCGATGCTGTTCTTCGTCCTGGCCGAGAACACCATCCAGATGATTGTGGGCTGGGAGCTGGTGGGCGTCTGCTCGTTCGTGCTCATCGGCCACTGGTGGGAGGAGAAACCCAACTCCGACGCCGCCTTGAAGGCCTTCTTGACCAACCGGGTGGGCGACGTGGGCCTGCTGGTGGGCGTCAGCGTGCTGTTCTTCGCCGCGGGGGGCACGTTCTCGATCCTGGAGATCAACACCAAGGCGCTGGGCGGCGAGATCGGCCACACCCTGCTGTTGGTCTCGGCGCTGTGCCTGCTGGCCGCGGTCATTAGCAAGTCGGGCCAGTTCTTCTTGCACACCTGGCTGCCCGACGCCATGGCCGGCCCCACGCCGGTCTCGGCGCTCATCCACGCCGCCACCATGGTCGTGGCCGGCGTCTACCTGGTGGCGCGCCTGTACGGGGTGTTCTTCGAAGGCATGGTCATCGCCGGGTCGTCCATCAACGCCCTGGCGCTCATCGGCGGGCTCACGACCCTGGTGGGGGCCAGCCTGGCGTTCGTCCAGAACGACATCAAGCGGGTCTTGGCCTACAGCACCATCAGCCAGCTGGGCTACATGGTCATGGCGCTGGGCGTCGGCGCCTGGACCGCCGCGGTCTTCCACCTCTTCACCCACGCCTTCTTCAAGGCCTGCCTGTTCCTGGGCTCGGGCTCGGTGAGCCACGCGGTCCACAGCTTCGACATGAAGGCCGACATGGGCGGGCTGCGCCGCCACATGCCCCACACCTACCGGACCTTCCTGATCGCCTCGCTGGCGCTGGCCGGGCTGCCGCCCCTAGCGGGCTTCTGGTCCAAGGACGAGATCCTGGCCGGCACCGGCGGCTGGGGCGTCTTCGGCGGCACCGGCGGCAACGGCGCCTACACAGCCATGCTGGTCATGGGCATGGTGACCGCGGCTCTCACCGCCGCCTACATGACCCGCTGCGTGTACCTAACGTTCTTCGGCCGCTACCGCGGCCACGGGCACCCGCACGAGTCGGGGCGGCGCATCACCGTGCCGCTGTGGATCCTGGCGGTCTTCGCCGTGGGCGCCGGCTGGACCAACCTGCCCAAGGGCTTTCAGATCGTGCCGAAGTCCTGGACCGAGCAGTTCGGCCACTTCGTGGAGCCCGCCGCCGCCGAGGGGTTCTACTTCCCGAAGATCGCCCACGCCACGCCGAGCTGGACCTTGGCCATCGTGTCGATCCTGGTGGTGCTGGCCGGCGGCGGCCTGGCGTTCGGCTACTACGCCCTCGTGGACCGCCGGGCGAAGGCGGGCGGGCCGGCCACCGAGCTGGCCGACGGCCCCACGAGCCGCTGGGCGCCGGCGCGCCTCGGACACACGCTGCTGGCCCAGAAGTACTACCTGGACCACCTCTATACCGGAATCGTGGCCAAGGGCACCGCTGGCCCCGTCGCCCGCGGCGCCTACTGGTTCAACCAGCACGGCATCGACGAGGTCGTGAATCAAGCCGGGCGCAAGGCCGTGGCGGCCGGCCATGTGGTCTACGACCGGATCGACCAGAAGGTCATCGACGGGGTGGTCAACACTGCCGGCGCAGCCAGCCACGGCGCCGGCGAGGAGCTTCGACGGATGCAGACAGGGAAGGTGCAGCAGTACGCGGGCGTCATGTTCGTGGCGTCGGTCGTGCTGGCCGCTGCGCTGATCCTGGTGCTGTGACCCTGCTAGGAGGGCGACGGATGGCTTTGCGGTCCGGCACGGGCTTCCCGGCGCACGGTCATCGCAGAAGGACCTGAAGAGGAGAGCGATGGATGCATTTCTGAACGGATGGGGGTTGACGCTGGTCACCTTCGTCCCGCTCGTGGGCGCGGCGCTCGTGATGGCACTGCCGGCCGGCCGGGAGCTGCAGCTGAAGGCCGCGGCGCTCGGCGCCTCGCTGGTGACGGCGCTGTTCGCCGTGTTGCTGCTGGCCCGCTTCAGCGTGTCCCGCGCCGGCGAGCTGCAGTACGTGGTGGACCGGCCCTGGATCGACGTCATCAACAGCCGCTACATCATGGGGATCGACGGCATCTCGCTGCCGCTGGTGCTGCTGACGGCGCTGATCGTGCCGCTGTGCATCGTCTACTCGTTCGGCCACTTCCCCGAGCCGCGCAACCCGAAGTCCTTTCTGGCGCTGCTGCTGGTGCTGGAGACCGGCATGATCGGCACCTTCGTCGCCCAGGACCTCATCTTGTTCTTCGTCTTCTTCGAGGTCGTGCTGTTGCCGATGTACTTCATGATCGGCGTCTGGGGCGGGGAGAACCGCCGCTACGCCGCCATCAAGTTCTTCCTCTACACGCTGTTCGGCTCGGCGCTGATGCTCGTCAGCTTCCTGGCCATGTTCTTCCTGGCCGACGGCACTTTGGCGGGCCTGGAAGCGGCCCGCACCTTCGACATGCGGGCGCTCTCGGGAGGCGCCACCGCCGCCATCGCCCGCACTAGCCAGCTTTGGATCTTCGCCGGCATGTTCTTGGGGTTCGGCATCAAGGTGCCCATGTTCCCGTTCCACACCTGGCTGCCCGACGCCCACACCGAGGCACCCACGGTGGGCTCGGTCATCTTGGCGGCGGTGCTGTTGAAGCTCGGCACCTACGGCTTCGTGCGGGTGGCCGTGCCGATGCTGCCCGAGGCGGCGGCGGCGTGGGCGCCGGTCATCGGACTCCTCGCTGTGGTCGGCATCATCTACGGCGCGCTGGGCTGCCTGGCCCAACGAGACCTCAAGCGGCTCATCGCTTTCAGTTCTGTGGCCCACATGGGCTTCGTGATGCTGGGCATCGCCACCCTCACACCGTTCGGCATCAACGCCGCGGTGTTCGGCATGGTGGCCCACGGGCTGATCACCGGGATGCTGTTCTTCCTGGCCGGCTCGGTGAAGGACCGCTACCACACCCTGGAGATGTCTCGCCTCGGCGGCCTGTTGCAGCAGGCGCCGCGCATGGGCTGGATCCTGGGGTTCTGCGCCATGGCCTCACTCGGCCTGCCCGGTTTGGCGGGCTTCTGGGGCGAGTTCCCGGCGATCCTGGCGTCGTACAACCCCGCGGAGATCCTCAACGAGGCGGTCTTCCGCGCCTACATGGTGATTGCCGCCCTCGGCACCGTGCTGGCGGCGGGCTACCTGCTGTGGATGCTGCAGAAGACCGCTTTCGGCAACGCCCGCGAGGAGTTCGCCGACTCGCCGGATGTGAACGACACCACGCGGCGCGAGTGGCTGGCCTGGGCGCCGCTGCTGGTGCTGATCGTGGTGCTGGGGTTTTACCCGCGCCTGCTGCACGAGGCCACCGACCCGGCGGTGCGGGAGTCCCTGCAGGTGGAGGCCGTCGGCGGTGCTCCCGGCGACTGCCTGGAGGTACAGCGGGGTGAGGACTGCTTCGAACAGCTGCGGCGCGCGGGCGCCCAGGCCAGCAGCAACTCCGGGAGCGGCCGGTGACCTTCGGCGCCCTCGCCGCCCCGCTGGGGGCTCTGGGGTTCGTCCGCCCGCACCTGGACTGGCACGCGCTCGCCCCCGAGCTGACTCTCCTGGGCGTCGGGGCGCTGCTGACCTGCCTGGACATCGCCCTGGCCGAGCGGGGCCGGACCATCACCTCGGCCATGGCGGGCCTGGGGCTGCTGGGCGTGTTGGTGCCGATCATCACCTTGGCCGTCGCCGGGGCCGCCACCGAGCCGCGGGTCATGTTCGACGGCGCCTACGTGGTGGACGGCTACGCGCTGATCCTGAAGGCGCTCTTCGTGGCGTCGGGCTACGTGGTGGTGCTGCTGTCCATGAACTACGTGGCCGAGGGCGACTACTGGGAGAACGAGTACTACGGCCTGGTGCTGGCGTCGCTGCTGGGCATGGTCGTGATGGCCTCGGCGCGCGACCTCATCAGCATCTTCGTGGCTTTGGAGCTGCTTTCGATCCCCGCCTACCTGCTGGCCGCTTGGCGCAAGCGCGACCTGCGCAGCACCGAAGCCGGCTTGAAGTACTTCCTCATGGGGGTGTTCGCCTCGGCGATCATGCTTTACGGCATGTCGCTGCTGTTCGGCGCCTCGGGATCGACGGTGCTGGCCGACATCGCCGCTGCCGCCCCGCTGGACCGCGCCGCCGAAAGTGTGCCCAGCGCCGCCATCACCGTCGGCGTCATCTTCGTGATCGTCGGGTTCGCCTTCAAGGTCTCGGCCTTCCCTTTCCACACCTGGGCGCCCGACACCTACGAGGGTGCGCCCACGCCGATCACCGCGTTCTTGTCGGTGGCCTCCAAGACGGCCGGATTCGTGGCGCTGGGCTCGCTGGTGCTGGTGGGGTTCTGGGAGCGCGACGACGTGTACGGCCCGGCGCTGTGGTTCCTAGCCGCGGCGTCCATGACCGCCGGCAACCTCATGGCGCTGCGCCAGCGCAACATCGTGCGCCTCATGGCGTATTCCGGCATCGCCCAAGCCGGGTTCATGCTGGCGCCGCTGGCGGTCGCCGGCGAGAGCGCCGCCGTGGCCGACGAGGCGGTCTCGGCGGTGCTGACCTACCTGGTCATCTACGCGGCCATGAACCTCGGCGTCTTCGCCGTCATCATGGTTGTGGCGCGGCGCACCGGCACCGGCGAGGTGGCCTCCTACAACGGGCTGTTCAAAGTCTCGCCGGGCATGGCCGTGGTGATGACGGTCTTCTTGGCGTCCCTGGCCGGAATCCCGCCCGCGGGCGGCTGGTACGCCAAGTTCGCCGTGTTCGGCGCGCTGGTCTCCGCGGACAACCCTGCCGCCTACGTGCTGGCCGGCCTCGCCGCGGTCAACGCTGTGATTGCGGTGGGCTACTACGGCAAGATCGCCGCCCGCATGTGGTTCGAGAGTCCCGCCGAGGAACTGGGCGACGCCGGGCGCATCGCCGTGCCGTTCTCGCTGCGCTCCGCGCTGGCCCTGACGGTCGCCGCCACGCTGGCTTTCGGCGTCGTGCCTGCCACCGTCACCCACTTCACCGAGGTCTCCCTACTCGCCGCCGCCGGCTAACCCC
>VXNF01000119.1:0-5177 GCA_009840735.1 Acidimicrobiia bacterium | reverse complement strand
TGAGGAGGACGATCATGACTGCTGCCGGACCGATTCACCCGGGAGAGCACCTAGCTGAGATCATGGAGGAGTTGGGTATCACCCAGTACCGTCTGGCCAAGGCGGTGGGGGTGCCCCAGATTCGCATCCACGACATCGTCCACTGTCGGCGGTCCATCACTGCGGACACGGCGCTGCGAATCGGTCGCGCCCTCGGAATGACGCCGGAGTACTGGCTGAACCTGCAGCGGATGCACGACTTGGACGTCGCCCGCGCCAAGACCGACGTGAGCACCATCGAACCCCTCATCGAGGTCGCCTGACATACCGGCGCCAAGAGCTTCTGAGGGAGGCGTGGGATGAGTACTTCCACCGTTGAAGTGCGAGTTCCCCAGGTGGGCAGGGTGATGGTCACCGACGAGACACTGACCGTCGAACTTGCCGACGGTCGCGCTATCTAGGTGCCTCTGGCTTGGTATCCGCGGCTGGTCCACGCCACGCCGCAGGAACGCGACAGCTGGCGGATCAGTTCGCTGGTCAACCATCGAATCGCGAACAGAGCTATTACAATTTCGCGGTTGACACGACGACAATAACGCGGCTGCTGGTGCCATAATGGCGCGGTCGCAATAGCTACAACAGCGCGGTTGGCCGTTCGTCAGCGTATGTTGGACCCAAGAGCGCCAGGTCCTGGGGGTGCTTCGTGGACGACTTGCTCACACCGCACGGGTATAGGCCTCGGGTCGCGGACGCCGAGGTGGAGCGGGCGCTGCGCGCCTCGCCTGCGGTGCTGATCGAAGGGCCCCGAGCTTGCGGAAAGACGTGGACGGGGCGGCGGCACGCTCGCAGCGAAGTGCCGTTCGATTCGGTCTTCGCCCATCGCTTGGCCGCGCAGGTGGCGCCGATGGAGGTATTGGACGGGCCGGTGCCCCGTCTGCTGGACGAGTGGCAACTCGCTCCCGACGTGTGGAACGCCATGCGGCGGGCCTGCGATGACCGCGGCCGCAAGGGCCAGTTCGTCCTCACCGGATCAGCCGACCCGCCCGACGCCACCACTCGCCACACCGGGACGGGCCGGATCATGCGCGTCCGGATGCGGCCGATGAGCCTCTACGAGAGCGGCGAGTCGAGCGGCCGGGTGTCGCTCGGGGAACTCCTGGAGGGCGGGTCGGCGTCGTCGCCGGAGTCGCCCGGGGGTTTGCGCGACCTAGTGGCCGTCGCCTGCCGCGGCGGATGGCCCGGCCTGCTTGACGACGCGCCCGAGGATGCGCAGCGCCAAATCCGGGCCTATCTGGACGAGATCTGCCGCACGGACATCTCGCGGGTCGACGGGATAGGCCGTGACCCGGCGGGGGTGCGTCGCCTGCTGGCCTCATTGGCCCGCAACGTTGCCACCGAGGCGACCCTGAAGACCTTGGCCGCCGACCTCGCCGGCGGCGAGGGGACCTTGCACCCGACGACTGTCAAGAGCTACCTGAGCGCCTTGTCGCGCCTGTTCGTGGTGGAGGATCTTCCGGCTTGGAGGCCGCACCTGCGGTCTCGCGCCGCGCTTCGCTCCGCCCCGAAGCGCTTCTTCGCCGACCCTTCACTGGCGGTGGCGTCGCTTCGCTCCACCGCCGGCGAGTTGATGGCGGACCTGAACTACTTCGGGCTGGTGTTCGAATCGCTAGTGCGGCGCGACCTGAGCGTCTACGCGCAGGCCATCGGCTGGGAGGTGTCTCATTACCGCGACAGCGCGGGCCTCGAGGCGGACATGGTCCTCACGAGCCTCGACTACCGGGGTTGGGCCGCGGTGGAGGTCAAACTGGGCGGCGTCGCTCTGGTGGAGCAGGGTGCCGCAACGCTGCGGAAGCTGCGCCAGCGAATCGACATCGACCGCATGGGCGAGCCACGGAAGCTGGTCGTCATCACCGCTGGCGGTTACGGCTTCGAGTACCCAGACGGGGTAGCGGTCGTACCAATCACCGCCCTCGCCCCCTGAGCACGCGCTCCGAATTGCTCCCGGTGGACCAGTGCACAACCCACCACCCATGCGCCTCAAGATCGGCACAAACTCGAGTGACAGATTCATGTCCAGCAGAATCTTCAGGCTCACGGCACGGAGAGGGGAACCTCGCGTTCTTCCAGCCTCCAGGCCGCGTAGGCCAGCGACTAGTCAATGTCCGCGCGCTCAAGGTACGGATAGGCCTCCAAGCTCTCCGCATGCGAGCGCCCGGCCGCCAAGAGGCCCACGACCGTCCCCACGGTCAGCCGCATCCCCCGTATGCAGGCCTTGCCGCCCATGACCGCTGTGTCGATGGCGATCCTGTTCAACTGCGCCGTGGCAACTTGACTACACGTTCGCCTCGCGCGGATTCCACGAGAGCGTGAAGGTACGCGCCATGAATTCCGTCGAGGAGTGGGGTGCCAGCGACCATTGCCGCCTGCTGATCGAGGTCTCCGCCTGACCCGGCGCCGTCGCGCTGATTTCGGTCTACCACACTTCGCCCCGATTCACGCGTCGCTCCACGCTTGGGCGTCGTCCCAGAAGTCGTCAGGCTCCTCGGGGTTGCGGCGGTACGCCTCTCGATCTGTCGTGGCAAGCGGGGCGGTGATTTGGACGGTGGTGCCGTTGGGCGCGGAGCGGTGTGTGAGGCTGCCGCCGAGGTCGTTCTCGATGAGCGTGCGGACCAGGGTGAGCCCCAGCCCCTCCTGCAGCTGACCGTCGGGCATGCCGCGGCCGTTGTCGCTGACCGACAGTCGCAGCTCGTCGCCCGCCCGCCCGATGCGGACCGCGATCTCGCGTCCTTCGGCGACGGTTGCCGCGGCGCCGCCGAAACCATGGTCGACGGCGTTGTGGACCAGCTCGTTCAACACGATGGCCATCGTGGTCATCACCTCGCTGGGCAGGGGACCGACGGCGCCGGACACCTTGATCGAGATCGGTGCGTTCGGCGGCGCCAGCGACTCCCGCAGCAGCGACGACAGCGAGGTCACGACGCTCTCGAAGGGGGTGGTGTCGCCGTCGGGCTCGCTGAGGATCTCATGCACGGCGGCCATGAGGCGGATGCGCCGGGCCGACTCGGCCAGCGCCTCCTTGGCTTCGGACCCTTCCAGCCAGCGGCTCTGCAGGCTGAGCAGCGACGACACCGTCTGGAGGTTGTTCTTGACCCGATGATGGACCTCGCTGAGGGCGGCGTTCTTGGTGATCAGCAGCCGGTCCGCCCGACGCAGCTCGGTGATGTCTCGCACGAGCATCAGGACGCCGGTGAGGGTCTCCTCTTGGATCAGGGGCAGGCAGCGCACCACCACGCTGTGGCCGTTGCGCTCGATCTCCTCGGTGTGCGGCAGCGCCGCCGCCACCGTGAGACGCAGCGCCCGCGGCTCGAAGCCCACCTGCGCCAGGTGCCGGCCCGTGGGGTCGCCGTTGATGCCGAGGCGCCGCAGAGCCGAATGGGCGTTGGGGGTGAGGTATTCCACCCGCTGGTAGGCGTCCAGCAGGATGACGCCGTCGCCCACCCGCGGCGGGTGGTCGTGGTCGCCGGGGCTGGCGGCGTAGGGATAGGCGCCGTCGGCGATCATGCCCGCCAGCCGACGGAACAGTCCGAAGTAGGCCTTCTCCAGGCGGCCCCAGACTCGATCGCTGGTCGAGGGGAACTCTCGCAGCAGCACCGCGATGGTGCGGCCGGTGAAGTTCACCGGGACCGCTAGAGACTGCACCCAGCGCTGTTGGCCGGCCAGGTAGGCGCCGCCGTTGGCGCTCACCGCGGTGCTCGCTGCCAGCGCCGCAAGCGGTCGCTCGGCCCCCGCGACCACCCGGCCGAGCAGGTCGTCGGGATGCACCGTCTGGCTGGTGACGGGGCGGCTGTGGGCGGTGACCACGAACTGCGGGCCTGCGCCGTCGCCGCCGGGGGTGTCGCCGGGGTCGGGTCGGCCGTCGCCGCCGGCGGGCAGCAGCACGAGGATGTCGGCGAAGCTGATGTCGGCCAGCAGCGCGGTCGTAGCCACCAGCCGGTCGTAGTGGACCCGCTCGGCCTCGTTCAGGACCGCCAGCGCGGCACCCAGGTTGTCGCCGTCGCTCATCGCCTCTGATGGTAACGGTGGTGCTGACGGGCGCCCGACGGCGCCGCTGCGGTGCCGCCGGACGGAGGTCAGCCGGCGGCGGCCATTGCGGCCACTCTCGTGGCGGCCCCCGAGCCTGCGGCGCCGGCGGCGAGGTCCGCCAGCAGCCTGCGGTAGACCATCGAAGCGCCGTCGGCCACCTTCAGGTGCAGCTCCTCGCGCAGGTCGAGAGGCAGCTCGGGCGGGTCCTGGGCCTCGACCACCACGCGGTCCTGCTCCAGCACCTCCGAGGAGCCCGCGATGAAGTACTCGTCGGGTACGTCGAAGGAATGGTTGCGCGACAGGTAGGCCACGACCAGCGTCTCCGCCCGATCAGTGGGCGAGGCGATGAACGACACGGTGGTGACGTCGCCGATCTTGGATTCGGATTCGGACTCGTTCTGCTCCGTCCAGGTGACCCCGCCGCTGGCCGCCACGACCACCTTGCGGTCGTGCAACGTGAACGGGAGGTGCAGGGTGTACTCGCGCACGAGGGCGCTGTCGTTGTAGGCGTAGGTCATGCCGTCGTCGGTGACGGTCACGTCGTAGGGCTTGATGAACGGCCCGTCGGCCAGTTCGGTGATCCCCGTGTGTACGAAGTTGAAGTGGGCGAAGTCGATGACGTTCTCCACCATCCGGCCGGCGGACGTCTGCCAGAGCCACGATCCCACGACCAGGACCTGCCAGTCGGGGTCGTCCCAGTCGTCGTCGGGCCACGGCGGCACGTCGGCCACCGGCTCCTCGAGGGCAACCCACACCGTGCCGTACTTCTCCTGCACGCGGTGGCGCTGCACTCTGGCCTGGCTGGGGATGGCGCCGTCGGGCCCCAGCGCGGGGATGAACGACACCTTGCCGGTGCGGTCGTAGTGCCAGCCGTGGTAGGGGCACATCAGCTGCCCGTCGCGGATGCACCCGCCCGACAGCGCCACGCCCCGGTGGACGCAGCGGTCCGCCAGCGCCACGAGACCCTCGTCGTCGCGGTAAAGGGCGATCTTCTCGCCCAGCAGGCGCACTTGCTGCGGCTCGGCCGTGACATCGGTCGACAGCGCGACCGGGTGCCAGTAGTTCCGTAATGCTTTCTCCAACATGGCGGTGCCTCCAGTTCGTTTCGGTGGGGG
>VXNF01000118.1:10121-11829 GCA_009840735.1 Acidimicrobiia bacterium | reverse complement strand
CTGGTGAGTCACCGCTTCACCGACCTCATCCAGGTGGCCGACACCATCGGCGTGCTCGTCCACGGCACGATCGTGGACGAGTTCGACGTGGCCGACCAGACCATGGACGACATGACGACCCGCATCGTGCGCCTCATGAGCGAGGCTGCCGTCGGAGCGGCCCAGTGAACGATCAGTCCCGCTACCCGAACCGACCCGCCGGAGGACCGTCCCCGGCGGGGGTCGGCGGGATCATCAGCAAGGGAATCGCCCGAGTCCGCCACACCGTCAGCGACGTCGGTCCCGGCCTCTTCATGATCCTCGGCGTCGAGATCCTGGTGTTCTGGCGGACAGCACACCCGTACTTCCTCACCCAGAGCAACTTCATCGAGATCGGCAAGCGGATGACGATCCTGGGGATCGCGGCCGTCGGCGAGACAATCGTCATCATCGCCGGCGGTTTCGACCTCTCGGTCGGATCGGTCGCCGCCATGGCCAGCGTGGGATCGGCTTGGGTGGTGGACAACGGCGGCGCCCTGGTCGTCGGCGTGCTGGCGGCGCTGGCGATCGGCGCGCTGATCGGGGTCGTGAACGGCGCCATCACCGGATACGGACGCATCAACCCCTTGATCACGACGCTGGGAACTCTCGCCGTCGTGCGCGGCATGGCCTACGTGCTCACCGACAACAAACAGATAACCGTCAGCCACGAAGGCTTCCAGAACCTGGGGAAGCACAGCGCGGCCGGCCTCCCCTACATCGTGTGGATCCTGCTGGGAACCTTCGTGGTCTTCGGCTTGATCATCCCGCGCTACCGATTCGGTCGCTATATGTACGCCATCGGCTCCAACGAGCGCGCCGCCGCTCTCGCAGGCGTCCGCGTCAACCGCTGGAAGCTCGTCTTCTACGGGGTCTCCGGCATGCTCGCCGGCCTCGCCGGGCTGGTCAACGCCACTCGGCTGGGGACCGGCATCCCGTCCTCATCCATCGGACTGGAGTTGCAGGCCATCACCGCCGTGATCCTGGGAGGAACCTACCTGCTGGGCGGTCGGGGCCGTCTGCTGGGCACCTTCCTCGGCGTGCTGTTCCTGTCCTGCCTCCTGACCGGGCTGATCCAGTCGGGCGCCGAGCCCGAGTTCCAGCGCGTCGCGCAAGGCAGCGCCCTGATCTTGGCGGTGCTCTACGACGAGTGGCGACGTGGGCGCCTCGCCCGCGGCTGACACCCCAGAACCAGCCCACCGGCGGGTCTGGGCGCTCAGGCGACGGGCTTCAGCTCTAGGAGCTCGAGGGTGATGCCGTCGGGGTCGCGGAAGTAGCCGACGCGCTTGCCCTTGTTGGGCCCGTGCGTGATGGTCACCGGACCCTTGCTGCGCGGCACCGCCCCGAGCGAGACGAAGCGCTCGAAGTCCGCGGCGAGGTCCGTGGAGGAGAGGCACAGGTGCGCCGTGCCGGGGTTCTTCGACTCGACGTCGATCATCTCGCCGGTCGGCTCGAGGTACTCGATCAGCTCCAGCAGCACGGCAGAGTTGGGTATGTGGAACAGCGCGATGTACAGCCGGGCACCCGGATAGCCGATCTGCTCAGCCGTGTACGGCTTGTCGAAGACGGCCTTGATGAACGGCTCGGTCTCGAACAGGGCCGTGTAGAAGGCCACCGACCGGTCCAGGTTCGGCACGGTGAAGCCGACGTGATGGGTGCCGCAGAGCATGGTTCATCCCTTCGAGTGGGC
>VXNF01000118.1:8024-10021 GCA_009840735.1 Acidimicrobiia bacterium | reverse complement strand
AGGGCGTCGATCGACTCCTGGGGGGTTATGCCGGCCCGCGCGGCGCGGGCCTTGTGGATCTTGGGCGTCATGGCGGTGTCGACGATGCCGGGACAGACGGCGTTGACCTGCACCTTGGGCGCCAGCGCCATGGCGAGCGACTGCACCACGCTCACCACCGCCGCCTTGGAAGCCGTGTAGTCGACGGCGTCGGCGCGGCCCCGCTTGGCGCCGATGGAGGCGATGGCCACGAGGCGGCCGCCGTCACCGGCCAGCATGTGGCGGGCCAGCGCCTGCAGGGTGAAGAACGTGCCCTTGAGGTTGATGCTCAGCATGCGATCCCAGGCCTGCTCGGTGAGCTCCAGGGCGGGGACGATCTCGACGATGCCGGCGGATGTGACTCCCAGCGTAAGCGGCCCGAGCGCATCGATCGCCTCGCCGACGGCGGCCCGCACCGCCGCGGGGGATGACACATCGGCGGGAAAGGCCACCGCGTGCCCTCCGCCGTCGCGGATCTCGCCCACCACGGCGTCGAGCGCCGAGGCGTCAATGTCGTTCAGCGCCAGCGCGGCGCCCGCCGACGCCAAGCGCAGCGCGACGCCCCGGCCGATGCCGTTAGCCGCTCCGGTCACGAAGGCGTTGCGCCCCTCAAACAGTCTCCGGCCCATGTCCCCTCCCCGCATGACCTCCTACGACAGTGCCGTCGGCAGCCGGTCGCTTTAGCGGAAACACTAACGTTGACGCCCGGTGCAACGCCGCGCCATGGCTCGGTTTGGCACATTCGACCGGTGCCACGCCACCACCGTCGTCCGCATCGAACCCCGAAGCCGGCTCACAGGGATCCCAAGCAGATGACCTCCGACGCTCCCGATCCGGCCGCACTCGGCCTCGACACCCGAGCGTGGCTTCCCGACCGCCACGATCACGGCATCGCCGTCATCGGCTGCGGCGGGATCGTCAACGACGGGCACCTGCCGGCTTACACATCCCACGGTCTGCACGTCGTCGGCTGCTTCGACATCAATCCCGAGGCGGCGCGGCGCACCGCCGAGCGGTGGGGCATCACGCGCGTGTTTGACTCGCTGGAGGAAGTAGCCGCCGAGCCCTCCGTGGAGATCGCGGACATCGCCGTACCCGCCTGGCGGCAAGTCGAACTGGTGCGCATCCTGGCGGACGCCGGCAAGCATCTGCTGTGCCAGAAGCCCCTCTCTGACAACTTCGCCGAAGCCGTCGAAATCGTCCAGCGCGCTGCGGCAGCGGGCGTGAAGCTCGCCGTGAACCAGCAGTACCGCTGGAGTCCGGTCGTCCGGGCGATGCACACGCTCACGGCTCAAGGCCGAATCGGCACACCGACGGCCGCGTTCATTCACGAGTCCCTGGTGAACCCGTGGGAACTGTGGCCGTGGCTGATGGACGTGCCACAGCTCGAGATCATGTACCACAGCATCCACTACCTCGACGGCATGAGGTTCCTGCTCGGTGCCCACGGCGAGCCGGAGTGGGTCACGAGCCGGCACACCCGCCAGCCGTCGCAGGCACCGAGCGCGGAGACGCAGACGGTCACGATCCTCGACTACCCCTCCGGCCTCCAAGCTTTCGTGGCCGTCGACCACAACGACACGAGCGACGATGTGTTCGGGCGGGTACGCGTCCTCGGCACCGAGGGGGTCGTCTCCGGAACGATGGGGCTCTCCTACGACTATCCGCACGGGCGCGCCGACACCGTGCGCTGGTCGGCGCACGACGATCCCGGCGGTGGCTTCGAAACCGAGCTTCCGGGACGCTGGATCCCCGGCGGCTTCCTCGGGCCCATCTCGTCGCTCATGGCCGCCATCGACGACGACACCGAACCGCCCACCAGCGGGCGGGACAACCTCGACACGCTGCGCCTAGTACACGCCGCCTATCTGTCCGCGTCCGAGAACCGCTCGGTGCGCCCCGCCGAGATCGGCGAGCGGACCTGACGCGGCCAGTCGCGCCCGCTTTCAGATCAGGGCGCGTATCAGGACGCTGAGCGC
>VXNF01000118.1:0-7924 GCA_009840735.1 Acidimicrobiia bacterium | reverse complement strand
TGCTGGTGCGCCACGGTGGCCGCGTCGCTAGTATCCGCCCATCGTCGCGGCCCGAACTGCAGGAGACGCTGAGAAGCCTTGGTGGCTGCGGGGCAACCACGGCCCCCTCCCCGACGAGACCGAGGGCTTCGACCTGCCCGTCCGCGGCCGCATCCCCGATGAACTGCACGGCCTGCTGATCCACGCCGGCCCCAACCCGCCCCGCGGCGACTCGCCCCATTGGTTTCTGGGCGAAGGGATGCTGCACGGCCTGCTGCTGCGCGGCGGGCGGGCGGTGCGCTACCGCAGCCGCTGGGTGCGCACCCCCCGGCTGATGGAGTTGAACGGCGGCGAGGACGACCCCGATCACTCGCCCGCCAACACCAACGTGGTGGTCCACGGTGGGCGCATCCTGGCCCTCGAGGAGCGCCACCGCCCGTACGAGGTCACCTCCGACCTGGACACCGTCGGGCCGGTGGACTTCGACGGCGCCGTCCAGAGCCTCACGGCGCATCCCAAGATCTGCCCCCGCACCGGCGAGATGCTGGCGTTCGCAGCCTCCCCCACCGAACCTCACGTCACTTATCTCCGCTTCGACCGCGACGGCAGGCTCGCCAGCGCCGCCGTGATCGAGTTGCCGCGACCGGTGATGATGCACGACTTCGCAATCACGTCTGACCATGCAGTGTTCATGGACCTGCCGATTGTGCGGGACCCGGCGGCGCCCGGCGGCCTCCCCTACCGCTGGGATCGCGACCACCCCGCCCGCCTCGGCGTCATGGACCGATCCGGGGGCGACGTGCAGTGGTTCGACATCGATCCGTGCTACGTGTTCCACACCGTCAACGCCTGCGAGATGTTCGGGCGCATCACCCTCGACGCCTGCCGCTACGACTCGCTGTGGTCGCGGTCCTCCGATCGGTTCGACGAGCCCGCCATGGTCCACCGCTGGAAGCTGGGGCTCAGCGACGGCTCGGTGGTGGAGGAGACCCTCTTCGACGTGCGCTGTGACTTCCCGCGGATCGACGAGCGGCTGCTCGGCCATCCCAACCGCTACGCCTACGTCACCACGCTGGTGGACGAGGAGACCGGCAGCGTCTCCCACGGCCACCGCGTCGTGCGGCTCGACCTGGTCGCTGGCACCAGCGAGCACTGTCACTTCGGGCCGTCCCGCTACGCCAGCGAGGCGGTGTTCGTGCCTCGCAGCGCCGAAGCCGAGGAGGCCGAGGGCTACCTGCTGACGGTGGTCTACGACGCCGAGCGGCACAGCAGCGAGGTAGTGGTCCTCGCCGCCGACGCCGTCGGCGCGGGGCCGCTGGCGACGGTCACCCTGCCCAACCGGGTCCCGTACGGGTTCCACTGCTCCTGGGTCCCCGCCGACGCCTGAGCGCGCCGGCAGTGAGCCCCTTCCGGCCGCCTGAGCGCGCCGACGCGAAGCGCCCGGCGGCGCGATATGCCCGCCGTCGGGATCATATGGCAGACTCTCGGCAGGAGGCCAGCGATGCCCGACCCGTCCGAGAAGCTGCTCGATGCGATGACCCTGCTGGAGTCGTTGTCGCGCGAGGTCACCCCCGAGGAGGCCGCCAGTGCGATCGACGCCGCCACGCTGCAGTCTTTCTGGCGCGAGTGGCCCCACACGGTGGGATGGGCCGGCTCTCTGTGGCGACGCCTCAATCAGGATCTCGCCACGCCTTCGCAGCCGGGCGACGGCAGCGGCTACGACGAGACCGGCGGTTCAGGCTGACGTGGTCCCGGCGAGGCACCTTACGAAATCCCGCGGCGCTCGCCGCATCCGCCAAGCCAGCGGGGCGGCCTGACATGGTCTCGGTGCGGGCGGTCATGAGCACCGGCGTGGTGACTGTGGTCGGCGCCACCCCGATGGTCGAGGCCGCCCGCCACATGGTGCGCCGCCACATCGGTTCGGTGCTTGTGGTGGACGGCTCGATGCTCAGCGGCATCCTCACCGAGCGGGACGTGTTGCGCGCCGCCGCCAAGCCCTCCGACATGGCCGCCGAGCCGGTGTCGCGCTGGATGTCGCCCGAGCCCATCTGCTGCTCGCCCGAAATCGACACCGAAGAGGCGGCGGAGATGATGCTCTCGGGAGGCTTCCGCCACCTGCCGGTGCTCGACGGCGGGGACCTCCTCGGCATCGTCAGCCTGCGCGACGTGCTGAGCGCCCGAATCGGCCGCAAGGGCTGAAGCGCCCGCCACCAGCCGGGGCCGCTTCTCGGCCAGCCAGCACTCGACAGGGTCAGCAACCCTCAGGAGCCGAGCGCAGCGACCGGCTCGCGGGGCTCGTGGTAGAGTTCGGGGGACAAGCGGAGGCGCCGGTTTGAGTGGCCGAGTCCGTTGGCTCCGGTGCCCCCGCGCTACTCCGGTTGCTAACCCGGAGATCGGCGCACCCTACCCGCGCGTGGGGTGCGCCGATGGCTTAGCCGTCGCTGCCCGGCCACGATCTCCGAATGACAACGGTGGGATCGCGGCACCCCTAACCTCTATGGAGCCATGAACCCCGACGAGTCGACTGCTGCGCACGTTGCACGCATCCAGTACTCGGATCTCGGGTTGCGGGTCGCCGCGGCGGCGGGGGCCAACGATGGGGTCGCACTCGAGGATCACCTACGCGCTCCGGTGCAGATGTTGGTCGAGTCGGTCGCGCAGGCGCTCGGCTACCGGAATCTGGTGCTGGCCGGAGAGGTCTTCGGTGCGGTCGAGAGTGCGCGACCCGACTACACGGTGATGCGAGGTGGGCTCATCATCGGGCACATCGAACTCAAAGCGCCCGGTGCAGGAGTCGATCCGGACGGGTTCAGGGGCCACAACCTCCAGCAGTGGCAGCAGCTGCGCCATCTGCCGAATCTGCTCTACACCGACGGGATCGATTGGATCCTCTGGCAGGACGCCCGGCAAGTGGCCCGCGCCACCGCCCGGACCGACTCCGGTCGAGGGATCGTCGGCGCCAGGATCGACACCGACGATCTGCTGAACTTGCTCGACGCGTTCTGCGCCGACGCGCCGCAACCGCCGGCGACCCCCGTGGAACTCGCCCGGACGACGGCTCGGCTCTGCCGGGTGCTGCGCAATCAGATCCGCGCAGCCCTCGATTCCGGCGTATCGACGGGCCTCGAGGCCGTGGCCGAGGACTGGCGGTCGTTGCTGTTTCCGGAGGCGAGCGACGACGAGTTCGCCGACGCCTACGCCCAGACCATCACTTTCGGCTTGATCGCGGCACGCGCCGCAGGCGCCCCGCTGACCGGCGGCCACAGCGTCGCGCAGCAGGTGACGCATGCCTCCGACGCGCTCGACACCGACGTGGGGCTGATCCCGTCCGCTCTCGGAATTCTGTGCTCCGAGAGCGCCATCGGGCCCATCGACCCGGCCGTCGAGTCGCTGCTCTCGCTGCTCGGCGCGATCGACCCGACGCTCCTCAACGATGCCGGCGACTGGCTCTACTTCTATGAGGACTTCCTCGCCCAGTACAACCCTGACCTGCGGCGGGAGTCCGGCTCGTACTACACCCCCGCCGAACTCGTGGAGTTCATGGTGAGAATGGTCGACGACGTGCTCAGAACGCGGCTCGGGCAGCCGGCGGGGTTCGCGGAGGAGGCCGTCACTGTCATCGACCCCGCCGTCGGCACCGGCACGTTCCTCCTCCAGATCATCGATTGCGTCGCCTGCAGCGTCGAGCGGCGGGACGGCAAGGGCGCGGTGGCGGGCGCGCTGCGGAGCGCCGCTGAGCGACTCGTGGGCTTCGAGCTGCAGACCGGCCCCTACAGCGTGGCGCAGTTCCGCACCGCTGCTCGCTTCCGCCGCCACGGCGTACGCCGGCCGCCGCGGGTGCTGTTGGCCGACACGCTGGCCGACCCGTACTCCGAGGAAGTCCGACTGGGATCGGTCTACGAACGGATCAGCCGGGAGCGGCGCGCCGCCAATCGCCTCAAAGCGACGACCCCCGTCATGGTGGCCATCGGCAACCCGCCCTATCGGGAGCGAGCCAAGGGTCTCGGCGGCTGGGTCGAGAGCGGCAACCCCGCCGCCAAGCAGGCCGCGATCCTCGACGACTGGAAGCCGCCCGCCGACTGGGGCGTCGGCGCCCATGTGTTCAACATGTCCAACCTGCTGGTCTACTTCTGGCGCTGGGCCACCTGGAAGGTCCTCGAGAACTCGGGCAACAACGGCGGGGACCCACCGGCCCGAGTCGCAGGCAGCAACTCGACGGTTGCCGACATCTCCAAGCCTGGCGCTTCGAGCGGAGAGTCGCCGGGAGTCGTCTGTTTCGTCACGACCGCGGCGTGGCTCAGCGGCGACGGCTTCCAGAAGATGCGCGCCTGGCTGCGGCAGCAGTGCTCGGAGATCTGGGTCGTGTCACTCTCGCCTGAGGGTTTCCGGGCGCCCGTCGCCAGCCTGATCTTCGAGGAGGTACAGCACGAAGTCGCCGTGGTCTGCGCAGTCCGCTCACCGCAGACAGACGAGACACCCGCGACCGTTTGGTTCCGGGAGGTCGAGCCAGGCAAGCGTGGTGCCAAGTTTGCTGAGCTGGCGATTATCGGCATCTGCGGCGACGGTCTTCCTGCGGCAGCGCCGGGGGCATCGCAAGCGGAAGCGGCGGCGGTCGCCAATGGAGAACACGCGGCACCTGGGTGGATTCGTTGCCCGCAGAATCTTCGCTCGCCGTTCAAGCCCGCCAGCGACGAACACTGGCGCGCCTGTCCCTCGATTCACGATCTGCTGCCGTGGTCGTCGCCGGGTGTGCTCGCCAACCGCGGCTGGCCCACCGCTCAGGACCCCGAGACCATCGCGGAGCGGTGGAAGACACTCGTCGCGGAGACAGACGAAGCAAGAAAGCAGGTCCTTTTCAAAGAGACCCGCGATAGGACGATTCACCGGAAGTTCAACGCCAACCTTCCCGGCTGCCCGTACGACGCCTCCACACCAATTTCCAGAGAGAGGAATCCGCGTCCGACGCTGGCCCGGTTCGCGTGGAGATCATTCGACCGTCAGTGGATCATCGCGGACAGGCGGGTTCTTGATGTGCCCCGCCCGCCCTTGTGGGCGGCACGCAGTGACCGGCAGATTCATCTGACGTGCATCCAAGACGACCACCCCGAGAACGGGCCAGCGGTCACGTTCACCAATCTGCTGCCCGGTCTGCATCACTACCACGGACGCGGCGGGCGGGCGTTTCCCCTCTGGCGCGACAGCACTGCTGCGACGCCGAACCTCGCACCGGGGCTACTCGATCATCTGGCCAGCCTGTTCAGCTCGACTGTGACCGCCGAGGACGTGCTCGCCTACGTCGCCGGTGTGTGCGCCCATCCCGCATACACGGCCTGGTTCAACGAGGTCTCGCCGCACACGCCGGGTCTGCGGGTGCCGTTGACCGCCGACGGCGACTACTGGAGGATGACAGTGGCCGTCGGGCGGCGGGTCATCTGGGCGCACACCTTCGGGGAGCGGTGCGTCGACGCCGGCGATGACCGGCCGCCGGGGCGGATCCGGGAGGCTGACGGGCCGAGGCTGCGCGCGGAGACCGGCGAAGGAACCCAGAACCGCACGTCCAGCTACGACGCCGAGCGGCGGGAACTCCGCATCGGCGACGGCATCTTCGAGAACGTCGCCCCGGAGGTCAACGGGTTCGAGGTCTCGGGCACCAACGTCGTCAGGTCCTGGTTCAACTACCGCCGGGGCCCGACGGGCGGCAGTGACCCGGACTCGCTGGAGTCGATCACGCCCGATGGCTGGCGTCCGGAGTGGGACATCGAGTTGCTCGACATCCTCAACGCCCTCAGCGCGCTCGTCGCCCTTGAGCCCAAGCAGGCGGAACTGTTGGCGGCCATCATCGAAGGCCCGCAGATCACCGTCGCCGACTTGCAGGCCGCCGAGATCCTCCCCGTCCCACCCGAGGCCACCAAGCCGCCCGAGGTTGTCAAGACTCCCGCGGCCGCTCAGCCGACGCTCACCTGACCGCACCGGGCGGCGCACCAACGCGATCGGTCGGGCCGATGTCTCTCCGGCGATATCTCATGGTATCGTCTCGCGCGCATGACTGTCGGAGGTGACTCGTGGTTGACATCTTGGTGCGCGACGTTCCCGATGAGGTCGCTGCGGCCGTAGAGGTGAACGCCAGAGCGGCGGGGCTCTCGCGGGTGGAGTACCTGCGGAGGCTGCTGGAGCGTGAACGGGCAGCAGGCGGCGGCGACGTGACCGTGGCGTCGCTGCAGCACTTCGGAGAGACCTTCTGCGACCTCGCCGACGCCGAAGTGATGCGGTCGGCCTGGAGGTGACCGGCTGGCTGATCGACAAGTCAGCCTTGGTGCGGCTCCATACGAGCCCCAACGCGGCGGAGTGGGCATCGCGGATTGGCCGCGGCCTCGTCCGGATCTCGACGCTCACACGACTCGAGGTGGGGTTCTCGGCTCGCTCAGCCGAAGACCTGCGGCGAAGCCTGGCCGAACCGCCGCTCAGCGCCATGCCCATCGAGCACCTCACGCCCGCCGGGGAGAACCGGGCGATGGCAGTGCAGCAAGCCTTGGCGCGCGCCGGCCATCACCGCGCGCCATCCATCCCGGACCTGCTCATCGCCGCGATAGCCGAACTGTCCCAACTCACCGTCCTGCACTTGGACAAGGACTTCGAGCTCATCGCACACATCACCGGCCAACCAGTCGAACGCCTGACGCTACCAATCACCGGATCGGAGTAGCGAGACTTTCCTGCCCGGGCTCGACCGCCGCCGGATCTTGGGATTCCGATGGGCATTCCGCTCAGCGACCGGCTCGTGGTGTCCTCCGGGCGGCGGTGGGGCTAGAGGTCTGCGGCTAGCACGTCCATGACCGAGTGGACCTTCAGGGCGAGGTCGAGGTTGATCCGGTCCTCGTGCTTGCTGAGATCCAGACCGCTCAATTCCTCGATGCGGGTCAGGCGGTACCGGACCGTCTTGTGGTGGACGAAGAGTTTGTCGGCGGCGTCCTGCTGCGAGCAGTCCGCTTCGAAGTAGGACCGCAGCGTCTCCAGCAGCCGCCCGTCCTTCCGCTCGTCGTACTCGATGATGTCGCCGAGCATCTGTCGGACGAACTCGCGAATGCTGTCGTCCCCTGGGGACGCCACGAACAGCCGCACCACCCCGAGTTCGTCATAGCTGGCGACCGTCCCCGCCTTCAGCTTCTCGGCGGCCCGCAGCGCGGTCGACGCCTCGCGGCTGGCGCGATCCAGGCTGAGCGGTCGCTCGCAGACGCCGCTCACACCCCACACCGGCTCGACGTCGGGAATGAAGTCGCACACGATGGCAGCGATGTCATCCACGATTCTGCGGACCTTCGGCAAGAGAGCGAACGGGACGATGGCAGCGAGCTCGTTGCCGCGCAGAGCCACCAGCTCGCCGGCGCCCTCGGCAATCAGAAACTCTCGCAAGCGCCCCAGCAGCCTGTGCCTCATCCGACCGGACCGCAGGACCTCGCCCTCGGCGCCGGCCAGTTCGACTGCCGGATCCCACAGCCTGCCGCGCAGCACCCGCTGCGGCTGAGACAACTGGGGCCGCAGCCATTTGGATCGGTCCACGGCCATGAGGCGGCTGGCCGGACTGCCCTCGATGAGGTCCCAGAGAATCTCCTCGCGCTCCGAGGAGCGCACGTAGTCGGCCGTGCGCTGCATGACCTGACAGAGCGCGATGTGCAGGAACGACTCGCCGATCGCCAGCTGGACCGTCATGTCCGGTTCGTAGCCCATCGCCACGTAGAGCCAGCCCAGTTGGTCATCGCCGGCGGAGATGCTCTGCAATACGACCCACCTATCATCGACCTTCTGCACGTGAAGGTCGGCGAGCTTGGAGTCCGCCCTCCCAGCCAGTGTCTCAACCTCGGCGCCGAAGCTGTCGCGGGCCCGGGGGGGTAGTGGCGGCGCCGAGCCGACGAGGCAAGCGGCAGGGGCGGTGGGGGGGTGCTGCGTG
>VXNF01000096.1:3489-11929 GCA_009840735.1 Acidimicrobiia bacterium | reverse complement strand
TTTGGGCGGGATCTGACGGAGTTGGCTCGGGAGGACAAGTTGGATCCGGTGATCGGGCGGGACAATGAGATCCGCCGGACCGTTCAGGTGCTGTCGAGGCGCACCAAGAACAACCCCATCCTGATCGGCGAGCCCGGTGTGGGCAAGACCGCCATCGTGGAGGGGCTGGCCCAGCGGATCGCCGCCGGCGATGTGCCCAGCACCCTGGCGGACCGGCAGGTGGTTGCCTTGGACATCGCCGCCATGGTGGCGGGCTCCGCGCTCCGGGGCGAGTTCGAGCAGCGGCTCAAGGCCGTGCTGAACGAGATCGTCGAGTCGAACGGGCGCATCATCACCTTCATCGACGAGATGCACATGATCGTCGGCGCCGGCAAGGCCGACGGCGCCATGGACGCCGGCAACATGCTGAAGCCGGCGCTGGCCCGTGGCGACCTTCACATGATCGGCGCCACCACCCTCGACGAGTACCGCAACCACATCGAGACCGACCCGGCCCTGGAGCGGCGCTTCCAGCCGGTGCTGGTGGGCGAGCCCACCGTGGAGGACACCATCGCAATCCTGCGGGGGCTGCGGGAGCGCTACGAGGTACACCACGGGGTGCGCATCGCGGACGTGGCGCTGGTGGCGGCCGCCACCCTGTCGGACCGCTACGTGTCGGACCGTTTCCTGCCCGACAAGGCCATCGACTTAGTCGACGAGGCGGCGAGCATGCTGCGCATGGAGGTGGACTCGATGCCCACCGAGGTGGACGCGGCCCACCGGCGGGTAGCGCAGCTGGAGCTGGAGCGGGTGGCACTCGCCAAGGAGAAGGACTCCGTGTCCAAGGAGCGTCTGGCGGCCCTGGAGGCCGAGTTGGCCACCGTGCAGGCCGACCTGGAAGACATGCGGACCCACTGGGAGGCCGAGAAGGCCGCCATCGGGGGGCTTCGGGAGCTGAAGCGCAACCACACCGAGCTGGCGGCTGCCGCCGAGGCCCGCCAGCGGGCCGGCGACCTGGCCGGCGCGGCGGAGATCATCTACGGACGGCTGCCCGAGGCTGCTGCCGCCATCGAAACCGCCACGGCCGATCTGGCGGCGCTGCAAGCCGACCGGCGCATGCTGAAGGAAGAAGTGGACGATGGCGAGATCGCCGAGATCGTGGCCCAGTCGACGGGCATTCCCGTGGCCCGGCTGCTGCAGGGCGAGATCGACAAGCTGGTGCACCTGGAGAAGCTGCTGCACCGGCGGGTCGTAGGTCAGGATGCGCCCGTGGCCGCCGTGGCGAACGCCGTCCGGCGCAACCGGGCCGGGCTGAGCGACCCCGGGCGGCCGGTGGGTTCGTTCCTGTTCCTGGGGCCCACCGGCGTCGGCAAGACCGAGCTGGCCCGGGCGCTGGCAGAGGCGCTGTTCGACGACGAGCGGGCCATGGTGCGCATCGACATGAGCGAATACCTGGACCGCCACTCGGTGAGCCGCCTCATAGGGGCGCCGCCGGGGTACGTGGGCTACGACGAGGGCGGCCAGCTGACCGAGGCCGTGCGCCGGCGCCCGTACACGGTGGTGCTGCTAGACGAGGTGGAGAAGGCGCACCCCGAGGTGTTCGGCGTGCTGCTGCAGCTGCTGGAGGACGGGCGGCTGACCGACGGGCGGGGCCGCACCGTGGACTTCGCCAACGTGGTGGTCATCATGACCTCGAACCTGCCGGGCGATCCGCGGGACTTCTTCCGGCCCGAGCTGCTGAACCGGATCGACGAGATCGTGCGGTTCGATGCGCTGAGCCACGAGCACATGTCGGCGATCCTGAGGCTGCAGCTGGAGCGGCTGGCCGAGCGGCTGGCGGAGCGACGCATCAGCCTGGAGGTGACCGAGGCCGCCCGCGGGGTGCTGCTGGCCGAGGGCTGGTCGCCGGAGTTCGGCGCCCGTGAACTGCGCCGGGTGCTCCAGCGGCGCCTGACCGACCCAATTGCCACCGCCGTGCTCGCCGGGCAGGTCGGCGACGGCGATCAGGTCATGGCCGAGGCCGCCGGCGCCGACGAGGGGGAGCTCGAACTATGGACCCGCCCCGGCATCCGCGACACCTGGTCGCCGCTGGCTGCCAAGTAGAGATCCCGGCTCAGGTCGTGGGGATGAGCCAGGTGGCGTTGGGGGCGGCGTCGAGGGGGGAGGCGCCCTGGCGTTGGAGTTGGTGCCAGCCGGCGGCGGCCACCATGGCGGCGTTGTCGGTACACATGGCCCTCGTCGGAATGAAGACTTGGTAGTCCTGGCTGCCCAGGGCCTCGAAGCGGGCACGCAGCTCGGAGTTGGCGGCCACTCCCCCGGCCAGGCAGAGGCTGGAGATCCCCCGGTCCTCGGCGGCCCGCAGGGTCTTGGTCGCCAGCACGTCGACGACGGCTCGCTGGAATGAGGCGGCGATGTCGGCCTGGGCGGCCCGGTCAGTGGCGGGGTGGCGCCGCAGGTGGACCGCCACGGCCGTCTTGAGGCCCGAGAACGAGAAGTCCAGGCCGTCGGCCAGCATGGGGCGGGGGAAGCGGACGGCCTCGGGGTCGCCTTCGGCGGCGAGGCGGTCGATGGCCGGACCGCCCGGATAGCCCAGGCCCAGCAGGCGGGCCACCTTGTCGTAGGCCTCGCCGGCGGCGTCGTCGAGGGTCTGGCCCAGCAGCTCGTAGCGGCCGTGCGCGGTCATCTCGATCAGCATGGTGTGGCCACCGGAGACCAGCAGCACGATCATCGGGAGGCTGGGGATTGATTGGCCGGCGCCGTTGAGGAACGCGGCGTAGAGGTGGGCTTCGAGGTGGTTGACGGCCACGAACGGCACGTCCCAGGCCAGCGCCAGCGCCTTGGCGGCCGAGAGGCCCACCACGAGGGCACCGAGCAGGCCGGGGCCAGCGGTGGCGGCGACGGCGTCGGGAGGCTGGCTGGGCGCGTCGATTTCGGCGTCAGCCAGCGCCTGGCTGACGGCGGCGGGAAGCAGCTGCAAGTGGGCCCGGCCGGCGATCTCGGGCACCACCCCGCCGAAGGCCCGATGCAGGTCGATCTGGCTGGTAACCACCGAGGAGTACACCTCGCGGCCCCCGGCCACGACCGCCGCCGCGGTCTCGTCGCAGGAGGTCTCAATGCCCAAGACTGCGGTGGCGGCACCGACGGGGGCGGGGGTCACAGAAATCACGATAGAAGCCGCGCGATCAGACCCGCGCGGCACAGCGACGCGCCCTCGGCAGTCGCGCCGAGGTTGGCCGTCGCCAACGGCTTACGGGGCCGCCGAGCCGGGCTGATTCGGGACCTGGGCGTCGGGGAGGCGCAGGTAGAGCGGTTCGACGGCGTCGGGAGCGACGGCCGCCCCGGCCAGCGCCTTCTCGCGGCCCAACAGCGCCACGGCGGCCGGCGACGGGTAGCGCAGACCGTCGGGTCGCGTCTCGTCGGAGCTGATGGCGCCGTTTCCGACGAATAAGAGGCGGCCGGCGGTATACATCTCGAGGCCGTCGGGATCGAAAATCAGGTCTCCCATCCCGCGGAGTGTGTCGACACGCGGGAGCAGCAGACACAACAGCCTGGTGTTGAATCCGTTCTCAAACGGATCTTTCCCTCTGCCGGTGTGCTTGGGCTTCCTTCCGTGGATCACGTCTTCGAGGTCGGATGCGCAGACCTGGTAGGCGGCCCAGAAGACTTCGCCGCGGCGGGCGTCCAGGACGCTGATGACGACTTCTCCGGACTCGAGCGGAGGGGCCGAGCCGAACGCCAGGGCCTCGAGGCTGTTGACCGCCACCACGCCGATGCCGAGCGCCGCGGCGGCGGCCTTGGCGGTGGCCAGCCCAGCCCGCAGCCCCGTGTAGAGCCCGGGTCCGTGGTCCACGGCTACAGCGTCGATGTCGCCCAGCGCCACCCCCGCCTGCTCGCACACGAAGCGCATCTGCGGCGCCAGCGCCTCGGCGTGGCGACGGGGCAGCGCCAGCCGTGTCTCGGCGACGACGCCGTCGTCGTTCGCCAGCGCGCAGCCGCACTGATCCGACGCGCTCTCGATTCCCAGCACGAGCATTCCACTCACCCCTCTCGTGGCCGCCCCGAGCCCAAACCTGCTGCTGGCTCGGGGCTCTCGCGCACTGCGAGTCGCGCGCCGACGGCGGCGTAGCGGGTCTGCCAGGCGACGCCGCGCGGGATGACGGTGACGACCCGGTGGTCGACGGCTTCGGCACGCTCGCCATCGGCGGACCGCCCGGCTGCGGCGCCTTCGGCAATCTCCTCGGGGAAAGCGAAGTGCAAGTCAAGGCGGTCCGGCGGCAGGGTGAGGCGCTCGGCCCATTCGACGACCACGACGCCGCCACTGTCGAACAGTTCGCCCAGCGCCAGGTCCTCGGCGTCGGCGTCGCCGTCGAGCCGGTAGGCATCAAGGTGGTGGATCGTCAGCAGCGGGGCATCGGGCGCCGGGCAGGCCTCATAAGTGTTCGCCAGCGTGAATGTGGGGCTCGTCACCGGCGCGGTCACGCCCAGCGCTCGAGCCAGGTAGCGCACGAACGTGGTCTTGCCGCAGCCGAGGTCTCCGTCGAGGCCCAGCACGTCGCCGGGCTGCACCGCAGCCGCAACCGACTCGGCCAGCCGCTGCGTCGCCGGAAGGCCGCGCAGGCGAATCAGCTGCGAGTGCTCGCTCAGGGTCGCAGGGCCTCTATCAACGACAGCCTGGCCCGCACCAGGTCTGCTCGGGTCTCGGCGACTCGCTCGCTGCCGCCTCGCAGCAGGGCCGCCGGATGGTAGGTGGGCACCAGCACGACCCCGTCGCCCCATGCGTAACGCCGGCCCCGCAGCCGGGTGATACCTTCCTTGGTGTCCAGCAGCACCTTGGTGGCGAAGTTGCCGAGCGTGACCAGCACCCGCGGCGCCACTAGTTCCACTTGACGCTGCAGGTAGGGGCGGCAGGCGGCGATCTCCTCCGGCAGCGGGTCGCGGTTGTCGGGCGGGCGGCACTTGACGACGTTGGCGATGTACACAGCCGAGCGGTCGAGCCCCACCTCCTGGGCCAACAGCTCGTCCAGCAGCTTCCCGGAGCGCCCCACGAACGGCAGCCCGTGGCGATCCTCCTCAGCGCCGGGCCCCTCCCCCACAAGCATCAGGTCGGCGTCAGGGTCGCCGGTGCCGAACACCACCGTGGTGCGCCCCTCCGACAGCGGGCAGCGGGTGCAGTCCGCCGCCAGCTCCGCCAGCTGCGGCAGGCTCAGCGACTGGATCTCAACGTCGCTCATCCGAAGCTGCCTAACCCATCAAGCAGCCGACTGCGCGCTCTGGCACCCGACCCTCGCCGGGATGACAAGGGGGCTGGAGCGAGCTGCGCCCAAGCCGGGGCACGGAACCCCGGATCAGGAGCGGGCAGTGGCGAGCGCCGACGCGCCGGCGGAGGCCAGCATCTCGCGCAGGCGCTCGGCGGGGTCGTCCGCGGTTACTAGGGCCTCGCCGATCAGCGCGGCGTCGTAGCCGGCGTCGGCGATCGCCCCGAGGGGCGTTCCGCCCGGCACCCCCATACCGGATGCCGCGACCTTGACGATCCCATCGTCGAGTCGGTCGAACAGCTTGGCGATCCGTGCGGCCTTGTCGTAGTCGACGGTGAACTGGGCGCACCGCGGGTTGTCGCGCTGGTTCACGCCGATCATGTACGCGCCGCACTCCACGGCGAGTTCAAGCTCGGACTCGTCGCGCACCTCAGTGAGCACGTCCATACCGAGGTCGAAAGCCACGTCCTGCATCTCGGCCATCCGCTGTCCGCCGACGTCCCGAAGGATCACCAGGATGGCGTCGGCGCCCATGTCGGCGCTGGCGCGGACATCCGCCATCGTCGTCAGGAAGTCCTTGCGCAGCACGGGAATGCCGGCGGCCTTGCGGGCGGCGCTCAGGTCTTGGGGCGAGCCGCCGAAGCGTTCGCTGTCGGTCAGCACCGACAGGCAGGCCGCGCCGCCGTCCCTGTACTGGATCGCCAGAGTCGCTGCGTCAGCGTCGGGATTCAGCTGGCCGCGAGAGGGCGAACGGCGCTTGATCTCGGCAATGACCGACAGCCCGTCGCTGGCCAGCGCGTCCCGGAACGCGTACCCGAAACTCGCCGGGCCAGTCGAACTCATGGCGCCCCCGTAGTCTGTCACGCGCCCGGCGGCTGAGATTCCGGTCCGAAAATCTCGCTCAGCGGGCAGGTGAAGCCAGCCAGCACGTCGAAGCCATCCAGGGCACCGCTGCCGATAATCGTCTCGACCGGCCGGTCGGGACGGTGCACGTCAACGGCTCGCCGCCGGGGATGCACCACCCACACCAGTCGAACGCCGTGGCTGAGCCACATGCGCGCCTTGTCGTGCGCCGACCGACGGCTGTCCGTGGGGGATGCCACCTCCACGACCAAGTCGGGAACCACCTCGGCGTAGCCGTCCGCTTCGGCGCCCAGCGGCAACCGTTGCACCGACGTGAAGGCCAAGTCGGGCTCGCGCACCGTGTCCGGGTCACGCTCCAGCCACACCCCCGAATCCGAGCACACAACCGTGCCCAGCCGCTCCCGCTTGACGAAGCCGCCTAACTCGATGGCCAGGTTCGCCACGATCTTGCCGTGTCGCTGCCCCGCTGGCATGGTCTCGCACAACTCCCCTCGGACCAGTTCGCCGCGCACGCCCTCCGCGTCGAGGCGCAATAGGTCAGCAGCCGTCAGCAGCGCCGTCTCACTTGCCGCCTCGGTCGTCGTCATGGCCGCCACCCCCTGTCTGCATCTCGCAGACTACCGCAGCTATTCGGCACATCGGACTCCCACCGGGATCAACTCTGCGAACGTGGGGCCGCGCGGCGCTGGATTCCGGCGTTCGCCAGGCCGCGATGGCCGACGGGGCACGAAGGGAGGAACGGCAGACGATTTCGGGGCTTGAACCGAGGGGCGAGTTGAGCTTCGCATCCCCAGGCCGGCTGGCGGTGGCGGGTAGTTTCGTGCGCATGCTGGCCTCGACGAGAACGGCGTGCGCGGCCCGTGACCGTGCAGACCCAGGTCGGGTTGATCTGAAGCGGCACCGCGGCGCTTCGACCGGGCTCGCGGTCCGACAAGGGCCGATGGCCTGGCATGCCCGACTCGCCGGCGTGCTGGCGGCCGGTGTGTTGCTGCTCGCCCAGTGCGGGGGCGACGACGGCGACCAGACCGACGGAGACGCGGCCGCACCGGCCGCCCCCGAGGTTGCCGCCACCTCTGTGACAGCGCCCCCCGCGCCAACCGCAACCGCCGCGCCTCCCGCCCTCTCGGATCCGACCACCGCGCCGGCCGCCCCCAACCCGCTGCCGCCCGAACCGCCCGCCCCGGTGCCCACGACGCCCGTCGAGCAGCCGGCGCCTTCGGGCCCGCCGCCGGTCGCCGTCGGCACCATGCCGGAGTTGAGAATCGACGCGGGCGGCTATCCGCACGCGCTGTTCGCGGCGCAGTTCTTCAGCGGGCCGGTGGACGGCATCTCCGCCGCCTCGTCAGACACCACCGTGGCCACAGCCGGCGTGTCAGAGCCTGACATGGTGATCGTGACGCCGGTGTCCCGCGGCGACGCCAGCGTCACGCTCACGGCCTCTGGCCCGGGCGGCACGGCGACCCAGACGTTCACGGTGCGGGTGCAGACGGGCGCCGACCGGAACCAAGCGGCACCCGCCCCGCCCGCGGCGCCGGCCCCGGCAGCGCCGCAGGACCCCGAACCGTTCGTGCCCGACGAAGAGTTGCCCGCCGCCGCGCCTCCGGGGCCGTCCGTGCCCGAGGAGACGCTGCCCGCCCAAGCCGTGCAACAGGAAGAAACGCCACCGGACGATCAGTCCCTCTACTTGATGGCATCCGAGCCGGTGACCGCGGCGCCGACCCTGTCCGGCAGCATCCCCGCCCAGACCGTCATCGTCGAAAACTCGGGGACCGTGAGCGCGAGCGCCTACTTCCGCGGCGTCGTCCAGGGCTGGGAGGTGAGGTCGTCGGCGCCTGCCAGCGTCCCGGTCTCGGTCAACGAGGCGGGGGTGGTGCGCTTCTCGGGGGACGCTCTCGGCACGTTCACGATCACGGTGACGGCCAAAAACGACGTCGGCAGCGCGCGGTACGGGTTCACGGTCGCAGTGAAGACAGCCGATCAGGTCATCCTGACGACCGTCGGGGACAGCCCGCAACTAGTCGTGGCGGTCGGGCGGACCATCACCGTCGACCTCAGCAGGTACTTCTCCGAGGCCGCCACCACATTCGACGTGATCGACGAGCGCACCGACCCCAACCGGCTCATCGACGTGACCGTGCAAGGCTCGTCGGCGCAGATCCAGGGCCTCCGAGCCGGGACCGCCTCGATCACTCTCGTGGCCGCCAGCGACACAGCGCGCATCTCACGACCGGCAACAGTCCAGGTCACCGGATAGCCCCGCGCCCTCGAGCGCAACTGGAACCGCCGCCACACCTACCGACCGGCGACGGGCCAGATCACCGGATAGCCGCCGGGCCGGCCAC
>VXNF01000096.1:0-3389 GCA_009840735.1 Acidimicrobiia bacterium | reverse complement strand
TCGGCGCCAGCAGAGGGTCAGCCGGCGATGGTGATGTTGGAGCTGCCGAGCCAGCGGCCGACGGAGGCGCCGGTCGGGAAGTAGCGGCGCTGCGGCAGCATCCGCTCTCCCCAAGTGGCGCCGTCGTCGTCGCTCTGCTGCAGGCCGAACTCCACCCGACCGTCGGCCTGATTGCGGGCGACGATACGGACGTGGGTGTCCTCAGCGAAGTCGCTGGCCGACTCGGCCACGCTCAGCGTGATCGCGGAGCTGACCAGCCAGCGGCCCACAGCGGTCTCCGGGGGAAACAGCCGGGACCTCGGGAAGATCCGTTCGCTCCAGGTGTCGTTGTGTTGCCATTGCTGCAGGCCGAACTCGATCTTGCCGTTCTCCAGCAGGCGAGCCACGAGGCGCACCGTGTCGCTCGCCGCCTCGGGAGCCGTGCCCGTGGTGGTGGCCGTGTCGCCCGTCCCCGTCGAGGAACCGGCCTGCGTCGTCGGCGGCGGCGGAGGCGGAGGCTCGGGCGGCCTCGACCCGCCGCAGTAGATGTCGAACTCGAAGTCGAAGTTCTGAATCGGGTTGGCGCTCGTCCAGGTCAGCGTGCGGCTCTCCGACCCGCCCAGCGTGCAGCCGGCGGCATCGAGTTGGATCGAAGCGGTCACCGAGCAGCCGGCAATCTCGTCAGAGGTGGTGCTGGTGGCGACCGCCGGATACGAGGCGCCGGCGCCGAAGTTGGCGAACGTCGGCGAGTGAACCGTGAAGCGGCCGTTGGCGAGAGTGGCGACCGTGTCGCCTCCCGGCAGGGTGTAGATGCCCGAACCGCCTGCGCCGCTGCCGATGGCGATGGGCGGCAGCGCGGGCACGCCCCCGCACGTCGTGCTGAGGTCGTAGGCCGCGGACCCCTGGTTGCCCGGGTTGTTGATGACGTCCTGGATGATGACGATGCGGTTGTAGGGAAGCTGCACATGGTCACTGAGGTCGAGGGGGATCGTGCCGTCGTTCTGCCTGTCGCTCGTCTTGAACGGCTCGCCGTTGGCGTCGACGATGGCGAACGGCGGGGGCGCCGCGGTCACGGTGATCCGGAAGTCGCACTCCACGCCCGAACCGAGCGTGCCCAAGGCCCTCTCCGCCGCCTCGCCGTCGCCGAGCACGAAGAAGTCCAGCGTCTGATCGCAGCCGGTCCGCCCGATGGTCGTGGACTGGGGAGTCACCTTCACCCGGAACTCGGTGATCTCCGCGGCGCGCTCGGCGCGAGCCTCGAGGTTGGAGTCGGCGGCGGACGCCGGCAGCTCTTGCACAACCGCCGCGGCGTCGATCGTGATCGAAAGCGTGGGCCGGGCTGAACAGCTGGGCGTGTCCCCGCCGGTGTGCTGAGCCGTGACAGTGTCGGCGTCGTCGGGGCGGGTTCTGGTCGTGAGTTCGGCACTGAAGTCGCTGGGGTCGTCACCCCAGCCCACCTCTGCGCTGCACAACTGGCTGGGGGCGTCGGTCTTGCGCGCCAAGGCGGTGATCCGGTAGTTGCAGGTGCCCGGGTCGAGCACCTCGCCGCCCTCGTCGTCTGTCCCGAGCCAGATGGTCACGACGTTGGCACGCGCGTTGGGAGGATTGCAGCCGCCGAGAGCCTGGGCTGTGACCTGCACCTCCCAGTCTTCGGCGTCGGACCCGTCCTCGCCGTTGTGGAACTCGAAGACCTCGATGTTGCTCTGCGCCCCCGCCGGCGAGGCTGCGGCCAGCGCAAACGAGGTCGCCAGCAAGGCAACCACTGCGAGGAGCCTGATGAGGTGTCGGATCTGTAGCACGGCGCGCCCTCCTTGCCGGGCCCCGGCGACCCGACAGTCGAGACTGGTTAGGTCCTGTCAGCGTAGTGGTCTGTCGCCGCGTACTGGGGGATAGATGGGATCAGATCGATTCAGCCCGTCGGGGCGTCGCGTGGAGGTCCGACGTGAGCGGGCGTCGCCTCGGTGGCGTCGAGTGCGCCGGCGTCGTCGCCTTCGTCAACCGTCGGACCAGAGTCGGCGACGGGAGCCATGTCGTCGGCGCCCTCGGTGGGGAGCATGTCCTCGGCGCCAGACTCCCCGACAACCTCGGGCGTCGAGGGCGGCGCAGGCACTTCGCTGGACGGCGGCGTCGCGTCGCCGCAGTAGAAGTCGAACTCGAAGTCGAAGTTCGTGAAGGTACTAGCGGCGAACCAAGCCACCGTCTGGCTGTCTCCGCCGACGACAGCGCAGCCTGCGGGCACGCCGCTGACGGTGACGGTCACCGCGCAGCCAACCACGGTGGTGGAACCGGTCGTCGTGGCCACGGCCCGGTACATGCCGACCGGCCCGAACTGCGGCACGTCGGGCGAGTGGACCGTGAATCGACCCTCGAACAGGTCGACCGAGGAGGCCTGCGCCACCGGTGACGGCACCGCTGCGCCACCGCAGGAGCGGGTGACGGAGTAGCGGACTTGGCCCTGGTTGGCGGAACCGACGGCGTCCTGGACGATGGCGATGCGCGAAGCCGCTATCCGCACTAGGGGCGTCAGGTCGACGATGATGTTCGGCAGGGCCGCGTCGAAGGCGACGTGCCCGCGGCTCACCGACACGTACGGGGGGGCGTCCACGATCGTCGCCCGCGACGGGCAGCTCTGGCCGGTCGCCCCCAGCTGCTGCGCCGACGTGGCCTCGTCGCCCTGCAGGACGAACTCCCCGGCGATGTCGCAGCCCGCCGCCGGCACCGCTGTGTCGGGTTCCACCCGGACCGTGTACTCGCCGACTGCGGCGGCCCGTCGGGCGCGGGCGAGCAAGGCTTCATCGGGAATGGCGCCCGGCAGCTCTTGCACCATGGCGTCGCCGCCGATCAGGAAGTAGGTGCGATGGGGCCTGGTGCAGCCACTGTCGGGGTCGCGCCGGGCCGATATCCGAGATTCGTCATCGGGGCGCTCGGAGGTGAGGACGCTGCCGTCGTGATAGTCACCCACGAGGGCGTCGTCGTCGTCCCGCCAAGCGATCTGGGCGCGATACTCGCAGTCCGGGCTGGACTCCACCCGTACTCGTGCGGAGATGCGGAAGACGCACTCGGTGAGGCTGAGCCTGGCCGCCACCTCCTCGTCGGCGTCGAGCCAGAACGAGTCGTAGGCACCGAGACCGCTCCTCGGGACGCAGCTGCCCAGGGCGGCGACGGTGATCCGCGCCTGCCAGCGCCTGTCGGGGGCGCCGTCGTTGTCGGCGTCAGGGTTGGTCATCTCGTTGGAGAAGATGAAGAGCTCCGCGGGGGGTGGGCGCTCGTCGTTGCTCTGCGCGCCGAGCGGCGCAGCGACCAGCGCCGGGACGGCACCGAGCAGACTGAGGACAGCGAGCGCGATGGCAGAGTGCCGGAGTCTCGACACGGCGTGGGGCCCCTTCGTTGAGGTTCAGTCAGAGTCGACG
>VXNF01000126.1 GCA_009840735.1 Acidimicrobiia bacterium | reverse complement strand
CCGTCGTCTGTCTCGAACCCCGCCCGCGGCGCACCGCCGACGGCATCGACATCATTCCAGCCAAAGACTTCGCCGTCCGGCTCTGGCAAGGCGACCTGCTGTAGCGGACGCTTGTGAGCCAGACGGGCGGGTGAAGTGACCGGTGGCGGTCGGTGGGCTAGCATGTCGGCGTCCATGAGCGGGCTGATCCGCACGCGGGCGTTGCCCCGTCGGCGGGAACGCTTGCTGAGCAACGAAGCCAGGAGGACTCGGCGATGTCAGACAAAGATCCCAAGACGCAATCCCCCGACACCGCAGGTGAAGCTCTCGACGCCTCCGAACTTGAAGGCGCCGTGGGCGGAACCGGTGGCGAGCACGACACCCACAGCTTCGGGGAGGCCGGCAACCACGAGATGCCCGCCTGGTACTCCGGCGGCGAGTAGTCACCCGAGCCGAGTCTCGGGAGACCGTTCCGAGGCTCGGTCACGTTCCGGCAGGCGTTCCGCCGGCGGGTTGAGCCCGCCGGCCGGTCGCAGCCCATTGTCTGCGGCGATGTCCGCCTGCTGCGCTGTTCGTAGTGGTCGGGCCCCTGAGACTGTCGCCGCCGAGCCGATCGCCGCAGCCGCAACGGGGTTGATGGAGTCGAGCGAACGCGGCCACTGTGGCGCGCCCGGACGCCTCGGCTGAGGCCGCGCCCCCGAGGCGCGTGGCGTTCCGAAGCCAGGCGCAGCGAGGACGCACCGAGCCGCTCGACGGACTGCTGCGCGTCACCGCGCCGCACGAATGGGTGCTGCTCGTGGCCTTGGCCGCGGCGCTGGGCGGTGTTGTGGCTTGGGGGGCGCTCGGCGGACTGGACCGATCCGTCTCGGGCAGCTGTGTCGTCGTCGGCACCGGCCGCGATGTCGCGGTCGTTGCGGAGACTTCCGGCGTCGTGAGCGAGTCGTTCGTGCGGCCCGGCGAGGCGCTGGCGGCGGGAGCGCCGATCGTGCGCCTCGCCGGCGCGGGTCTGGCGCCGCATCTGGCGGCCGCCGAGTCGCGCCTGGAGGCCCTGGAATCCGCCGGGGCGGGCGCGGCGGAGTTGGCCGTGGCGCAGGCCGAGTTGGCGCTCCTGAGGGAACGACAAGCGCGGGGCTCGGTGGTCCGCAGCCCGGTCGCCGGCGAGGTCGGCTCGCTCGGTCCACGTTCAGGGGACGCGGTGGTGGCCGGCGAAACGCTGGCCCGCATCTGGATCGCCGGTGACGACCACGAGGTGCTAGCGCGGGTGGATGACGCTGCGGCAGCACGCCTGCGCCCGGGACGCCCAGCCACCATCACCGTTGGCGCTCCAGGCGGCGCCCGGCGGCGCCTCGACGCTTCCGTCAGCGCCATCTCCCCCGGTGCGGAGGCTCTTCCTCCCCGCCTGCACTCGCAACTCGGCCCCGCCGCGGTCGCCGAATTCGAGCAAGCGCGCATTCTGCGACTGGCGCCCTCGGCTGAACTGCCGGAGCGCCTTGCCGAGGGCGGCGTGTGTACGTTCAGCGTGCCCGATTGAGAACCGGTTGCGTTCCCGTCTCGGCCGTCGCCGCGTCCGCACCCCCCTGTTCTTGCAACTGGAGGCCGCCGAGTGCGGCGCGGCGTGCCTCGGGGCGCTGCTGGCGCACCATGGGCGCTGGGAACCCATGGAGCGCCTGCGAGAGGCCTGCGGGGTGGGGCGAGACGGCACTAGCGCGGCCGACATCGTGCGGGCCGGCGAACGGTACGGACTGAAAGTCCAGGGCTGGCGCGTCGAGGTCGAGGAGCTTGCTGCCAAAGAGCTGCCCGCGATCCTGTTCTGGGAGTTCAACCACTTCGTGGTGCTCGAGGGGATCAGCCGCGGCCGCTACCTGCTGAACGACCCCGCCAACGGCCGGCGCGCCGTCGGGGCGGCCACGTTCGACCGAGGCTTCACGGGACTGTTGTTGACCGCCGAGCCCGCCGCGGAGTTCGAGGCCGGCGGCGAGCGACCCTCGATCATCCGGCACGTTCGACCCTGGTTACGCGGCAACACGGGCGCGCTCGCCTACGCCGCGGCGGCCGGTCTGCTGATAACCGCCGCTGGGCTGGCGCTGCCGCTGCTGGCGGGGTGGTTCACCGATGCCACACTGGGTTCCGGCGCGTCCGCCGGCTTCGCCGTCTCCGCCGCCGCGGCGGCGGGGGTCGTCGTCTACTTGGCGACCCTCCTGCAACGGCGCGCCTTGCGCAAGTTGGCGATCCGCCTCTCTGTCGTCGAGTCCGACCGGATGATGCGCCACCTGCTGCGTTTGCCGCTGCGGTACTTCGCGCACCGCTTCGCCGGCGATGTGGCGGCCCGCCCGTCGCTGGTCGATTCGGTCGCCCGACGTGTCGCCGGGGGAGTCGTGGTGGTGGCGCTGGAGCTGGTCACGAGCCTCGCACTGCTGGCGCTGATGCTCGTACTCGACCCCGTGACCGGCGGGATCGTGGCGGCTATCGGCGCCCTGTCGGTTCTGATCATGATCGCCCTGCGCCGCCTGAGAACCGACGAGAACCGGCGCCTGCGCCGCGAGCAAGCCCTCGTGGCCGCCACGGCGACATCGGGGCTGCGCAACATCGACTCGCTGCGCGCCGCCTCGCGCCTCGACGGCCTCTTCGCCCGAATCACCGGGTATCAAGCCCGCGAGCTGACGGCCCGGCAGCGGTTCATGGAGTTGGGCTATGTAATCGCCGCCCTGCCGACGCTGGCGCTGCTGGCGGGCTCGATCGCTGTCATCGCCTACGGCGGCACTCGTCTGGCGGCCGGTGCGGTGACGCTTGGCGAACTGCTCACCCTGTACCTGCTGGCCGGCAACTTCCTGGTGCCGGTGGGTCGCTTCGTTCAGTCCGCCGACGCGCTGGAAATTCTGGAGGCGGACTTCCAGCGGATCGACGACGTTCTGGCCGCTCCTTCAGCGATCGACCCGCCCGAGCCCGGCGACGCCGGCGGCACCGTCGGCGTCGCCACGGTGGCGGGGCGCCTGCGCCTGGCCGGACGGGTGGAGTTCCGCGCGGTCACTTTCGGGTTCGACGCCGACTCGCCGCCGCTGATTCGGGACTTCAATCTGACCCTTGAGCCGGGCCGCCGGGTGGCGGTGGTCGGCCCCACCGGTTCGGGCAAGTCGACGTTGTTGCGTCTCGCCAACGGCGAATACACGCCGCATTCGGGGGAGATTCTCTTCGACGGCGTCCCGGCCGACCGGGTGCCTGCGGCGGTCATGGCCAGCTCGGTGGCCACCGTCGATCAAGAGGTCGTGCTGTTCGCGGCCACGGTCCGAGAGAACCTGACAATGTGGAACCCGGCCACCTCGACCCGCGACCTGTTGGCGGCCGCCTCCGATTCGCTGATCCACGACGAGATCATGGCCAGAGCGGGCGGCTACGAGGAACCAGTGATCGAGGGTGGGCGGAACTTCAGCGGCGGCCAGCGCCAGCGCATGGAGATCTGCCGGGCGCTGGTCAACAACCCTTCGGTGCTGTTCCTCGACGAGGCGACCAGCTCGCTCGACGCGGTGAGTGAACATCTGATAGATGACGCCATCCGCCGTCGGGGCTGCACGTGCCTCATTGTGGCGCACCGCCTCAGCACCATCCGGGACTGCGACGAGATCATCGTCTTGGACCGCGGCGTGCAGGTGCAGCGCGGCACGCACGAAGAGCTGCTGGCCGAGGAGAGCGGCATCTACCGCAGCCTCGTGCTGACGGGTCAGGGGGCGGCGGGTTGACCGAGTCGCCCGAGGTGCCTGCCGGCGTCCTCGTCGAGACCAGCGGCAACCGCCCGGTCCTGCTCGAGGGAGCCGGCGTCTGTTGGCTCGTGACCGAGGGCGCCGTGGACGTTTTCTTCCACGAGCGACCGGTGGGCGCCGCAGTCGGACGGCACGTGCTGCGCGCCATGCCCGGCCGGCTGCTGTTCGGGGTGGACGATCCGGAGACGGCGTTGGTGGCGAGAGGCCTGCCCGGCACGCAGCTGCGCCGGATCGCTGTGGAGGCACTGGCGTCTGCGGCGCCCGACCGGCTTGCGAGGCAGGCGGACCTGTGGGTCTCGGAGATCGCCGAAGCCGTCGCGGAGGCCATCGAACCCCGCCCGGGCTCGACAGTGCTGGTGGCGCCTCAGCCGGGGGACACCCTGGAGGTCACGGCAGGCGCGGTGCTGGCGGCCCGCACAGGTGCGGTTGTGTGGGTGCAGGCCACCGCAGGCGCATTCGCCTATCTCGGTACCGAAGAACTCGAAGCGGTGAACCCGCCACCGGTTCCGGTCACCCCGGCGAGTTGGGTCACGGCGTCGGAAGCCGGCCGACTCCGGCTCTCGAGTTCGGCCGAACTGGTGCGCGGCGGGGGCCTCCCGGCGGCGCTGGGGAGCTTCCACCGGCTGGTGCTGTCGGCCGAACGGCTGAACCGGCGCCTCCTGCTGGCCGACGCCGTCAACGAGCAGCGAGTGCAGCGGCGGGGGAGGCTCCGGGACGAGGAGCGCCGGCGCCGCCTTCTGTTCGGCCTCCTCGAGCGCCACGGGAGCCGCGGCGACTCGTGGGAGGCGCCGCTGCTCGGTGCCTTGGCTCTCGTGGGCAGCCACGAGGGCATCGCCTTCCGCTCCCCGCCGGCGCGCGGCGACGTCGCCGTGGAGCTCCATGGCGTGCTGGACGCCTCCGGCGTGCGGGCCCGGCGGGTGCGCCTGCGCTCCGAGGACCGATGGTGGCTGGGCGACAGCGGCGCCATGCTGGGGTTCCTGGCTAGCGGCGCCGACCCGGTGGCGCTCCTGCCGGGCGCCGCGGGCCGCTACCGGATGACGGACCCCGCCACAGGGCGCTCGAGCCGGGTGACCGCACGCCGGGCCGGGCTGCTGGCCCCCGACGCGTACCTGTTCTACCGACCGCTGCTGGCTGACGAACCTGCCGACTTCCGGCAGATGCTGCGCCTGGCGCGGCGCGGCGGAGCGGGCGACTTGGCGCGGGTGCTGGTGTGGGGCGCTTTGGCCGCCGTCGGCCTGCAGGCGCCCGCGGTGGCCTTGGGCCTGTTGACCGGTGGCACCGACGGGCTGTGGCGGATCGTGGCCGCTCTGGGTGCGTTCTCGGCGCTCGCCGTGGTGGTTCAGATGCTGCAGGGGACCGCCCTCATGCGCCTCGAGGGGCGGGCGACCGCCCGGCTGGAGGCGGCCACTTGGGATCGGCTGCTGAGACTGCCCTCGGAGTTCCTCCGGCGTTTCTCAGCCGGCGAGTTGGTGTCGCGCCTCGGTGTGTTCGCGGCGGTGCGCGACCGCATCTCCGGCGCGGTCGCCCAGACGGTGCTGTCGATCGTGTTCCTGCTGCCGACGCTGGGAATCCTGTTCGCCTACGACGCGTTCTTGGCGCTGGTGGCGGGCGGGATCGGGTTGGCCGCGGTCGTGGTCACCGCCGCCATCGGGTTCCGGCAGATGCCGCCGGAGCGACAACGCTTCGAGGCTCAGCGCCGGCTCGCGGGCGGGCTGCTGCAGATCGTCGGCGGCATGCGCAAGATTCGCACGGCCGGGGCTGAGCCGTCGGCTTTCGCGGCCTGGGCGGGCGACTATCACCGTCGCCTGCTCGCGGAGATCCGCATCGCTCGTCTCAGCGAGCACATGGCGGCGGTCGCCGCGGCGGTGCCGGCGCTGGCGATGGCCGCGCTGTTCGCCACCGCCGCGGTGCTCGGCCCGTCGCCCGCTGACTTCTTGGCTGTGTTGGCCGTATCGGGCACGTTCTACCTGGCGGTCACGTCGCTGGGGCGGTCCTTCGAGGGCGTGGCCACCATCGGGCCCGGCTACGAGCAGGTCAAACCGGTGCTTGCGGCGCTGCCGGAGTCGCGTGCGGTGGGCGAGTCGCTCACCCTCAGCGGCGCGATCCGTTTCGACAGCATCCGCTTCCGCTACGGGCGTGACGCTGCTTGGGTCCTAGAGGACATTTCCTTCGAGGCTCGGCCCGGCGAATTCGTGGCGATCGTCGGCGCCTCGGGGTCAGGCAAGAGCACGCTCGTGCGCCTCGCGGTGGGTCTGGAGCGGCCGACCGCCGGGGCGGTGTACTTCGACGGTCGCGACATGGCTCTGCTGGACGCCGCGCTGCTGCGGCGCCAGATGGGCGTGGTGCTGCAGGAGGGTGCGCTCGTGCCTGGCACCATTCTGGAGAACATCGTCGGGATCGGCGGGGATTTCGGGATCGACGATGCCTGGCGGGTGGTGGACCTCGTCGGCCTGCGCGCCGAGATCGCCGCCATGCCGATGGGGCTCGACACGCATGTGAACGAGGGGATGTCGCTGCTCTCCGGCGGGCAGATTCAGCGGATTCGGATAGCCGCCTCGCTGCTGGGCGACCCGCGTATCGTGCTGTTGGACGAGGCCACCAGCTGGCTCGACTCGCAGAGCCAGGCCCGGATCATGCAGGCGATCGAAGGCCTCACCGCCACGCGGCTGGTGGTCGCCCACCGGCTCTCCACGATCGCCTCAGCGGATCGGATCCTGGTGCTCGCCGACGGTCGCATCGTCCAGGAGGGCGCCTTCGAAGAACTGGCCGCGCGGGACGGCGCCTTCCGAGACCTCGTGAGCCGCCAGCTGGCGTGACCGGGGCGACGCAGGTCGCCGGGCATTGGTCGGTGCCTTAGCATCGGGGGGCTAATCCCGTTGCGGGCATCGGCGGTCCATCCCAGAGGTCTCGAAATGGAGCGGATAGGTCGGTCGGGCGGCGCCGTCGAGGTCGGCAGCGAGTCGGTGCGGTCATGGGCGAGTGAGATCGACGACGGGACGCTGCGCCAGGCGCTCACCTCGGCGCGCTGCGCGGCGGTCTCGGGGCCGGTGGCGCTCATGCCCGACGCGCACGTGGGCATCGGGGCGACGGTGGGGTCGGTGATTCCGACCGAGGGGGCCATCATCCCCGCAGCGGTCGGCGTCGACTTGGGCTGCGGCATGATCGCGGTGCGCACCGACCTGGCCGCCGGCGACCTGCCCGAGAGCCTGGCGCCGCTGCTGGCCTCCGTGGAGCGGGCCATCCCGGCGGGCTTCAGCGCCCACCCGCGGACCACTGAGGCAGCCGAGCGCTGGCTGGCCGCCGACCCTCTGGCGGATGCGGAAGGGCTGGGCCGCAAGGACCGCGCCAAGATCGGTCCGCAACTCGGCACCCTCGGCGGGGGCAACCATTTCGTGGAGGTCAGCCTCGACACCGATGAGCGGGTCTGGTGCGTGCTGCACTCGGGCAGCCGCGGCATCGGCAACCGCCTGGCCTCCGGGCACATCACCGGCGCCCGGCGACTCTGCGCCGACCTGCAGCGGGCGCTGGAGGACCGCGACCTGGCCTACTACCTCGAGAGCGACCCGGACTTCGAGCGTTACATCAACCACATGCTGTGGGCGCAGCGCTACGCCTTCGCCAACCGGGAGATCATGATGAACGCCCTGCTGGCGGCGCTAGGTCGGGCCGTCGGTCGGCGCCCCGGCGAGGCTGAGCGCATCAACTGCCACCACAACTACGCCGCCCGCGAGACCCACGGCGGACGGGAGTTGTGGATCACCCGCAAGGGCGCCATCCGCGCCCGCGCCGGCGACCGCGGCGTGATCCCCGGCTCGATGGGCGCCGACAGCTACGTGGTCACGGGCCTCGGCAACCCCGACTCCTATGACTCCGCCGCCCACGGCGCCGGTCGCCGCATGAGCCGCAAGCAAGCGAAGCGAGACCTGTCGATCGACGACTTCCGAGACGCCATGGCCGGGCGAACCTGGCAGGCCGACCGAGCCGAGCGGCTCGTGGACGAATCGCCGCTGGCCTACAAGGACATCGCCACCGTGATGACCGACCAGGCCGACCTAGTGCGCATCGACCACATACTGCGGGCGGTCATGAACTACAAGGGCTGCTGAGATGGGGCTGGACCGGGGCGCCACCTACAGACGCCGGGGCCACAGCGGGGAGACCGCCGCTCATGCTGGTGCGCGACAAGAGTGTATCGTCAATGCGGCGCTTTAGGCGGGCCACGTCACAGTTGCCGACCTCGCCGTCTACAGCTAGACCAATAACCCGTTCGTAGAGCCCCTCTGCAACTGTCAAAGCGGGATCCCGGAGTCGAACTGGAGCGCTAGCTGACTCTCGAATCGGATAGCACGGGTCAGTGTTGTAGTTGCTCCAATAGGTGAGGCCCTAATTCGACATGACGCGGTGCCCGAAGCGCAGGTTGAACCGACGCTGGCGCGACGTATATCTCATAGAGGTACGCCAAGACCTCGATGATCCAACCGGGAGAATGCGGGCGATCGTCTTCATATTGCTCAAGGCAGAATTGGACGTCGTCCACCAGACTCCGCCGGGTCATCCCACGCCACGGATCTTTCGAGCGTCTTGAACTCCAACCCGTACCACGATCGTTCCGTATGACGGCGCGTCGTTCGTCACTTAACTCTGCGAATTCTGTGAAACGAAGTCGAACTTGGTTAGTTCGGTGCCACTTGTGGGCCATCCATCTCAGTCGATACCACGGCGCGTGATACACGGTGGTGTGTACGAATTGGTGACTAAAATGTCGTTGGAATTGAGACAATTCTGTGTATAAATTACCTGAATTTGTGTCAGCTTCTGTTGACGTGTTTTCCAGATCATCAGTCAGCACCTGGTGACTCAGCACCGGCAACTCGTGGTAGAGTTCGGGCACATACACGAAAGGATTCTCGTCGCTTAACTCGCAAATCGCTCCGAATCGAATAATTCTAACCACTTACCGCCTCGTTATGAAATCAGACACGACAACTAAAGACATTATCTGTTGTGTCGGTGTCCCATTTGTCAAACCAATTTGGAATCTCCACCTTAACCGTGACGTGCGTCCGCCAACTCGCCATCTGTCTCGTGCGGCACGGAAAGTGGACGGCCACCTGTTGTCTTGAGTACCTCATGAGGGCCTTCACGTTCTTGGTGCGCCATTCACACCTGAAAGGAACTGTCGATACGCACTCCCATGCTTGAATCTTGACCGTTACTAACGCGCGGTTCGGGCAATTGTTTGCAGGGTTTGAAGTGTTTACCCAAGCTCCGTGGCCGGATGCATCGTTTCCTGAGAGATGGGGGAGGTCTGCTCGCGCGTAGAATGTACATGATCGTCCCGGCCAAAACTGGTTGTAGCTATTGAGATCGGAATTGTCAGGTGAGCGGGGATCGACCTCATCAGATTCCGTTCCACTCGCCGAAGCCGTGCTGACGGAGGTGCTCAGAAGTAAGACGGGTATCAACAGCAACGAGGATACGGTCATCACTAGTTTCTTGGATCGATTTCTCATGTTCTGTGCATCCTCGTCGAGGACGATTTCTTAAACGTGAACCTCCTGCTTCTTTGGAGCGTGTGTTCGGTTAGGGTCGTGGCCCAGGGGCCTGAACGCATGTTACACCCGCAGCGGCCACGCCGTATCGCGATCGATCCGGGATGCGGCTGTCGGATGGCGACGATTCACGGGGATGCCCAGGGGACGCTAGGAGGCCATGGAGGCCCAGTTCGGCCGTGCCAAGTCACCGGCGGAGGCCGCCGACATCCTCCACGACGGGCTGCTGGAGGGCCGGTTCTACATCCGGACCGACGACATCTTCGTCGAGGGCCTGCGGCACCGCCACGCCGAGATCCAACGCTCCATCGACGTTGTGCGATGATAGACGCCTCGCTGGAACTGGCCGTCTCCAGGCGACACCGGCCCCGGCCCGAATCAGCGGTCGGTCGGACGCCGCGGCCGTCGTAGAGTCATGTCATGGCTGCTCCGTTCGTGTCGGAACTGCTCGGTCGCCGTTCGGGAGGGAGCGGGCTTCCCAACCCATTACTTCACGCTTCGGTCTCGTGCAAGTGGACACTACGGTCCGACAGAGCGCAGAATGCCCGAACCGAGGCTCGGGGCTTGCTGAGTCACCGAAAGGGCCGAGCCCCCCACATCACAGTGGTGACGGCGGAACCACTTCCGACCAGGTTGGCGAGCCTGGGATTCGGCACGGGTGACATTGACGCCATCTATCACATCTGTTTCGAGGAACTTGAGGAGGCCGTGCAGTCGGTCGACAGCAAGAAGGAACGGACGGCCCTCGAGGTCTTGGCCGAGGGAGACCGGCTTAGCGACTACAACGATCTGGTGTCGGTGCTGGCAACCGGCTGAGCTAACCGGGCGTCAAGATCCTTGCCGGACGCTCACCGACATCGAGCTGGCGAGGATCGTCGTTCCCCATAGCGACGCGTATCTCTCGGTGGCAGCGGCGTATTGGCGTTGAGCGTACGGCGTCAGGGGAGTAGACCGGCCACGTGCCGCGCGATGGCCGCGGCGAGCATCGGCGGGACCGCGTTGCCAATCTGGCGGGCGATCTCGATCTTGGTTCCCTCGAAGATGAAGTCGTCGGGGAATGTCTGGAGGCGGGCTGCTTCGCGGTGGGTGATCGGCCGGTGCTGCTTCGGGTGGAGGTAGCGACCTTTCTCGGGCTTGTAGAACTCGGTGCGGATCGTGTAGGCGGGGCGGCCCCACCAGAGTCGCCCCATCACGTCGGTGGTGCCGGTGGGCTTGTTCAGCCAGCACGGGGGCGTGAGGTCGGGCCGTGAGCGCTGGAGATCGAAGCGGTTCCCACCTTCGGGGATGGCCCGATAGCGCTCGAGTGACGTACCGCGTGGGTTTCTCCGGATGTGCAGGTCTTGCTTGCCGTTCCGCATGACCGGGTCATCGGTGGTGGGGAGCGGGGGCAGGTCACCGATTGCGTCCCGTACCGTTCGAAACGGCCGAGCGAGCAGTGAGGACTCGCCGTGGGTGCGGGTAGGCGGCCATGGCACCGTGTCCCGTCCTCTGGCCGCCACGAAGATGCCGCGACGCCTTCGCTGCGGAACGCCGTACTGGACCGGAGCCGAGTCCGAATCCACTGCACCGTTGTGGCGGATTCGCCTACTTCGGAGTTGGCTTGAGAAACCCTGCTGTCAGCCCCCCGCACCCGGCGAATAGGCGACGACTGGGTAGACGGGCTCCACCGCCGGCCCTCGATCCGACGACAAGAGCAGGTCGCGGCCATGCGGTCAGCGACGGTCCCGACTTCGTGCTCCCCGAGGAGCAGGGACTCCCAGTCGTGTTCTCGGAGCAGCGGTCGGTGTCGTCGTCATGTGCACGGTTCATCTCGCCGTCGGGAGCACACCTACACTGAGTTCATGAGGTTCGGTCGATTCCGCAAGCGTCGGGTTGCCGACCGCGCGACGGAGGGCTCCGACTCCAACGCCGAGCCAGCCGATCGCGGCGGCGGTGCCGAGGATGGCGTCAGTGGCGGCGCCGAGGCGGATCAACCCGACGAGACCGCTGCGGTCTCCGACGGCCCCGACGAGGGCGCTGCGGATGAGACGGGCTCAGCCTCCGCGGCGCCCGGCGTCGGGGGTAGCGAGCACGCTCCGCTTCGGCTCGTTCGGTCTTGGCGTTGGCGGGTGGTGGTGGGGCTTGGCTTGGCCGTGGCCACCGCCGGTGTGGCAGTGCTGTCGGTGTTCATCTACACGGTCTTCGACGACGGGGGACATGACGGGAAACGCGGGGATACAGACCTTTACGGCCGCGACGACGGCTCGTGGGCAAGCTTGTATGGCGAGGGCGCCTACGCGTCGAAGCAGGTCTCGCCGGGTGCCCGAGTCCCCTGTGACTGCGCTGAGGCGCTTGATCACCGGCGCTATCGGGGATCAGAGCTCCGATGGGGAGATCGACTCGAGCGGAGGCCGCTAACCGGCTGGTTCGGGATCCCCGGAGCGCCGGGCGCGGCAGCTCCTTTCGCTAAGAGATGGGGCGGCGAATGGGGGTCGCCCCTGCGCGGCTTCGGCAGCGACGGAGGATGGTTCGGTCATGCGCCCTTCGCCGACGGCCGGCGAGCGCTCCCGGCGCCGTGGGCGGGACGCGGCTTCGACGGCGGTTCGGGCTGGTTTGGGTTTGCGCCCTTCGACGAGGGCGGGCCTGCGTGCCGGGGACGCGCATTCGACGGTGACGAGGGCGGCCCTGCGCACCGCGCACCATGGCCGGGTCTCGGTCACGGCGACGACTATGCCGAGGAGCATCGACCTGGCGAAGAACTCTGGCAAGAAGACGGCCGCTGGTCCGATGGCCGCGATGGCGACGCCAGCGGGCTTGAGTTCGGCGGCTTGGAGGTCCTGCTCATGTGGCTCTTCGAGTTGCTGAGCAACCCGGAGATGCTGTCTGGGATCCTGGGTCTCCTGGACGGACTGCCTGGTGGAGACGGCTCGCTCGGCGGGCTCTTCGGGTTCGACGGCGAGCCGGACGGCCTGTTCGGACCAGAAGGTCCCCTCGGTGGGCTCCTGGAGTTTGACGGCGACGGGGAATTTCCCGACGATCTTTTCGGACCCG
>VXNF01000014.1 GCA_009840735.1 Acidimicrobiia bacterium | reverse complement strand
AGCTGTCCCTAGTACGAGAGGACCGGGACGGACGCAGCTCTCGTGTGCCAGTTGTCTTGCCAAGGGCATGGCTGGTTAGCGACCTGCGGAAAGGATAACCGCTGAAAGCATCTAAGCGGGAAGCCTGTTCCGAGATGAGATCTCCCACCGGGTTAACCGGGTAAGGCCCGTGGCAGACTACCACGTAGATAGGCCGGAAGTGTAAGCGCGGCAACGCGTTCAGCTGACCGGTACTAATCGGCCGAGGGCTTAGGTTTCACCAACCTCTGCGGAAGCGGTTCGTGTTCGTTATGGAGTTCTCGAGGAGTGCCTCGGTTGACAGATCTCCGGTGGTCATAGCGGTGGGGCCACACCCGTTCCCATCCCGAACACGGCAGTTAAGCCCACCAGCGCCGATGGTACTTGGACGGAGACGTCCTGGGAGAGTAGGTCGCCGCCGGAATTGTCGCCCGAACCCGTCCCGCGCTCGCCGCCGGACGGGTTCAGTCGTTTTGGCGACGCTGAACGGCGTCTACTGGTGGCAGACTGGCCCGGTGCGGGTGTGCGTTGTGGGCGCCGGAGCGATCGGCGGTCTGATGGCGGTGCGTCTGGCAGCGGCGGGCGTGCCGGTGAGTGTGGTCGCCCGCGGTGAGCACCTCGCCGCGATCCGTCACCACGGCCTGCGACTCGTGGAGGCCGACGGCGGAGAACTGGTGGCCAACGATCTCCTCGCATCAAACGACTTCGCCGCGCTCGGCCCGCACGACGTCGTGATTCTGGCGCTCAAGGCGCATCAGATCCCTGCGGTGGCGGACCGTCTGGGTCATCTCTATGGGGCCGACACGGTCGTGGTGCCGGTGCAGAACGGCATCGGCTGGTGGTACTTCGAACGTCACGGCGGCCCCTACGACGGCCGGCGACTGCGGACACTCGACCCCGGCGGAGTGCTGGCCGCTGCCGTGCCGGCGGCGCGCATCGTCGGCTGCATCGCCTACCCGGCGGCGGAGAAGGTCGGACCGGGCGTCATCCGCCACGTCGAGGGGGACCGCTTCCCGGTGGGAGAGCTTGACGGCAGCCGTTCCGAGCGAGCCGCGGCGGTAGCGGCCAGGCTCGGTGCGGCGGGCTTCACCTCGCGGGTTCTGACCGACATCCGGTCACACGTCTGGGTGAAGGCGTGGGGCAACCTGGCGTTCAATCCCATCAGCGCCCTCACCGGCGCCACGCTGGCGCAAATCTGCCGCAACGAGGACACCCGTGAGTTGGCCGCTGCGATGATGAATGAGGCGGCCGAGATCGCCCGGCGGCTCGGAGTCCGGCTCCGAGTCACTGTCGAGCAGCGAATCGCCGGCGCCGAGAAGGTGGGGGAGCACAAGACCTCCATGCTGCAGGACGCCGAGGCCGGCCACCCCCTCGAGGTCGACCCACTGGTCGGCGTGTTCGTGGAACTCGGTGAGTTGACCGAGGTTCGCACCCCCACGATCTCCACGGTCTATGCCCTGGCCAAGCTCCTCAACCGCCGCCTCCAGGCCGCCGCAAGTGGCTGACACCGTCTGGAGCTTGCTCGGGGTGGGCGCCGCTGGCGATCCCGCGCTGTTGGCCGAAGACGGTCGGGTCCTTACCCACGACGAATTGCGGGCCACCGTGACCCGGCTGCGGGAGCGGATGCGCGGCCTCGGCGTCGGGGTGGGAGATCGGATCGCCATCGTGTTGCCGAACGGCCCCGCCATGGCGGTGGCGTTCCTGGCTGCGGCGGTCACGGGTTGCGCCGCGCCCCTGAATCCCCGGTATCGCAGCGATGAGCTGAGGTTCTACCTCAAGGATCTGAGGGCACGGGTTCTCATCACCGATGACAGCGGTGGCGAGGCCGCGCGTGAGGCGGCTGGGGACCATGTCCTGGGTCTCCGGATGCAAGGGTCGCTCGACGCCCTCGACCTGGTCCCCGATCACCGGCGTGCTGACGAAGGCATGTCCCGGACCCTGATCCCGGACTCGATCCGGGACCCGCAGCCAGCGACGGACAGCAGCCACGGCGCGGACATCTCTGGGGGGATTGCCGATCCCGGTCCCGACGACGTGGCGCTCGTGCTGCACACCTCGGGCACCACCTCCCGTCCCAAGATCGTGCCGCTGCGCCAGCGCAACCTGGGATGTTCCGCCGCGGCCATCGCCGACTCGCTGCGGCTCACCGCCGCCGACCGGTCGCTCAACGTCATGCCGCTGTTCCACATCCACGGACTGCTGGCAGGGCTCCTAGCGCCGTTGTCGGTCGGCGGCTCGGTCGTCGCCACAGACGGGTTCGACGCTTTCGGATTCTTCGGCCAACTCAGGTGCTTCAGGCCCACGTACTACACCGCCGTTCCGACGATGCACCAGATGGCGCTGGCCCGGTCAGCGCGCCACGCCGAAGAGGCCCGCTCAGCCGGGTTGCGCTTCGTGCGCTCATCCTCGGCGTCTATGCCGGCGCCGGTGTTGATCGAACTTCAAGGGCTGTTCGGCGTTCCCGTCATCGAGGCCTACGGCATGACCGAGGCCACCCATCAGATGTGTGCCAACCCGCTGCCACCGGGCGAGGCCAAGACCCAGTCGGTGGGCCTGCCCACAGGCATCGAGTTGGCGATCCTCGACGAGGCGGGCCGCCCGCAGCCGCCCGGCACCCGCGGCGAGGTGTGCATCAAGGGCCCCACGGTGATCGACGGCTACGAGGCCAATCCCGCCGCGGACGAGGCGGCCTTCACGGGCGGCTGGTTCCGCACCGGCGACGAGGGCCACGTCGACGGCGACGGCTACCTGTACCTCACCGGTCGCCTGAAGGAGCAGATCAATCGCGGCGGCGAGAAAGTCTCCCCGCTGGAAGTGGACGAGGTGCTGCTGCGCCACGAGGCCGTCGCGCAGGCCGTGACCTTCGCCGTGCCGCACGAGAAGCTAGGTGAGGATGTGGCCGCGGCGGTGGTGTTGGTCCCGGGCACCGCCGCCACCGAGGCCGAGCTCCGCCAGCACGTCGGGCGTTCGCTCGCCGCCTTCAAGATCCCCCGCCGCGTCGTCTTCTGCGACGACCTGCCCAAAGGCCCCACCGGCAAACTCCAACGAATCGGCCTAGCCCAACGCCTCGGCCTCACGCAGCCGACCGAACCGGACGCCGAGTCATTGCCAGCGGAGGAGGAAGGCTAGAATCGCGTGGCGCATCGGCCACCCCGACCGCGGAGTAGCCGCGGCAAGATCGAGCTGTCACTGATGGACCGATTCTTCGAGTCTCCCATCCTCAACTCGCCGTACGAGTACCCGGCGCGCCATTGGGAACTCGACGACGCCCGCCAACCCACAGGTCGGGTGCTCGCCGAACGCCGCCCGGCTGCCTACATCACAGCCGTGCCCAAACCCAGAGCGCAGCACGGTGCCGCGCAGCCAGCGTTGGCGCTGGACGAAGGGGAGGGGCTCTCCGGCGGGAACCAGCAATACGACCCGACCTCCACTATCAACGCGTTGCGTAAACACGTCGACCGATGGCGGCAACTTCCAGAGCCGGATTGGGCTGTGACTCCAGAGACTGGCCGGCTGCTGAAGCACTGGCGCCACCACAACTTCAGTGACATCCGCCCGTTCTTCTGTCAACTGGAGGCAGTCGAGACAGTCATCTGGCTGACAGAAGTGGCGCCTCGCCGCGGCGGCCGCGGGACACGAGTCATTCTCGATCACCTGCGCGCCGCCAACGAGGAGGCGAACCCGGGGCTGGCGCGGCTGGCACTCAAGCTGGCGACCGGTGCGGGCAAGACGACGGTCATGGCGATGTTGATCGCCTGGCAGACGGTCAACGCCGTCAGGAAGCCGGCCAGCCGCAACTTCACGAAGGGATTCCTGGTCGTCACGCCCGGGCTCACCATCCGCGACCGGCTGCGCGTCTTGCAGCCGAACGATCCCGACAGCTACTACCAGAGCCGCGAACTTGTGCCCCGCGACATGCTCGCAGACGTCGAGCGGGCGCGGATCGTCATCACCAACTACCACGCCTTCAAGCGGCGCGAGACCCTAGATCTGAAGAAGGTCGGACGCTCGCTGCTCCAAGGCAGAGGCCCCGAAGTCGAGTCGATCGAGACCGAAGGGCAGATGCTGCGGAGGGTGATTCCCGAGCTGTTGGGCATGCGGTCGATCCTCGCCTTCAACGATGAGGCCCACCACTGCTACCGGCAGAAGCCGGGCGAGAGCGCCGAGGACGAACTGAAGGGCGACGACCAGGAGGAGGCCAAGCGGAACCGCGAGGCGGCTCGACTCTGGATCGGCGGCCTCGAAGCGGTGGGCCGCAAGCTGGATCTGCGACGGGTGATCGACTTGTCGGCAACGCCCTTCTTCCTGCGCGGCTCCGGCTACGCCGAGGGCACGCTCTTCCCGTGGACGATGAGCGACTTCTCCCTCATGGACGCCATCGAGTGCGGGATCGTGAAGCTCCCCCGCGTGCCGGTGGCCGACAACGTATCCGGTGTCGAAGGACCCGTATTCCGCAACCTCTGGGGTCACATCGGGACGAAGATGCCGCGCCAGGGTCGGCGGCAGGCCGGAGTGCTCGACCCGCTCAGCATCCCAGTCGAGCTGCAGACCGCGCTCGACGCGGTCTACGGACATTACGCCGAGACGTTCGAGCTCTGGGAGCAGGCGAACGTCGGCGTGCCACCCTGTTTCATCGTCGTGTGCAACAACACCGCCACCTCCAAGCTGGTCTATGACTACATCTCCGGGTTTCATCAGGAGCGACAGGACGGCACGAAGACCTTTCAGCAGGGGAGACTGGAGCTGTTCCGAAACTTCGACGAGAACGGCGAGCGGTACGCCCGTCCCCGCACCTTGCTGATCGACAGTCAACAGCTCGAGTCCGGCGAGGGTCTCGACCAGACCTTCCGGGCCGCGGCCGCGCCCGAGATCGAGCGCTTCCGCAGAGAGCAGGTGCAGCGCACCGGTGACCGCGCCGCGGCCGAGCAGATCAGCGACGCGGACCTGCTGCGCGAGGTCATGAACACCGTCGGCAAGCCCGGCCAGCTAGGCGAGTCGATTCGCTGCGTCGTCTCGGTCGCGATGCTGAGCGAAGGCTGGGACGCCAACACTGTGACCCATGTTCTGGGGGTGCGTGCGTTCGGCACGCAGCTGCTCTGCGAGCAGGTGATCGGACGCGCCCTGCGCCGCCAGTCCTACGACCTGAATGACGACGACCTCTTCGAGGTCGAGTACGCGGACGTGCTCGGCATCCCGTTCGACTTCACGGCGAAACCGGCTGTGGCGCCACCGAAGTCGCCCCGCAGGATCGTGCAGGTCCACGCCGTTTCGCCGGAGCGCGACCATCTTGAGATCCGATTCCCGCGCGTCGCGGGCTACCGGGTGGAGCTTCCAGACGAACGGCTCGACGCCACCTTCACCGATGACTCGACGTTCGTCCTCACTCCCGAGCACATCGGACCGACGGTCACCCGCAACGAGGGGATCATCGGCGCCGGAATCGACCTTGACGTCCACCATCTCGGCGATCTGCGGCGCTCGACGATCGCCTACCGTCTCACCGGTCGTCTGCTTGAGACGAAGTGGCGTGACCCCGCCGAGGAGCCGAAACTCCATCTGTTCGGTCAGCTCAAGCGGATCACGCGCCGCTGGCTCGACGGGCATCTGATCTGCGAGGGTGGGACCTATCCGGCGCAGCTGATGTACCAGAGCCTGGCCGATATTGCCTGCGAGCGGATCACGGCGGGGATTACTCGCCGGTTCGCCGGCGAGATGCCCGTCAAGGCCGTGCTCGACCCCTACAACCCTGCCGGTTCCACACGCCAGGTGCGGTTCGCGACCTCGAAACAGAATCTATGGCAGACCCATCCAGGCCGCAGCCACGTCAACTGGGCCGTGTGCGACAGCGAGTGGGAGGGCGACTTCTGCCGGGTGGCAGAGTCGCATCCGCGGGTGCTCGCCTACGTCAAGAATCAGGGCCTCGGACTAGAGGTGCCGTATCGGATCGGCTCCGAGCCGCATCGCTACGTGCCCGACTTCGTGGTTCTAGTGGACGACGGGCGCGGCACTGCCGATCCGTTGCATCTCGTCGTGGAGGTCAAGGGCTACCGCGGCGAAGACGCCAAGGAGAAGAAGGCCACGATGGAGACGTACTGGGTGCCAGGGGTGAATAACCTCGGCGGGCACGGACGCTGGTCGTTCGCCGAGTTCACCGACCGGCACACGATGCAGGCGAACTTTGCGGCGCTGATCGAAGCGGCCCTCGACGGGAGACACGAGACGTCCGGTGCCGGTGCGCCGCTGAGCGCCGAGAACGTCCTGGCCCTGCTGCGCGAGCACAAAGCGACGATGGCAGATCGCTTCGGCGTCGTCGACATCGCGCTTTTCGGATCGACGGTTCGCGACGAGGCCAAGCCCGACAGCGACATCGACGTCCTCGTACGACTTGACGAGCGTCCCGGCTGGACTCGCCCCTTCGACCTAGAGGCTTACTTGGAAGAACTGCTCGGTCGCCCCGTGGACCTCGTCGTCGAACCGAGCCTACGACCTGAGATCCGTCCGAACGTCGAGGCCGAGGCTATCCATGTCTGAGCGCCGCTGGGACCTCTACGTCCGCGACATGATCGAGTGCTGCACGAAGGTCGAGGAGTACACGGCGGGGCTGGATCACGACACGTTCTTCGCCACCGACGCCATCAATGACGCCGTGCTGTGGAACCTCGCTATCCTCGGCGAGGCCGCGAACAGTGTCGCAGAATCCATCCGGAACGCGCACCCGGAGATTCCGTGGCGTGAGATCACCGGGATGCGCAACCGGCTAGTACACGGATACCTCAGGATCGATGACAACACCCTCTGGGAAGTTATCTGCGAAGGAATCCCCGAACTTCTACCGCAGCTGCGCGAGTTGATTGGCGAGGCGGGCGACGCGGGGTCGTAAGATGCCAGCTAGGAGCACCGGGCCGAAGCAGGTCGAGGCGATCACCCACAGCTCAGTGAAGCGGACCAACATCCCGACCGCTGAGGACCGCTCCGTGATGGCCGAAGCGGATCGGCACTCGATCGAGGTGGCGTACGCGCGCCGCAACCGCGATCTCGACCCGCAGCTCGTCTGGCGGGGCAAGGACGAACAGGACCAGCACGACCTCGTGGTCCAGGCGCCGCCCCTGTACATCCAAGAGAAGGTCCATCCAAAGGCGCTGATCGACGACCTGATGAGGCGCAGCGGTCGCAGCAGGGAAGAGGAGGCTGCGGCTGCGGGCGGGTTCCAGCCCGATCTGTTCTCGGACTTCAACGGCCTGCCGGAGGGTGTCGAGCGCACCGATTTCTACGAGCACGACGCCAACTGGGCGAACCGGATGATCCTCGGGGACAGTCTGCTGGTCATGGCCTCACTGGCCGAGCGCGAGGGGCTGCGCGGCAAAGTGCAGTGCATCTACATCGATCCGCCCTACGGCATCAAATTCAACTCAAACTTCCAGTGGTCGACGACCGGGCGCACGGCTACCGGAGATCGATTGGGTGAGATCACGCGAGAACCGGAGCAGGTCAAGGCCTTCCGCGACACTTGGCGGGACGGGATTCATTCCTATCTCTCATACCTCCGCGACCGCTGCCTCGTTGCCCGAACGCTGCTCGACGAGTCCGGCTCGGTCTTTCTGCAGATCAGCGACGAGAACGTTCATGTCGTTCGCAGCCTGCTCGACGAAGTCTTCGGATCCGACAACTTTGTGAGCCTCATCTCCTTCGTGACGACCAGCGGCTTCACGCAGGCAGCAGAGTTGCCCCGCAAGGGCGACTACATCGTTTGGTACGCCAGATCGAAGCCTCAACTCAAGTACCGGCCGCTCTGGGAGGAGGCGCACGACCGTCAGGGATACAGGTGGCTCCACTTCCCCGACGGAAGCTTCCGCGGGATGACCAAGCAGAAGGAGCGGGGCGAGGTGCCTCTGCCCGACGGGGCGCGGATCTACAAACCCGGCGACCTCAAGTCGCAGGGCGCCGCGTCGGAGCCGCAGCCCTTCGAGTTCGAGGGGAAGGTGTACGACTCCGGCGCGAACTCGCACTGGAAGGCGTCCTATCCGGCCGGCATGAACCGACTAGCGCATGCTGGGCGGATCCACGTCGCCCGCAACAGCATTCAGTACCGCAGGTTCGCGGACGACTTCCCCTACAAGGTCCGAACCAACTTCTGGGACGACACCGGGACGGGCAACTTCACCGACCCCAAGGTGTTCGTCGTGCAGACGAACACCAAAGTGGTGGAGCGCTGCATCCTGCTGAGCACCGACCCGGGCGACCTCGTGCTCGACCCGACGTGCGGCTCCGGCACCACCCCCAACGCCGCCGAGCGTTGGGGACGGCGCTGGATCACCATCGATACTTCACGAGTCGCGTTGACACTGGCGCGAACTCGGGTGATGGGCGCGAGATATCCCTACTACTTGCTTTCGGACAGCGATGAAGGCAAGGAGAAAGAGGCGGAAGTCAGACGTGTCGAACCTGTGGCTGGAATGTCGTATCGCGATATCCGTCAAGGCTTTGTGTACCAACGAGTTCCGCACGTCACGCTCGGGGCAATCGCGAACAATTCTGAGATCGATGTGATCTGGGATCGGTTCCAGCCAGCGCTGGAGTCCTTGCGAGAACAACTCAACTCTGCGCTGGATGAGTCGTGGGAAGACTGGGAGATCCCGCGCGCCGACGATGAGCGCTGGCCCAGCGAGGCCCGAGAACTGCATCAGCGGTGGTCGGGGCAGCGCCACGCCCGGCAGCAGGAGATCGACGCCTCTATCGCTGCCAAGGCCGACTTCGAGCTTCTTTACGATAAGCCCTACGAAGACTCTCGCACTGTCCGGGTCGCCGGGCCGTTCACGGTGGAGAGCATCTCGCCGCACCGCGTGCTCGGTGTGGACGAGGACGACGAGCTGATCGATCCGGCTGGCACCACGGAGGGCACCGACGGTGCGGCGGGGGACTTCGGGGCGATGATCCTCGAACAGTTGCGCACCGCCGGCGTTCAGCAGGCACACAAGGAGGATCGTATCGAGTTCTCCTCACTGACGCCGTGGCCCGGCTCCATGATCTGCGCCGAGGGGCGCTACGCCGAGAGCGGATCGGAGGCTGGCGGCGGCGATGGCGAGAAGCGCGCCGGAATATTCATCGGACCCGAGTTCGGCACGGTCGCCCGTCCTGATCTCGTGGAGGCAGCCCGAGAGGCCGCCGACGCCGGTTTCGATGTGCTCATTGCCTGCGCATTCAACTACGAGGCGCAGGCCACAGAGTTCGACAGGCTCGGTCGCATCCCGGTGCTCAAGGCGCGCATGAACGCCGATCTGCACATGGCCGGCGAACTCAAGAACACCGGCAAGGGGAACCTCTTCGTCATTTTCGGCGAACCCGACATCGACATCCTCGACGCTTCGGGCGACGACGGTGCCGCTGCTGGCCAGATCAAGGTCCGCGTGAACGGCGTCGACGTGTTCCACCCCGGCACTGGTGAGGTGCGCAGCGACGGCCCCGACGGCATCGCCTGCTGGTTCATCGACACCGACTACGACGGTGAGAGCTTCTTCGTCCGCCACGCCTACTTCCTCGGTGCCAACTACCCGTACAAGGCACTCAAGACGACGCTGCGGGCGGAGATCGACGCGGAGGCCTGGCAGAGCCTGCACAGCGACACGTCGCGGCCGTTCGAGCGCCCCTCCTCTGGCCGGATCGCTGTCAAGGTCATCAACCACCTGGGCGATGAGGTCATGAAAGTCTTCCGGACGGACGACTTCGGACAGCACCGCGGCCCCACGGCGACGCCCGGCCAAGAACCGGTTCTCCCTCAGCGGGATTGAACGAGGAGGCCGTGGCATGAAGGTCGGAGTGATCGGCTGCGGGTTTCAGGGCAGCCTTCATGTGGAGTGTTTGCAGGCGCTGGAGGATGTGGAGGTCGTCGCCGTCTGCGACACCGACGCCTCTCGCCTCGACGAGGTGAGATCAGCCACTCAGAGCGCCAAGGGCTACGCGGACTATCGCGACCTGCTCGAGAAGCACGATCTCGACCTCGTGACGGTGTGCACGATGCCGATTCACCATTTGCGGATGACTGTCGACGCTTTCGCCGCTGGCGCCCATGTGCTGTGCGAGAAGCCGCTGGCGCTCGACGCCGGCGAAGGGCGGGAGATGCTGCGAGCCGCCGCCGCAGCCGATCGCATGCTCGGCGTCGGGTTCAACATGCGCTTCACGCCCAACGCGCAGATCATCAAGCGCCACATCGACGCGGGGATTCTGGGTCGCCCGCTGTACACCCACGCCTGGGCGAAGTCGTCGCAGATTCCCTGGTGGGGCGAGCACTACCGTAAGGAGCTGTCCGGGGGCGGGGCGCTGGCCGCCACGGCAGTACACTTCCTCGACTTGGCGCTGTGGTTCGCGGGATTCCCCAGGCCGATCTCCGCCTCGGCCAGCGCGGCACAAGTGTTTCCCACCAAACGCGGGCCGACGGCCCCGGACGCCGCTAGCGCCGGCCGCTACAACGTGGACGACCTGCTAGCGGCGCATCTGCGATTCGAGGACGGCTTCTGGATGACGCTCCAAGGGAGCTGGGTGGACAACATCCCCTCCCTCGCGGATGGCTTGCCGTCATGGGACTACAGCCTGGACGCCATCGGGGCGAACGCCCAAGCCGTGTTGGATCCCCCCTCGATCCGCGGTGAGCGGGAGGGCGAGATCATCGAGTTGCTGCCGCCGGAGACGGTCAGCGACGTCTCGTTCCCACCCTCGGTGCAAGCACTCATCGCGCAGACCGTCGACGCCATCCGAGATGGGCGTGACGCTCCGGTCACCGGCGAGCAGGCACTGCTGACACAGGTGATCACCGACGCCGTCTACGAGTCGGCCGCGGCCGGCGCCGAGGTGGCGATCGACCCCTCGGCGCTCGACTGGAGGGGCTGAGAGCGAACGGCACGGCAGGCGCGGAGCGGAATTCGGCGCTGAGGCATCGCGAATTGCTGAACTGCCGGTCGCCGATTTGCCAAATACGAACAGATGTTCGATACTGGTTGGATGTCTGGTCTGGGGAACGCCTTGGGGAGCGTGGCCGCCGGTGGGGGGCCCGGGAGCGGGCGGGACCGTCTGCGGCTGTTGGGGGAGCGGGTCGCTCCTCTCACCGGCGCCCATGAGCGGACCCTGCCGTTACTGGCCCCGCTGGCGGGCCTGTTCCCCGGCGGCGCTCTGCGGAGAGGCTGGGTGATCGCCACCGGCGGGGACGGCGCCACCTCGCTGGCCTTGGCGGTCGCCTCGGGCCCGTCGGCGGCCGGCTCGTGGGTCGCGGTGGTGGGGGAGGGGGGTCTCGGTCTCGCTGCCGCTGCCGAGGCCGGGCTGGCGCTCGAAAGGCTCTTGCTGGTGGCCGCCCCTGAGCCTCGCGCCGCCGTCGAGGCCGCTGAGGCGCTTCTGGGTGCGGTGGACGTCGTGCTGGTGGGTCGGGAGGTCCGGCTCGGGGCGGCGGACCGTCGCCGGTTGGCGGCCAAGCTGCGGGAGCGGGGATCGGTGCTGATCGCCCTCGGCGGCGGCGCTCTTGGCGGCGGCACCCTCGGTGGGGTGGACGTTTGCCTGGAGGTCGTCTCGTCCCGCTGGAGCGGTCTGGGGGACGGCTGGGGCCTGCTGCGCTCCCGCCGAGTGTCGGTGCGGGCCACCGGGCGCGGCGCGGCTGGCAGGCCCCGCTCGCTGGATCTGCTGCTGCCCGGCCCCGACGGCGCGCCAGTCTCCGCGGGGCCTGCTGCGGCCGGCCCGGCCGCCGCCGCGCCTGCCGCCGCGGCGGGTGGCGAGGCCGCGGCGGTCGTGGCGTGACCGCTCCGGTTCGCGCGCTGGTGGCTCGCTGCGCTCGGGCCGGGGACGATCCTCGAGGGGTCGGCCCCTTGGACGGCGACGCCTTCGAGGCGGCTGTGGCGGCCCTCGAGTCCATCACCCCGCTGGTGGAGGTGTCGGCGCCTGCGACCTGCGCCTTCGCCTCGCGGGGGCCGTCCCGCTACTTCGGCGGCGACGGGGTCCTGGCCGATCTGGTCGTCGAGCGCATGTCGCAGGCTCTCGGAGGGCGTGGGAGGGTGCGGGTCGGCATCGCCGATGGCCCCTTCACCGCGGCGCTGGCGGCGGAGTTGGCGGATGGGGTGTGCATCGTTGCGCCGGGCGGCTCTGCGGCGTTCCTGGCACCCCTGCCGGTGCGGCTTCTGGGGTGTCCCCAACTCATCGATGTGCTCGTCCGTCTGGGTGTCCGCACTCTCGGCGCCTTGGCGGCGCTGCCGGAGGCCGACGTGCTGGGGCGCTTCGGCACCGAGGGAATCCGTGCCCGGTGCCTCGCCGCCGGGGCTGACAGGCGGCCCCTGGCGCTGCGGGAACCTCCCGCCGACTGGTCGGTCAGCGCAGAGATCGAGCCGCCCGCCGACCGCTTGGACCGGCTGGCCTTCTGTGCCCGCGCTCTGGCCGAGCAGTTGCACCGGTGCCTCGAAGATGCCGGGATGTCGTGCCTGCGGGTCGCCGTCGAGGTCGAGACCGTCGAGGGCGAGAGCCTCGTGCGGCTCTGGCGCCACGAGGGAGGGCTGTCGGCTGCCGACATCGCCGACCGGGTGCGCTGGCAGTTCGACGGCGCCCGGGTCAGCGGCGGGATCACCCGGCTGCGACTCAGCGCGGAGGAGGTGGCGCCGGTCCGGGGGCGCCAGCTGGGGTTCTGGGGCGGCGAGGCCGAGGCGGACGAGCGCGCCGCCCGGGCGGCGGCCCGGCTCTGCGGGCGCTGGGGCGCCGAGGCGGTGCGGGTCCCCGCCGCCGGCGGCGGCCGCCAGGTTGATGGGCAGATCAGGCTGGTGCCGGCCGCCACCGTCGATGTGCGCGACCGCCGGCTCGCCGGCGACGAGCGTCCTTGGCCCGGACGTCTGCCGGCCCCGTCGCCGGCGCGCCTGTTGCCGGTGCCGTGGCCCGCCGAGGTGCAGGACGCCTCCGGGGCCGTCGTGGGGGTCGACGGGCGGGGCTCTGTCTCGGCGCCGCCGGCCCGCCTGACAGTCGGCGGCAAGCCCTCGGAGGTGGTGGCCTGGGCCGGGCCGTGGCCCACCGAGGAGCGCTGGTGGGACCGCCGGGGGGGCCGCCGGCGGGCCCGTTTCCAGTTGCTCACCGGCGACGGCCTGGGGTGTCTGGCGGTGCTCGAAGGCGGGCGCTGGCAGGTGACCGCCCTCTGGGACTGACTCGGGGCGGGGCGCAATTTCTCGTTCTGACGACCTGTATACGAACATCTATTCGTATAAAGTGAATGGATGGGTTGGAACAACCCCAATGTGCCGTGGAGAGACATCGAGGGCCTGCTGTCGGACCGCCCCGCCGCGGACCGCACAGGGGCGGGCGGTCCCGTCGACATCTGGGCAGGCGACGGGAACGACAGCCCGGCGCGGTCGCGCCAGCGCCGGGCGTATCGGCCGCCCGCCGGTCTCGTGCGCCGGCGGGCGCCGGTCCGCTACGCGGAACTGCACTGCCATTCCAACTTCTCGTTCCTGGACGGGGCCTCCCATCCCGAGGAGCTGGCCGCCGAGGCGGTCCGGCTGGGGCTCGAAGCGCTGGCTGTGTGCGATCACAACGGCCTCTACGGCGTGGTGCGCTTCGCGGAGGCGGCCGGGGCGCTGGGGCTTCCCACGGTCTTCGGCGCCGAGCTCACCCTGGCGCCGCAAGGGCCTTCCCCGCGGGCCGCCGCCGCGCCGCGCCGCCGGAAGAATCCCGAGCGCGCCGGGGTGCCGGACCCCGCCGGTGTCCACCTGCTGGTGCTGGCCCGCGACCCCCGCGGCTACGCGCTGCTGGCGCGGGCCATCGGGGAGGGCCAGCTGGCAGGGGCCAAGGGAGCGCCCCGGTTCGACTACGAACGCCTCGTGGCCCTCGGAGGTGCGGGCACCGGCGACCGCTGGCTGATCCTCACCGGCTGCCGCAAGGGGGCGGTGCCGCGAGCCTTGGTGGAAGGGGGCCTGCCCACGGCCCGCGGCGCGCTGGAGCGGCTCATCGCTGACTTCGGCGCGGCCAACGTGGCCGTGGAGCTATGGGACCACGGGCTGCCGGAGGACTCGGTGCGCAACGAGGCCCTCGCCCATTTGGCCGCCGCGACCGGCACGTCCCTGATCGCCACCGGCAACGCGCACCACCACTCGGTGGACCGTCAGCGGCTGGCGGCCGCGTTGGCGGCGCTGCGGGCGCGCCGCAGCCTCGAGGAGATCGACGGCTGGCTGCCGCCGGCGGGGCGTCACTTGCGTTCGGGCGCCGAGCAGGCGGCCCGCTTCGCCCGCTGGCCGGGGGTCGTCGAGCGGGCCGCCGATCTGGGACGGCAGTGCGCCTTCGATCTGCGGCTCGTGGCCCCTGCCCTGCCGCCCTACCCCTGCCCGGACGGCCTCGACGAGGCAGGCTACCTGCGCCGCCTGGTCGCCGACGGCGGCGCCGGCCGCTACGGGCTACGCGGCGTCGAGCGGGTCGCCGGCGCTTGGGCGCAGCTCGACCGGGAGCTCGGAATCATCGAGTCGCTAGGGTTCTGCGGCTACTTCTTGGTGGTGTGGGACATCGTGGAGTTCTGCCGCCGGTCCGGGATCCTCTGTCAGGGGCGCGGCTCGGCCGCCAACTCGGCGGTGTGTTACGCCCTCGGCATAACCAACGTGGACGCCGTCTCGCTGGACCTGCTGTTCGAGCGTTTCCTGTCCCCGGCGCGCGACGGCCCCCCCGACATCGACGTGGACATTGAGAGCGGGCGCCGCGAGGAGGTCATCCAGTACGTCTACCGGCGCTACGGGCGGCACCACTGCGCCCAAGTGGCCAACGTCGTCTGTTACCGCTCCCGCTCGGCGGTGCGCGACGCGGCGCTGGCGCTGGGACAGGACGACTCGCTGTCCAAGCTCGTGGATGACCGCGGCGGCGTCGCCAGCGAGGCGGCCGACCCCGCCAGCCCCGTCCCGCCCGAGGTCCTGGAGTTGGCCGGCGAACTCGAGGGGTTCCCGCGCCACCTGGGCGTCCACTCCGGCGGCATGGTCATCTGCGACCGGCCCGTGCTCGAGGTGTGCCCCGTGGAGTGGGCGCGCCTGGAGGGTCGCAGCGTCCTGCAATGGGACAAGGACGACTGCGCTTCGGCGGGCTTGGTGAAGTTCGACCTGCTGGGGCTGGGGATGCTGTCGGCGCTGCGGCACGCCATCGACCTCGTGGCTGAGTCCGACGGCGACCGGATCGACCTGGCCGCCCTGCCCCAGGAGCCTGCGGTCTATGAGATGCTCTGCGCGGCCGACACGGTGGGGGTGTTCCAGGTGGAGTCGCGCGCCCAGATGGCCACCCTGCCCCGCCTGCGGCCCCGCTGCTTCTACGACCTCGTCGTGGAGGTGGCCCTCATCCGGCCCGGCCCCATCCAGGGCGGTTCGGTTCACCCCTACATCCGCCGCCGCAACGGCACCGAGGAGGTCACCTACCCCCACCCACTGCTGGAGCGGGCGCTCGCCAAGACCCTCGGCGTGCCGCTCTTCCAGGAACAGCTCATGCAGATCGCCATCGACGCGGCCGGCTTCAGCGCCGCCGAAGCTGACCGGCTCCGCCAAGCGGTCGGTGCCAAACGCAGCCACCAGCGCCTCGCGCAGCTCAAGGAGCGGTTCTTCGCGGGCATGGCGGCCAACGGCATCGAGGAAGGGACCGGCGAGCAGATCTGGGCGAAGCTGGACGCCTTCGCCAACTACGGCTTCCCCGAGAGCCACGCCGTGTCGTTCTCGTACCTCGTCTACGCCTCAGCGTGGATCAAGCACCACTACCCGGCGGCGTTCTGCGCCGCCTTGCTGCGGGCCCAGCCGATGGGCTTCTGGTCGCCTCATACCCTGGTGGGTGACGCCCGCCGCCACGGCGTGGCAGTGCGCACCCCCGACCTCAACGCCTCGGCGGCGACCGCAGGCCTCGAGCGGGCCGAGGAATCCGCCGGAGGCTGGGCGGTGCGGCTAGGGCTCAGCGGCGTGAGGGGCGTCGGCGAGCGGCTGGCCGCCGAGATCGACGCTGGCCGGCCCTACCGCTCGATGGAGGACCTGCGCCGGCGGGTGCCGTCGCTGAGGATCGCGACGCTGGAGGCTCTCGCCTCCGCGGGGGCTTTCGGATGCTTCGAGCGCGACAGGCGCGCCGCGCTGTGGACCGCCGGGGCGCTGGGCCGCGCCGACGCCGGCGGGCTGAACGGCATCGTCGTGGGCGAGCGGGCGCCACCGCTGCCGGCCATGTCGCCCGCCGAAGTGTCCCGAGCCGACCTCTGGGCCACCGGGGTGGCGCCCGACGGCCACCCCACCCGCTTCGTGAGGGGCCGGCTAGCCGCCCTCGGCGCGGTCACGGCGGCAGACCTAGCCGGGCGCGGCGACGGGGAGAAGGTGATCGTCGGGGGAGTGGTGACCCACCGCCAGCGCCCCGCCACCGCTGGCGGCGTCGTTTTCGTGAGCCTCGAAGACGAGACCGGACTGATGAACGTGGTGGTCTCACCGGGCTGCTGGCAGCACCACCGACGGCTGGCGGCCACCGCGCCCGCCCTCCTCGTGCGAGGGCGCCTAGAGCACGCAGAGGGGGCGCTCAACATCGTGGCGGAGAGGATCGAGGCCCTACCGGTCGGCGGGGCCGCAACCTCCCGAGACTTCCGCTGAGCCGAACCGGCCCAGAAGGCGCGGCGGCCGGTTGACGCTCGAGACTCTCTGGAGGCCAGCCGCCGCCCGCCGGTGCGAACGGGTTGACGTAGGCTGTGCTAGCTGGTGCCCGCGCCACCGACAGTCGAGGAGACTCGCGCCGGTGGTGGCTGCCCTTCGAGGAGGAATCGATGCCACAACGCCTCACCGAGCCCTTGATCCGCAGCCCCGGCGGCGAGTTGGTGCCCGCGAGCTGGCCCGAGGCTCTCGGGGCCGCCGCGGCGGGCCTGCGGCGGTCTGTCAGCAGCCACGGGCCGTCGAGCTTCGGTGCCTTCAGCTGCTCCAAGGCCACCAACGAGCTGAACTACGCCCTGCAGCGCTTCGCCCGCACCGTCATCGGCTCGAACAACATCGACAGCTGCAACCGCACTTGACACGCCCCCAGCGTCGTCGGTCTGACGACGGTCTTCGGAGTCGGAGGCGGCACGAGCTCCTATGAGGAGCTGGAGAACACCGACCTGATCCTGTTGTGGGGATCCAACGCCCGCAACGCACATCCGATCATGTTCCACCGCATGCTGGCTGGCCGGCGCAACGGGGCCAAGCTCGTGGTGGTGGACCCCCGGCGCAGCGCCTCGGCCAGCTTCGCCGACCTGTGGCTGGGCGTGGATGTGGGCGCCGACATCGCCCTGGCCAACGCCATGGCCTCTGAGATCATCGCCGCCGGGCTGCACAACACGTACTTCATCGACCACGCCACCACCGGCTTCGAGGACTACGCCGCCACCGTGGCGCCTTACACCCCCGAGCGGGCGGCGGCCATCACGGGCCTACCCGCCGAGGCGATCGTGGAGCTGGCCCGCCTGTACGCCACCGCCGAGCGCGCCCAGCTCTGCTGGACCCTGGGCATCACCGAGCACCACAACGCCGCCGACAACGTGTTCGCGCTCATCAATCTGGCGCTGCTGTGCGGGCATGTGGGTCGCTACGGCTCGGGCCTGGCACCGCTGCGGGGCCAGAACAACGTGCAGGGCGGCGGCGACATGGGCGCGCTGCCGAACCGCCTGCCGGGCTTTTGCGACCTGGCCGACGAAGCAGGGCGGCGGCGCTTCGAGGCGGCCTGGGGAGCGCCGGTGCCCCCGGCGCCCGGCTGGCACCTCTCGCAGATGTTCGAGGCCATGGCGGACGGGCGGCTGCGCTCGCTGTACGTGGTCGGCGAGAACCCCGCCGACTCTGAGGCCGACGTGGCGCACGCCCGTCGCATGCTGGCCGACCTGGAGTTCCTCGTGGTGCAGGACATCTTCCTGACCGCCACGGCGCAGCTGGCCGACGTGGTGCTGCCGGCGGCGGCCAGCTTCGCCGAGACGACCGGCACCGTGACCTCCAGCGAACGGCGCGTGCAGCTCGTGCGGGCCGCGGTGGCGCCGCCCGGAGAGGCGCGCGACGACCTGGCGATCACCTTCGCCCTCGCACGGGAGCTCGGTCACGACTGGGGCGAGGCTGACGCCGAGACGGTCTGGGACGAGCTGCGGTCGCTGTCGAGCTACCACGCCGGGATGAGCTACCGGCGCCTCGAGGAGCTGGGCGGCATTCGCTGGCCGTGCCCCGATGAGGACCACCCGGGGTCGCAGTTCCTGCACGGGCGGCTCTGGGCCGACCCCCTCGAGGGGCCGCGGGTGCCGTTCGTGCCGGTGGAGTGGGAAGCACCGCTGGACGACCTCGACGAGGACTACCCCATCCGTCTGACGACTGGGCGGCGCCTGGACTCGTTCAACACCGGGGTCCAGTCGGGATCCTTCGAGTCGCCGCTGCGGCGCCGGGAGGAGCTGGACCTGTGCGCCGTCGACGCCGGCCGCTTAGGAGTCGCCGAGGGTGAGACAGTGCGGGTGGTGTCCCGGCGCGGCGCGGTGGAGGCGCCCGTCCACATCGACCCCGGCCTTGTCGAGGGCTTGGCGTTCCTGACCTTCCACTTCCCCGATCAGGTGGACACGAACCTGCTGGTGCCCGACGACTGGGATCCGCTCTCGGGGACCGCCGGCTTCAAGGCCACCGCGGTTCGCATCGAGCCTCTCGCCGGCTGACGGCCGGCTGACGGTCCGCCGTCGAAGGGGTCCTCACTCCTCGCCGGGTGCGTCCCCGTCCGGATCTGCCGCTGTAGCCTCCGCCGGCACCTCGGCCCGCGTCGCCGGCAGCGAGATGGTCATCTCGGTGAACTCGCCCGGCGCGGTGTCCACGCCGATGGTTCCCCCGTGCTCGCGGACGATGTCGTTGGTGATGGCTAGGCCCAGCCCCGTTCCCTGATCGGTCGGCTTGGTGGTGAAGAACGGGTTGAAGATCTTGTCCACCACTTCGGGGGGGATGCCGTCGCCGTTGTCGTGGATGCGGATCTCGACGCCGTCGGCGGTCCTGGCGCTAGTGGTGCGGACCGTGGGCATGTAGGAGGACGCCTCGCCCGCCTCCACGAGCCGCTTGCGTTTCTCGTCGGTTGCGTGGCAGCTGTTTCCCACCATGTTTATGAACACCCGGCCGAGGTCCTGCGGCAGCACCTCCAGCTCGCCCACCTCGGGATCCAGGTCGAACTCCAGGTTCAGCTGGAAGTCTGGGTCGACGGCGCGGGCGCTGTGGAAGGCCAGCTTGGCGTGCTCCTCGATGAGTGAGTTGAGGTCGGCCAGCCGCCACTCGCCGGTCTCGCGGCTCATCATCAGCATGTCATGCACGATGGTGTTGGCGCGGGCACCGTGTGAGCCGATGCGCTCGAGGTTCTCGGTGAGGTCGGCGGCGATGTCGGAGATGAGCCCCCGCTGCTCGTCGCTCAAGGTGCCCTCGGCCTCCTCCAGCACCTCCTCTAGCTCTTCGACCAGCTCGGCGGAAACCTCGGAGAAGTTCTTGACGAAGTTGAGGGGATTGCGGATCTCATGCGCCACACCGGCGGTCACCTCGCCCAGCGCGGCCAGCTTCTCCCGCATCACGATCTGGTCCTGGGCCTTGTGCAGCTCGTCGAGGACCTGCTCGAGCTCGCTGTTCTTGTCGCCTAGCTCTTCGGCCAGCTTCTCGACCAAGTTGAGGCGCTGCACCTCCAAGGCGTGGCGGCGGAAGACCTCCAAGGCGTGGGCCATCTCGGAGACCTCGTCGCGGCCGCTGATGACGACCTCCTCCTCTAGGTCCCCGTCGGCCATGCGGCGCATGCGGTTCGAGAGCTGGTTGAGTCGGCGCAGCAGCACGCGACTGACGAACCCCAGGATGATCGACAGGCCCACGACCACGCTGATGCCGGCGATGACCAGCAGCAGGATGCGCGAGGTGCCGATGGCGTCGGTGGACGCCGCGGTGGCCTCGTCGGCGTCGGCTTGGGCGGTGCTGATCAACTCCTGCACCCCAGCCGCCAACTCGGCTGCCTGCTCGCGGTTCTGGGTGAGCAGCCCGCGCTGGCGCTCGGCGAGCGCGAGCTGCTGGCTGACGAGGGAGAAGCCGCTCTCGTCGCCGGCGCCCAACTCGAGCAGGTCGGCCAGCACCGACACCAGGTAGGCGCGCTGGGCGATCAGACCGATGGCGCCGGCGCTGATCTCGATGCGGTCGGTGACCGATTCGAAACTCTCCTGCAGGGGTTCGAGCAGCGCCGCGTTGGATACGCCGAAGGCGCTGGACAGAAGCTGGGTGGCGATTGCGGTGTCGGCCTGCAGGGCCAGCAGGTGCCGGTACCGGATGATCTCCGCCTCGGTGAAGTGCCGCTCGCGGGGCACCGGGGGCTCGCCGATCTGCCGGTAGCCGGTCATCAGGTAGAAGAGCTGCTCGTCCAGCGCCGGCAGCAGGATCTGGTCGAGCTTCCGACTGATCTCGGCCAGTTGCACGCGCAGGGCCTCGATCTCGACGTCGAGCGCGAACGACGTCGGCATCTCGACTTCGATCTGGGCGATGTTGGACTCGAGCTGCCGGGAGTTCGAGCGGATCGCCACGAACAACCCGGCGTCGATGTCCTGCTGCTCCAGTCGCTGCAGCTCCCCGCGGAAGTCCTCCTGGGTCGCCACGATCTCCGCGGAAACCGCGTTCAGCTCCGCCGGCGTGGCCGCCACCGTCAGGCGCGGGGCTGCGGCCACGAGCTGGCTGCTCAACTCGGTGATCCGGAAGGCGCTGACGATCCGCGGCAGGCTCTCGGTGTTGACGCGGTCCTGGGTGCCTTCGATGCTGTTGAACGACAGCCAGCTCACGACGATGGCGGCGACGGTCAGCGAGACGAGGACGCCGATGGCGACGTACATCTGCGTCGAGATGCGCAGGGCGTACTCAGCGAGGGCCCGCAGACGGTCTCTCAGCACGCCGAGACCTCCCGGCGGGCGGGGGCCGAGCCGCCTCGTACAGCGCTCACGCCGCGGGCCGCCCTCACATCGAGCCGGCCGAGACGTAGCGACCGCCGCGGATCACGGTGAGGAACACCGCGTCGGAGCCCTGATTGTCGTTGCCGAAGCGGAGCTCGAAGCCGTCGATTTCCACCGGCTCGCCCCGCAGGATCTCGTCGAGGAAGCAGGACCGGCTCAGGTCGCGACCACAGCGCTGCAGTCCCACGATCGCCATGCGGCCAGCCAGGTAGCCCTCAAGGGAGACGAACCCGGGCGCAGCGCCGGGGTCATGCGCCGCTAGGGCGTCGAGGTACGAAGCCACCACCGGCAGCGAGTCGTCGTCGGGGAAGGGCACCACCTGGGTCACGTACACGCCGTCGCCGAAGGGCCCCAACTCTTCGGCTAGGGCGTTGGCGCCCACGAAGGAGATCGTGACGAACGTCCAATCTTCGCCCAGGTAGCGCGCCCAGGCGATCAAGGCGGCGACGGGCTCGTAGGCGCCCACGAGCACGACGGCGTCGGGTTCGCCCTGCTGGAGGTCCAACAGGGCGGTGCGCACCGCGGCGGTGTTGCGGGGGTACAGCCCGATGGCGACCGGTTCCATGCCGCGCCGGTCGAGGGCCCGCAGCACCCCGCGGTATCCGGCGCGGCCGAAGGAGTCGTCTTGGAACATGACCGCGATGCGGTCGGCGCGCTGATCGGCTATCAGCCGGGCGACGATCTCCTCGGTCTCCTGGTAGTACGAGGAGCGCAGGTTGATGATGTTGCGCCAGTCGTCGTCCCGCAGGAACTCCGCGCCTGTGAACGGGGCGATGAACGGCACGCCGGAGGCGGCGGCGACCGGGGTGGCCGAACGCGAGGTCGGGGTGCCGACCTCGCCGATCAGGGCGAACACCCCGTCGGCGTCGATGAGCTGCTGGGTGTTGGTGACCGCCGCCTCCGGCTCGTAGGCGTCGTCCCGGAACGCCAGCTCCAGCCGGCGACCGTGGACCCCGCCGCTGCGGTTGGCTTCGGCGAAGGCGGCTTCGATGCCGAGGCGCATGTTCAGGCCGAGTTCCTGGGCCGGGCCGCTGAAGGCGGCCGACTGGCCGAAGAGGACCGAGTCGTCGAAGACTCCCTCGGCGGTGGCCCCGGAGGACGCGCTGTCGGAGGCTGCCTCGGGGGGCGCCGGGCGCGTGGCGCCGCCAATGCGGGGCTGATCCGCTCCGTTGGTCGCGGTGCAGGCCGCCGCCACCGCCGGCATCAGGGCAAGAACCCCCAGAGCCCAGGGGAGCCTCCGCCGCAGCGGTCCGATCATTCCGCCTGCCGCGTGACCAGCGTTAGGTAGTTCCGCTCCCCATCCCAGCGGTAGCTCAGGTCGTCGGTCAGCGTGCGAACCAGATGGATCCCCAGCCCGCCGACAGCCCGGTCCTCGAGGGCCGCGTCGAGGTCGGGTTCGGGGGCGTCGTTCAGCGGGTCGAAGGCGTCGCCGTCGTCGGAGATCTCCACGGTGACCGCCTCGGCCTCGGCCGTTATCGTGATCTGCACGCTCTCCGCGCCGCCGTAGGTCATGGCGTTCAGCGCCAGCTCCTCGATGATGAGGTGCAGCTTGAAGGCGAGGTCGGCGGGGCAGTGCTCGAGGCTGCTGAACTCATCCAGTGAAGCTTCGATTCGCCGGAGGGCGTCATCGACGGACTCGTTCTGGGTGGCGCCGACCTCCAGCCGGAATTGCGCGCTCAACTCCCCGGCTCTTTTCGGTGCAGCGTCAGGCAGGTGATGTCGTCGGACTGGGGGGTCTCGCCGGCGAAGGCGTGAACCGCCTTGAAGACGCCCATCGTCGTGGCTTCCGCGTCGCGCGGCGGGTTCTCGGCGAAGATCGCCGCGAGCCGGTCCATGCCGAACTCCTCCGCCTCGACGTTCATGGCCTCGCTGACCCCGTCGGTGTAGAGGAACAGGGTCTCGCCGGGGCCGATGTTGACGGTGTTGTGGGCGAACTCGACGCCCGGCACCACCCCGAGGATGATCCCGCCGGTGCGAGGCAGCAACGACGAGGTTCCGTCGGGCCGCACCAGCAGCGGCTCGTTGTGCCCGCCGTTGGCGTAGGTGAAGTCCCCCGTGGCGGGGTCGAAGATCCCGTACAGCAGGGTGACGAACATCTCGGAGTCGTTCGTCTCGCGCAGCAGGTCGTTGACTTCCCGCAGCACGTCGCCGGGGTTCTCGCAGCCGATGGAGGCGCCCTTCAGCAGGGTGCGGCTGGACATCATGAACAGCGCCGCGGGCACCCCCTTGTCGGACACGTCGGCGATGCACAGTCCGATGCGGTCGTTCTCGAGGTTGACCACGTCGTAGAAGTCGCCCCCGACGTTTCGGGCCGGTTCCATGTGGGCGAAGACTTCGTAGTCGCCCTTGCTCGGGAACCGCGTGGGGAGGATCGACTTCTGCATCTTGCTGGCGACGTCGAGTTCCCTTTGCAGCGACACCAGCTGGTCGCGCGACGCCAAGGCGGCGCGCCACTCGGTGAGGTGCGCCAGCGTGCGCTCGATGGTGATGCGCAGGTCGGCGAAGTCCAGAGGCTTGGTGACGAAGTCGAAGGCCCCGCGGTTCATGGCCGTGCGGATGTTCTTCATGTCCCCGTAGGCCGAGACGATCACCGACTTGATGTTGGGGTCGACGGTGGGGATCTGCTCGAGGAGGGTGAGCCCGTCCATCTGCGGCATGTTGATGTCCGAGAGCACCATGTCGATGCCCTCGTCCTCGCTCAGCTTCTCGAGGGCCTCGACGCCGTTGTGAGCGAAGACGAAGCAGTAGCGGCCCGAGCGGATGTCGCGCCGCATCCGCTGCAGCATGAGCGGCTCGAGGTCGACCTCGTCGTCCACGACGAGGATCTTGTATGTCGCTTCAGCCATCGCTCTCCGATCTCCCCGGCGGGGCGGCTCGGGGCCGGTCCCTGCTGGGCGGGCGCCGGGCGTTGGCCCCTCAGCTCTCCTGGGCGGCCAGAGCGGTCTCGGGCGAACTGTGGATGGCGATGATCTGGTCGAAGCCGCTGATGATGAAGAGCTCGTGTACTGACGAGGACAGCGAGCAGATGGAGAACCCCACCTCGCGCTGGCGGAGGTTCTTGGCGCTTAGCAGGATGATGCGCAGCCCGGCGCTGCTGATGTAGTCCAACTCGGCGAGGTTCAGGATGACGGCGCTGTCCTCGGCGCCGATGTTGGCCTCTAGGGCGTCCTGGAAATCGCTGGCATTCGATCCGTCGACCCGGCCGGCGGTGCTGATGATCACCGTCGAGCCTCGCCGCTCGGAAGTCACTTCCATCATCTTTGCTCCTAACTGTCCGATCTCTCGTCGCTCGCTGCGGCGGTCTCGGTCAGGACGTCTCCCGCTGGCCAAAGGGTAGCGGAATCTGGCGGGACTGCTTGTTCGGGCCTCTTCCGCCGCGGCCACGTTCCGCCGCGCCGGACCACGTTAGCCCTAGCGGCGGGGGCGGGTGTTCTCTGTCGGGCGCGGGCGGGGCGGCTGACGGTGCGGGCCACCGGCGGCGAGAATATGTTTTGCCTGCGCGCTCGTGAGCCTGCGCGGAAATCCAGGGGGCGGCAGTGCCCCAGGCGCCGGGTCGCATCGCCCGAAGGGAGGCACGAGATGACTGTCCTGAGCGATGAACTGCGCGAGTCCTTCGCCTCGTCGGTGGGTTCGGTGAACGAGTCGTGCCTGCTGCCGCCGGTCATATACACGTCCGGGGAGTTCTACGAGTTTGAGCGGCGGGCACTCTTCCAACGCGAGTGGCTCTGCGTGGGGCGAGCCGATCAGGTTCCCGAGCCCGGGGATTTCCGCTGCATCACGCTCGCGGGGGAGCCGCTGATCCTGCTGCGCGACAGCGACGGTGAGATCGGGGTCATCTCCGCGGTCTGCCAGCACCGCGGCATGGTGCTGGCCGAAGGTTCGGGCAACACGCGCCGCTTCACTTGCCCCTACCACCACTGGGCGTACGGGCTCGACGGGGCGTTGCTGGGCGCGCCGGCGATGGAGCGCGCCGTCGGCTTCGAGCGGGCCGACCATGGCCTGCCGCGGCTGCGCACCGAACTGTGGCAGGGGTTCGTGTTCTGCAACTTCGACTCCGAGGCGCAGCCGCTGGGACCCACCCTGGCGAAGATCGACGACATCCTGGAGAACTTCGGCCTGCCGAACACGGTGACCCGCGAGGGCAAGACCCTGCCGGACCTGCCGTGGAACTGGAAGGTCATGATGGAGAACTTCAACGACCCCTACCACGCCAGCCGGCTGCACGGCCCGCTCCAGACCTTCGCCCCCAGCCACCTGAACGACTATCTGCCGTGGGATCCCGACGACGGCGCCATCGGGCGCATCCAGCACTTCACCGACATCGACGGCTCCTTCAATCCGACGAAGAAGTGTCTGCTGCCTGTCTTCGCCAACCTCACCGAGGCGCAGCGCCGCCGCGGGTCGTTCGTGCTGATCCCGCCGACGCTGTCCTTGGCGATCGTGCCCGATGAGGTCGCCTACTTCATCATCAGCCCCGACGGGCCCGGAGAGATCACCATCCACATCGGCTACTGCTTCGAGGCCTCGGCGCTAGCGGACCCGATGTTCGAGTACCTGTTCGAGCAGGCCGAACAGGGCGTCGACAACTTCAATGTGCAGGACGTCTATGCCGACCGCATGGTGCAGCAGGGCCTGAACTCGGTGTTCGCGCCGCGCGGGCGGTACTCCTGGCAGGAGGAGACCCTGGCGCAGTTCAACCGCTGGCTCGTGACGCGCTACAAGCGCCACTGGCCGACGCAGGTCGGGTAGCTGGGGTGGCCATCACGCATACCAACTTGAGCCCGCCGCGCCTAGCCGAGCTGCTGCGTGGCCGTTCGGCCGCCTGAGCGCGGTCCGGTGCGGGTGTGACGGGCTGACTCTGCGACGCTGAGGCGCGCTCCTAGGCTGGCAGGATGGAGTCTCGACCGCCGGCCGCCGCTCCGACGCCGGCGGAAGCGGAGGCGCTGGAGGCGGTTGTTGGTCGCCGGGTGCAGGCCGTTGAGGCTCGGGTGATCCGGCGCGGGCCGGACCGCCGCCACCTGCTGCTGCCGGCGCTGCACGCCCTGCAGGACCGGGTCGGCTGGATTAGCCCGGAGGCGCTGGCGGAGCTGTGCGCCCGCCTCGACGTGCCCCGCGCCGAGGCCTTCGGAGTCGCCACGTTCTATGCGCTGCTGCGGACCACCGAAGGTCCGCGCACCGTCGTTCACGTCTGTGACGACATCGTCTGCCGCCTCCATCCCGACTACCGCGAACCCGACGGGCACGACGGCTGGCAGAGCGGCGAGTCGGTCGGCGTTCACACGAGCCCGTGCCTCGGACAGTGCGACCGGGCGCCGGCGGCGTTCGTGCAGCGCGCCGGCGCCGACGCGGCGCGCTGGACCGCCGCGGGAACCGAGGCGGCGCCGGCTCGTGTGGTCGCTGTGGGGCCCGCCTGGCTGACCGGGCGGATCGGCACCGCAGACCCCGCGAGTCTCGAGGAGTACCGGGCGCACGGCGGTTACCGGGCGCTGCGGGCAGCGCTGGCGATGGGGCCCGAGTCGGTGCTGCGCGAGATCGCCGACTCGGGGCTGCGGGGCCGGGGCGGCGCCGCCTTCCCGACCGGGGTGAAGTGGCGGGCCGTGGCCTCCTCGGCGCGCCGGGACCGCTACGTGGTGTGCAACGCGGACGAGTCCGAGCCGGGAACCTTCAAGGACCGGGTGCTGCTGGAAGGCGACCCCTTCGCCCTCGTCGAGTCCATGACGATCGCCGGGGTTACCGTCGGTGCCACGCAGGGCTACGTCTACATCAGGGGGGAGTACCCGACCGCCGAGCAGCGCGTCATCGCCGCCGTCGAGCAGGCCCGCCGGCACGGGCTGTTGGGCGTCGACGTGGCCAGCAGCGGCCTGGCCTTCGACATCGAGGTTCGGCGGGGTGCCGGCGCCTACATCTGCGGCGAGGAGACGGCGCTGTTCAATTCGCTGGAGGGCTACCGCGGCGAGCCCCGCTCCAAGCCGCCGTTCCCGACCGAGGCAGGGCTGTTCGGCCGGCCCACCGTGGTCAACAACGTCGAGACGCTCCACAACGTGCCGGTGATCCTGACCGAGGGCGCGGGTGCCTTCTCCGCTGTGGGCACCGCGGATAGCCCCGGCACCAAGCTGTTCTCCGTGGCCGGCGACGTGGCCCTCCCCGGCGTCTACGAGGTGCCGTTCGGGACCCGCCTCAGTGACTTGTTGGAGCTGGCCGGGTCGCCGCGGGACGCCGGCGCCGTGCTGCTCGGCGGCGCCGCCGGCAGCTTCGTGCCCCAGGATGCAGGCGAGGTGGCGCTGACCTTCGAGGGTGTCGGGGCGGCGGGCCTCACGCTGGGCTCCGGCGCGGTGACCGTGTTCGGCGCGGCGACAGACATGGGCGACATCGTGGAGCGGATCACCGCCTTCTTCCGCGACGAGTCCTGCGGGCAGTGCGTGCCGTGCCGGGTGGGCACCGTGCGCCAGAACGAGACGATCGCGCGCCTGCGCTCGGGCTCGGCGCTGGCTGGCGACGGCGACCTGCTGAAGGACCTCGCCGCAGTCATGGGCGACGCCTCCATCTGCGGGCTGGGCCACACGGCGGCTTCGGCGGTCGGCTCGGCTCTGCGCTTGGGCCTCATCGGCGGCGCCGCAGGGGCCGCCGATGGCCGCAGCAGCGTCGCAGGCGCCTCGCCGTGAGCAGCCCGGTGCCCGTGGCGATCCCGCGCCGCAAGGTGGCGGTGCGCCTCGACGGCGTCGAGCGGTCGGCGGCCGAGGGCAGCACCATCCTGGAGGTCTGCCGCGGCGCAGGCGTCGAGGTGCCGACGATCTGCTGGGCGCCGACGATCACCCCGGTCAACGCCTGCCGGGTCTGCGTCGTGGAACTCGAGGGCTCGCGCACCTTGGTTCCCGCCTGCTCCCGCCGGGTGGCCGAGGGCATGGAGATCCGCACCGGCGGCGAACGGGTGCAGGCGTCTCGCCGGATGGTCCTGGAGCTGCTCGCCTCCTCGGTGGACCTGTCCCGCGCCGAGGCGGACATTCTGCGCTGGCTCGAGGAGTACGGCGTCGACCCTGAACGTCACGGACCCCAGCGGGCTCGGCTGTCCGAGCCGGTGCGGCGCCACGACGAGCTGTACGTCCGGGACTACGACCGCTGCGTGCTCTGCTACAAGTGCGTTGACGCCTGCGGCACCGAGGCGCAGCACACCTTCGCCATCGCCGTGGCGGGACGGGGGTTCGACGCCCGGATCTCCACCGAGTACGACGTGGCGCTGCCGGACTCGGCGTGCGTGTACTGCGGCAACTGCATCGGAGTCTGCCCCACGGGCGCGCTCATCTTCACCCGGGAGTTCGACTTGCGGGCCTCGGGCCGGTTTGACCCCGAGGCCCAGTCGGTGACCACCACGGTCTGCCCCTACTGCGGCGTCGGCTGCAACCTCGAGCTGCACACCCAGGACGAGGTGATCTTTCGGGTCACCTCGCCGGAGGACCACGAGGTGACCGAAGGCCATCTCTGCATCAAGGGCCGCTTCGGATTCGAGTACGCGGGCGGGCCGCGACAGCAGCGGCCGAAGGAGACGGATCTGGCGGCCGACGCCAGACCGCCGGCGTGACGGCGGCCGCCGGCGAGCGAGCCCGCCCGCGGTGGCTGCTCCGCGGCGTCGGCGTGGCCGCCGGGTTCATCGCCGGGCTGTTCGGCGTGGGCGGGGGAATCTTCATCGCCCCCGGTCTGATGCTGCTGGGGGGCTATGGCCAGCGGGTGGCGCACGGCACCTCACTCGCCGCGTCGGCCCTGTTCGCCGCCGCCGGACTCGTCGCCTACGCGCTGCAGCAGGCGGTGGACGTCGTCGCCGCATCGCTGATCTTCGCCGGATCGGGTCTCGGCGTCCTCGCCGGTGTGGACCTGCTGCACCGGGTGCGCCTGCGGAGCCTGCAGGTGGCCTTCGTCGTGCTGCTGGCGGTCACCGCCGGGCGCATGCTGGCCGGGGAGACCGGCGGCGTCGGCGCCATGGCCCTGACGGTGGGCGCCGCGTTCGGTCTCGTGGGATGCGGCGTGCTGGTGGGCCTCGTGGCTGGTCTGATGGGGGTCGGGGGAGGGGTGATAGTGGTCCCGGCGCTGGTGCTGCTCTTCGACGTGGGCGACGTCACGGCGAAAGGAACCTCCCTGCTGGTGGTGCTCCCGACGGCCGTCGTGGGGACGCTGCGCAACCTGCGCAACGAGAACGTGGACCTGCGGGGCGCCGCAGTGGTCGGGGCGATGGGCATGCTGGCAGCCTTCGGCGGCGGGATGCTGGCGGGAGCGATTCCGTCGGGGCTCTCCTCGGCGCTGTTCGCCGGGCTGCTCGTGATGATCGCCCTGCGCATGATTCGCGACGCGCTCCGCGCCTCCGGTGACCCCCAGGCGCGCCCCGAAGGCTCCGAGGCCCCCGGCAGCGGTAGGCTCGCCTAAGTGCGCGCCGTCGTTCTGTCCGGCTACGGCGGTCCCGAGGTGCTGCGGCTCGGAGAGGTCGAGCCGCCTGCGCCGGGGCCCGACGAGCTGCTCGTGGACGTCGTGGCGACGGCACTCAACCGAGCCGACCTGCTGCAGCGAACGGGCCGCTATCCGGGCACCGAGGCCGCCGTGGAGATTCTGGGGCTGGAGTTCGCCGGGCGGGTCCGCGCGGTCGGCGAGCGAGTCCGGCGCATCGCTGCGGGCGAGGAGGTCATGGGCCTCACCGACGGCGGCGCCTACGCCGAGCAGCTCGTCGTCCACGAGCGGATGGCACTTCGCCCCCCTGCGAGCGTGGCGCTGAGCGACGCCGCAGCCATCCCCGAGGCGTGGATCACAGCCTGGGATGCGCTGGTCTGCCAAGGCGGGCTGACCTCGGGCCGCACCGCGCTGGTCCACGGCGGCGGCTCGGGCGTGGGGACCGCCGCGATCCAGCTCGCCAAGGCGCTGGGGGCGACGGTGGCGGTGACCGCCTCAGCCGCGAAGCTGGCGGGATGTCGCGAGCTGGGCGCCGACTTGGCGGTGGACTACCGGAGCGAGGACTTCGTCGAGGCGACCCGCGACCTGACCGCCGGGCGCGGCGCCGATGTCGTTCTGGACGTCGTAGGCGGCGACTACCTGGCTCGCAACCTTGCGGCTCTGGCAGAACGCGGCTCGATCGTGCAGGTGGGGCTGCTCGGCGGCGGCGAGGCCACGCTCCCGCTGGGACGGCTCATGGTCAAGCGCGCCCGCCTTGTGGGAACCGTGCTGCGGTCGCGCCCGCTGGAGGAGAAGATCGCCCTCAGCCGACGTTTCGCCGCCGAGGTTCTGCCGCTGTTCGAGGCGGGGCGGCTCCGGGCGGTGATCGACCGGCGCTACCGCATCGAGCAGGTAGCCGAAGCGCACGCCCACATGCAATCCAACGCCAACTTCGGCAAGATCCTGCTGGACGTGGCGGCGCCGGACAGCGTCGGAGCAGCGGGTTGAGCAGGCCGCTGCGGGCGGGTGCCCGTGGCGTCAGGACATCGGCTAGCATCGTGTGCATCGCCTTGTTTTGCCAAGTTGGTCAACAGCCTGTAACAAGGTGCGACAACCCCTAAGTCTCTGTGGTGCAACACCGATGCACCAGCGGGGGCGAAACGACGCGAGGCTGTGAGGTTCACGGACATGGCGGAATCGGACATTGATTGGCTCAGTACCGAAGACACGGCGAGACGTCTCGGTCTCACGACCCGCACGATCTACCGGTTCGTGGACATCGGGCAGCTCCCGGCGTATCGCTTCGGGCGCGTCTTCCGCTTCAAGGCGAGCGACGTCGACGCATTCATCGAGGAGTCCCGGGTCGAGCCGGGCACCCTGAAGCACCTCTACCCCGATCCGGTTCCGGCGCGGGCCTCCGATGCGGACGAGGAAGACTCGGTACCGGAGAGCTAGTCGTTTGTCGGACCTCGAGATGGGCGACGCGCTGAGCGACGCCCGCTGCGGACCGTAAGCAGGCCCACGCTGGCGACCCGCGTTGTCCTCGGTGGCTGAGCAGCCCGCCAGCCGGGCTCGGGTCACGGTCCCCGGCAATCACCTGCTGCCCAACCTCCTCGGGCCCGCCGACCGCCACCTGCGGCTGCTGGAGGCGGCCTTCCCCCACAGCGGCATCCACGTGCGGGGCAACGAGGTGACCGTCACCGGCCCGGACGCGCCGAGCGTGGCGCGGGTCCTCGAAGAGCTGATCACGCTCGTCCGCCAGGGCCACCCGCTGGACTCGCGCTCGCTAGTTCACGTCATCGACCTGGTAGCCGCCGATGAGAGCCCCAGCGAAGTGCTGAGCGACGAGGTGCTCCGCGGCGCCCGCGGCCCGGCGGTGCGCCCCCGCTCGCGGGGCCAGAAGGCGTACGTGGACGCCATCCGCTCAGCGACAGCCACGTTCGCGATCGGCCCGGCGGGGACCGGCAAGAGCTGGCTGGCCGTCGCTGCGGCGCTCGCCGCGCTGCAGGCGCGGGAGGTGGAGCGGATCGTGCTCACCCGCCCGGCCGTCGAGGCCGGCGAACGTCTCGGCTTCCTGCCTGGCGACGTGGCCGCCAAGGTGGATCCGTACCTGCGCCCGCTGTACGACGCGCTGCACGACATGCTGGACCACCAGGGCGTGCAGCGGCTGCTCGAGCAGGAGATCGTGGAGGTGGCGCCGCTGGCGTTCATGCGCGGGCGGACGCTGAACCGGAGCTTCATCATCCTCGACGAGGCTCAGAACACCACCCCCGAGCAGATGAAGATGTTCCTCACCCGCATCGGGTTCGGGTCGCGGGCGGTGATCACCGGCGACGTGACCCAGGTTGACGTTGCCGGGGGTCGCAGCGGCCTCGACGGCCTCGAGACGCTGCTGGGGGACATCGACGGCGTCCGTTTCGTCTATCTGAGCAGCCGGGACGTCGTCCGCCATCCCATCGTGACCGACATCGTCAACGCCTACGACAAGGCCAGCAGCGAGGCGGGCGACGGGCCTCCGCGGGACCGGTCGGGGTGAGCGAGGACGAATCTGCGGACCGTCCGGACCCACACCGACCGCCGGACCGGCCCGACGGAGCGGATCGCCGGCGGGTGGCGCAGGGGTGCGTCGCGGTGGAGGCGACCGACCGGCGCCGCGGCGCGGCGGCGGTGCCGCTCGACTTGGGGCGCTGGGGTCTCCTGGCCGCGGCGGCGGCTGAGCGCGAAGGGGTCCGACGCCCCGCCGAGTTGGGTCTGGCGTTCGTGGGGGAGACCGAGATCGCCGAGTTGGCAGCCGACTGGCTCGACAGCGATCACCCGACCGACGTCCTGGCCTTCCCGGTGGAGGCGAACTCCCGGCGGGCGCGCCGCGCCGCGCCCGCCGGGGACCCTCCGCTGCTCATGGGCGACGTCGTCGTCTGCCCGCTGGTGGCGGCTCGCCAAGCGGGCGAGGCAGGCCACTCGCTCGAGGACGAGCTGGCGCTGCTCGTCGTACACGGCGTGCTGCACCTGCTGGGGCACGACCACGCAGGCCCGCTGGAGTCCCTCCGGATGAAGCGGCGAACCCGCGCCCTGCTCGCCCGGCTCCACCGACCGGCCAGCACCCACCCTGGCAAGCCGGGCGCCGCTGCCTGGCGGGCGGGCTGAACGGTGACAGAGGCGCTGGCGATCGCTGGCGTGGCGGTGCTGAGCCTCTGCGCGGTCGTGCTGTCGGCGGCGGAGACGAGCCTGATTCGGCTGCGCCGCAGCCAGGCGAGGGTGCTGATCGAAGAGGAGGCCGCCGAGTCCAGCGCGCTGGCCTGGCTGCTCGAGCGGCGCCGTCAGGTGCTCGCCCTGGTGCTCGGCCTGGTGCTGGCCAGCCTCCTCGGGATCGCCACGCTGGTGGACTTCTTGGTGCAGCGGCGCTGGGGTGCCGGCGCGCTGGGCGTGGCGTTCGCCGTGGAACTCGTCGTGCTCTATCTGGCTATCGGCGTCGGCTCGAAGTCTCTCGCCATTCGCCGGCCCGAGCGGGTGGCGCGCTCTGTGGCGCCCTTCCTGCGGATCCTCCTGCTCTACACGCCGCTGCGGCTGCTCATGGGGTTTCCCCAGCGAGCGGGGCGGTTCGGGCCGAGCCCCCGGCGCGAACCCGAGGCGGTCTCCGAGGAGGAGCTGCTGGCCGTGGCGGAGCTCGCCGCCGCTGATGCGAGCATCGAAGCCCAGGAGCACCGCCTCATCGAGTCGGTGATCTCCTTCGGCGACACCATCGCCCGCGAGGTCATGGTGCCGCGCCCGGACATGGTCGCCATCGCCGGCACCGTCAGCGTCTCGGCGTCCCTGGAGGTGGCCCTGTTCAACGGCCTCACCCGTATCCCCGTCTATGGGGAGGGGATAGACGACATCGTGGGCTTCGCGCACGTGCGGGATCTCATCGCGGCGGTGCGCGGCGACGGCGAGGACCGGCCCGTGGGCGAGGTGATGCGCCAGATCGGCTTCGTCCCCGACACCAAGCGGACCGCCGAGCTGCTGGCGGAGATGCAAGCCGGGCGCTCGCATCTGGTGATCCTGATCGACGAGTTCGGCGGCACCGCGGGACTCGTCACGCTGGAGGACCTGCTCGAGGAGATGGTGGGGGAGATCACCGACGAGTTCGACGTCGAGCAGGCGCTCGTGGAGAAGCTGGAGGACGGCGGCTTCCGGGTGAGCGGACGGGTCCCTCTGAGCGAACTCTCCGAAGCGCTGGCGGCGGAGTTGCCCTCAGGTCGCTGGAACACCGTGGGGGGGCTGATCTTCACCATGCTGGGGCGGGTCCCCGACGAGGGGGAGAGCCTGGAGGTGGACGGCCATCGCTTCCTGGTGGAGCGGGTGCAGCGTCGGCGCATCGCCCGCGTTCTGGTGACCGACATCGACGGCGGGGCTTCGGAGTGAGCCCAATCGGGCGCCGGGGTGCTGCCTGTTCCTTCGGCGCGGACCCAAGGCGTCGCAAATCGGCCCCCCGACCCCCTGCCTCGGTTGTCGCGTGCCGCCGCCGTCCGGCCCCGCGGTGTCGCCGGCCTCGCCGGTTGGGCAGGTGAGCTTCCGGTCGGGGTTCGTGACGCTCGTCGGGCGGCCCAACGTCGGCAAGTCGACCCTGCTGAACCGGCTCTGCGGCACGAAGGTGTCTATCGTCAGTGACAAACCGCAGACCACGCGGCGCGCCGTCCACGGAGTCCTGCACCGCAGCGGCGTGCAGGTCGTCTTCGTGGACACGCCCGGCATCGGCAAGCCGCGCACGGCCCTAGGGTCGCGGTTGAACGCCACGGCCAACGACGCCCTCGAGGACGTGGATGTGGTTTGTCTGGTCGTGGACGCCACGGCCACGTTCGGCCCCGGCGACCGGTTCGTCGCCGCCAGGCTGCCCGCCGACGGCGTCGTTGTCGTCAACAAGACCGACGCTGCTGCCCCACAGCGGATCCTCGAGCAGCTCGCACGGCTCTCGGAGGTTCCTGCCGAGGCTTACTTCCCGCTGTCGGCGCGCACCGGCGAGGGCGTCGAGGGGTTCGTGGAGCACCTGCTGGGAAGGATGCCGGCGGGTCCGCCGTACTACCCCGAGGGCATGGTGAGCTCGCTCCCCGAGGAGGTGGCGGTGGCGGAGTTGGTGCGGGAGCAGCTGTTGGCGGTCGTGCGCGACGAACTGCCCTACGCCATCGCTACGCGGATCACCGAGTGGGACTGGCCGCGCATCCGCTGTGAGATCCTCGTGGAGCGGGCCTCGCAGCGGCGCATCGTCGTCGGCCACCGCGGTTCGGTGCTGAAGCGGGTCGGAACCGAGGTGCGCCGCCAGCTCCCGCCGGGCGCCTACCTGGAGCTGCACGTCTCGGTGGATCCCCGCTGGCAGGACCGGCCGGACGCCGTGGAGCGCTACTGCGGCTAACGCAGCGCGCTCTGGGCGGGCCGGGACGCTCAGAGCGACGCCAAGAAGTCCAGCACGACTGCCCGGTCGGTGGTGCGGCGCAGCGGCGGCACTTCCTCGAGCAGTGCGGTCCGGTAGCGAGCGGTCGCCAGCCGGGGATCCAGCACGGCCACGACTCCGCGGTCGGCTGCTGAACGGATCAGGCGACCCGTCCCCTGCGCCAGGAGGATGCCGGCGCGCCGGAGATCCACCAGCCGGAAGGCGTCGTCGCCGATGTGCTCCCGCCGAGCCGCCAACAGCGGGTCGTCAGGGCGGGGAAAGGGGAGGCGGTCCAAGGTGACCAGCGTCAACGCCGGGCCGGGCACGTCCACGCCCTGCCAGAAGCCGATGGTGGCGAACAGGCAGGTGGCGTCGTCGGTTGCGAAGCGCTCGAGCAGCCGCGCCGGCGGATAGTCCCCCTGGCGCAGCAGCGGCCAGCGCAGACGGCTTCGGAGTGCCCCGGCGGCCTCCTCCAGCATGCGGTGGCTCGTGAACAGCGCCAGGGTGCGGCCCTTGGCGGCGTTGATCAAAGATTCGAGCTCGTCGATCGCCCTGGGCGGGAAAGCGGGGGAGTTGCGAGGCGGCAGGTCGACGGCGCAGTAGAGGAGTCCGGCCGAGCGGTAGTCGAACGGGCTGCCCACGTCCAGGTACCGGTAGTCGTCGACCTCCAAGCCGAGTGCGGCCGGCGTTGCCGCCCCCAGGGTGGCCGAAGTCATGACGACGGTCCGAGCCTCGAAGAGGGGCTCACGCAGGAGCCCGCCGGCCTCCAGCGGGGCGAGGCGCAACTCGGGCGCACTGGAGGTGCCCGCCACGAACGCCACCGTCCCCTCGGGCCTCCCCAGCAGCTCGGCGACGCTCTCGCGCAGCGCCGACACCTCGCCGAGCGCTCGCAGCCGCTGCGCTTCGGCGTCGTCGCCGTCGGGCTGCGCGGCGCGCAGGGCGGCGCCGGCCGCCTCGAGGCGGGCGCTCGCCAGCGTGAGGGCCTCGACCAACTCGTGCGGGCCGTCGGATGGCAGGCGCTTGCCGTGGTGCTCGCGCAGGATCTCGGCGATGCGCCGGCCGGAGTTCGCCAGCGGTGCCCCCGACTGAGCGACCACGGCGTTGACCTCTTGGCCCGCGTTGCGCAGGCCGCGCTCGCCGAGGCTCACGCCGGCGACGGCGGTGACGGTGTCCTCGAACTGGTGCGCCTCGTCGATCACCACGAGGTCATGCGGCGGCAGCAGGGGCGTGCCGAGCAGGGCCAGCACGAGCAGGTGCGTGTTGACGACGACGATGTCGGCGCGGTCGGCGCGCTCTCGTGCGGCCTCGGCGAAGCAGGCGCCGCCCGCCGGACAGCGGGTCCGACCGGGGCACTGCGCAGCGCTCACGCTCAGGCGTTCCCACAGCCCCGGAGGGAGCTCCCAATCCACGTCGGCCCGGTCGCCGGTGGCGGCTCGGTCGGCCCAGGCGAGCAGCCGGGCGAAGTCCTCGGCACCGGCGGTCGCGCTCGGCCCGCCGGCGCCGTCATGGGGGCCGTCCGACTCGCCGGAGGCGGCGAGCTCGAGTTGCAGTCCGGTCCGGGAGGCCTCAGCCACGCGTTGGCGGCAGATGTAGTTGGATCGCCCCTTCAGCACCGCCCAGCGGAATGGCCGCCCGCCGGGTCGAAGTCGCCGCGTCGCAGCCAACCCGGCCAAAAACGGCAACTCCTTGGTGGCCAGCTGGTCCTGCAGCGCCTTCGTGGCGGTGGCCACGACCACTCGCTGGCCGCTCAGGACGGCGGGAACGAGGTAGGCCAGCGACTTCCCCGTGCCTGTGCCCGCCGCGACCGCCAGGTGCCGGCCACCCGCGAAGGCCTCTGCTGTGGCGGCGCACATCTGCTCTTGGCCGGCGCGTTGCTCGCCTGCGGGCCCGAGCGCCTCGATGGTCGCGGCCAGCAGGGCGAGGCTCCGCTCGGCGAGGCTCACCCCCGCAGGGTAGCAACGCTGCCCAGCGCCGCCGGGCGGTCGCGGCGGTGGCGGTAACGGGGTTGCGGCGCCGCGGCGCTTGCTGTCGCGGCGCCGGCGGCAGGGAGGCCGTGTGGCGGCCTCTCGGCGCCGTATGGCCGCTGAAGCCGCGTCACGACTGCTACAAATGGCCTCAGGACCGGCGCAGTGCCGACTTGCCGACAGGTGCCCCATGAGTCATTCCGCTGTCGATCTCTCCGCCGTGCCCGCCCATGTTGCCTGTGTCATGGACGGGAACGGGCGCTGGGCGGCCCAACGCGGCTTGCCGCGCACCGCGGGCCATGAGGCTGGGCTGGACGCTCTGTTCGGCGCCGTCGATGGGGCGCTGGAGATCGGCGTGCAGTGGTTGACCGTCTACGCCTTCTCCACGGAGAACTGGCGCCGGCCCCGCGAGGAGGTGCGCTTCCTGCTGGACTTCAACCGATTGAACTTGGCGGCGCGACGCCACGAGATGCACCAGCGGGGCGTGCGCCTGCGCTTCATCGGCGGGCGCGACCGCCGTTTGCCTCGTCGCCTCCTCGCCGAGATGGACACGGCGTCGGAACTGACCGCGGCGAACAGGCGGCTCACGCTCACGGTGGCCTTCAACTACGGCGGTCGGGCCGAGTTGACCGAGGCGGTGCGCAAGATCGTGGCCTCGGGGGCGCCGCCCGGCGACATCAGCGAGGCGACGATCCGCGCCAACCTAGCCACCCCCGACATGCCCGACCCCGACGTGCTGATCCGCACCTCTGGCGAGTATCGTCTCTCCAACTTCCTGCTATGGCAAGTGGCCTACAGCGAGATGGTGTTCTTGGACGTGCTGTGGCCCGACTTCAGCCGGGAGCACCTCTTCGAGGCGGTGGCTGAGTACCGGCGGCGCGAGCGCCGCTTCGGCGGTCTTGACCAGTGAGCGCGCCCGACTGGACGGGTCCCTACCGCGACCGGGCGGTGGTGCTGCGGACCTACCGCCTCGGCGAGGCCGACCGCATCGTCGTCCTGCTGGGGCAGCACCACGGCAAGATCCGGGGGGTGGCCAAGGGCGTCCGCCGCACGCGCAGCCGATTCGGTTCGCGCCTAGAGCCCGGCAGCCATGTGGACGTTTCGCTGTGGCGAGGGCGGGGCGATCTCGACACCATCACCGGCGCCGACAGCAGCGAGGGGACCGAGCAGTTCGCGGCCCTCCGGGCGGACCTGGCATCCTTCGGTCGGGCCATGGCGATGCTGGAGGCGGTCGACCGGCTGACCTTGGAGCGCACGCCGGCACCCGAACTGTACGACCGGCTCCTCCGCGGTCTGCGTTCGCTAGTGACGCACCCCTCGGCGCTCAGCGTGGGCGCGTTCCTGTGGCGCCTGGCGGAGCTCGAGGGCATCGCCCCCGACGTCGGCGGCTGCGTCCACTGCGGGGCGGCCACTGGGCTCGTGGCGCTCGACATCGCCGGTGGCGGCCTCACCTGCCTGCCGTGCCGGCCCAAGGCCGCCGTGGCGGTGGACGGCGAGACCGTAGCCGTCCTGCGGGGGATCCTCAGTGGCGGGCTGGCCGAGGCGCTGGCGCGGCCCGCCTCAGCGGCCACCGCCGCCGTCGAGCGGCTCGGCGTGGCGGTGCTGGAGCAGCACACCGAGCGGCGGCTGCGGGCGCCGGCGCTCCTCGACGCCGTGGCCGCGTCGCCGGACCGCAGCCGATGATCGAGACACGCCACGCCCACCGGTAGCCTGCGGTCGTGGTTGAGACCGGCCCCTCGGAGCCACCGGCCGCCGAGGTCCCTTCCAAGCAGGACGGCGAGCGCCTCGAGGCGGTGGTGAACCTCTGCAAGCGGCGGGGTTTTGTCTTCCAGTCCGCTGAGATCTACGGAGGGTTCCGGTCGACCTACGACTACGGACCGGTCGGCGCCCTGATGCTGCGCAACGTGAAGGAGGCCTGGTGGCGCTCGGTCGTGCAGATGCGCCCCGACGTGGTGGGGATCGACGCTGCCATCCTGTCGCCCCCGGCCGTCTGGGCGGCCTCGGGCCACCTCGACAGCTTCGCCGACCCTCTCGTGGAGTGCCGCGACTGCGGCCGCCGGCACAGGGAGGATCAGCTCGACGACCCGCAGCGCTGCCCGGATTGCAACAAGTCGGGAACCTTGAGCGAGCCGCGCCAGTTCAACCTCATGTTCCGCACCCACGCAGGTCCCGTCGTCGAGACCGGCGCCGAGGTCTACCTGCGGCCCGAGACCGCCCAGGGCGCCTTCATGAACTTCGCCAACGTGCAGCGCGCCTGTCGGCTGCGGCCCCCATTCGGCATCGCCCAGATCGGCAAGTCGTTCCGCAACGAGATCACGCCCGGCAACTTCATCTTCCGCACGCGGGAATTCGAGCAGATGGAGCTGGAGTTCTTCGTGCCGCCCGACGAGGCGCCCCGCTGGTACGAGTACTGGTGCGCCGAGCGGCTGGGTTGGTACGTCGACCTCGGAATCCCTCGGCGCCTGCTGCGCCTGCGCCCCCACGGCCCCGACGAGCGCAGCCACTACTCCGACGCCACCTCCGATGTGGAGTTCCGCTACCCGTGGGGCTGGGGGGAGCTGGAGGGGGTGGCGAACCGGACCGACTACGACCTGCGCCGCCACGCCGAGCACTCCGGCCAGACGCTGGAGTTCTCCGACCCCGCCTCGGGCGAGCGCTACGTCCCCCACGTGATCGAGCCCGCCGCGGGGGCGACCCGGGCCCTCATGGCCTTCCTGCTGGCCGCCTACGACACCGAGGAGGTGCGAGGCGAGCGCCGCACGGTGCTGCGCCTGCATCCCCGTCTGGCCCCCTATCAGGTGGCGGTGCTGCCGCTGTCCAAAAAGGAACACCTCATCGCGGCGGCGCGGGAGGTTCTGGGGAGGCTGACGCCCCACTGGATGGTGGACTTCGACGTCACGCAGTCCATCGGCCGTCGCTACCGTCGCCAGGACGAACTGGGCACCCCGTACTGCGTGACGGTGGACTTCGACACGCTCGAGGACGACGCCGTGACCGTGCGCGAGCGGGACTCCATGGCCCAGGACCGTCTGGCGATCGCCGACCTGGCGGGCTACCTGCACGAGCGGCTGGCCCACTGAGCCGCCCGCCGAGGCCCCAGCGGCGCGCCGGCCCCGGCGACGGGGAAAATGAGCCCTGGTAGCTTGCCGCCATGACCACATGCCGCCAGTCGGAGGCCCTCCAGCTGAGCGCCCTCCTGGCGGGCGCCCGCCTGCTGGGCGCCCTCCTGGCGGGCGCCGCTGCGGAAGGACTAGGCGGCGGCGGAGGCTGACCGTGGGCATCCTGGCCGAGGACGTGGCCCGAGTCCGCGAGGCGACCGACATCGTCGGCCTCATCAGCAACACGGTGGCGCTGCGCAAGGCGGGTCGGCGCTGGCAGGGTCTCTGCCCCTTCCACGCCGAGAAGACGCCGTCGTTTTCCGTCAACGCCGAGGAAGGGCTGTACTACTGCTTCGGATGCCGCGCCTCGGGCGACGCCATCACCTTCGTGCGCCAGACCGAGGGCTTGGACTTCACTCCCACTGTGGAGCTCCTCGCCGCCCGCGCCGACATCACGCTGCGCTACGACAACAAGGGGGAGGCGGCCCAGAGCGGGCGGCGCAAGAAGTTGATCGAAGCGGTGGCGGCGGCGGTGGAGTGGTACCACGAGCGTTTGCTGGAGCACGCAGACGCCGGGGCGGCGCGGCGCTACCTGCGCTCCCGCGGTCTGACAGGCGACGAGGTGCGAGCCTTCAGGCTGGGCTGGGCGCCCGCCGGCTGGGACGCCCTGAGCCGCGCCCTGCGTTCGAAAGCCCCCGCCGAGGTGCTGATCGAGGCGGGCTTGGCGCGCCAGAACGAATGGGGCCGCCTCACGGACCATTTCCGCAGCCGGGTGCTGTTCCCGGTCTTCGACGTGCGCGGCGACCCGGTGGGCTTCGGCGGGCGGATCCTGCCCGACGCCGACGGCCCGGCCGGACCGAAGTACAAGAACACGGCGGAATCAGCCCTGTACGCCAAGAGCCGGCTGCTCTACGGGCTGAACTGGGCCAAGGACGCCATCGTGAGTGCCCGCGACGGGGCGGGCGAGGTGGTCGTCTGCGAGGGCTACACCGACGTGATCGGACTCCACGCCGCCGGGCTTCGCCACGCGGTCGCCACATGCGGCACAGCTCTCACTGAGAACCATGTGCAGACACTAAGCCGGTTCACCAAGCGGATCGTCTTGGCATTCGACGCCGACGCCGCTGGCTCGGCGGCCGCCGACCGCATCTACCAATGGGAGGGCAAGCACGAGCTCGACGTGTTCGTGGCCGAGCTTCCCGACGGCGCTGATCCAGACGACCTGGCGCGCCGGGACCCCGACCTGTTGCGCCAGACGCTGGCTGAGCCCACGGTGTTCTTCGAGTACCGAATCGATCGGGCGCTGGAAGGGGTCTCCGAGGCGACCGCCTCGGGGCGGGTGCGCTTTGCCGAGCAGGCCCTCGAGGCGCTCGATGAACACCCCGACGAAGTCGTGCGCAATCAGTATCTGGACTATGTCGCCGGTCGGTGCTCGCTGGATCCGGACCTCTTGCGGCCGACCGTTGAACGCCACCGCACCTCTCGGCGTGCCCGCCGCGGGCAGACGGCTGGTCCCGGCGGCGAGGGGGCCACAGCCGCCGCTGGCGCCGAGGCCGGCGATCCCAGCATCGCCGAGCAGATTCTGCTGCTGCGCGCCAAGGACCCGCAGGCGCTGCCCGACTGGGTGAGCGCCGAGCTCTTCGAGTCCGAGGCACACCAGTGGATCTTCGTGGCGCTGCTCGGCGCGGCCTCCCTGCGGGCGCTCGTGGATCGCGCCGGCGACGAGGTGGACGCCGCGGTGGCGCACCTGGCGGTGCGTGAACCGCCGGCGAACCCGCGTGCGGTGATCGGCCGGTTCGTCCACGACGCGGCGACGCGCCGGATAGCCGAGCTCCGCCGGGCGGCTCGCCAATCCGGTGACGCCGATCTGGGCCTCCGGCTGCGCGACACGCAACTCGCCCGCGACGAGTTGCGCACCGGGAACTGGGCGCCGGAGGTGGCCGAGCGGCTGGCAGCCATGCTGGCGGAGGACCGGTCTGGCAGCGAGGAACTGCGGCGATGAGCGACGGGCTCACCGCCTACCTCAGCGGCATCGGCCGGGTGGCTGCGCTGAGCGCCGAGGAGGAATGCGAGCTAGGCCGGCAGGTGCAGGCGGGGCTGGCAGCCCAGGCGACGCTGGAGGACGACGACGGCCTAGAGGGCGAAGGGGGGCGCGCTGACCTCCGCCGCCTCCTCCGGGAAGGCGAAGCGGCGCGGCGCCGGCTGACCGAAGCGAACCTGGGTCTCGTCGTGTATCTGGCCAAGGGCTACCAAGGGCGAGGAGTCTCGTTCGCCGACCTCGTCCAAGAGGGAAACGTGGGGCTCATGGCCGCGGCGACGAGGTACCTCCCGGAGAAGGGTTGGCGGTTCTCGACCTACGCGGGATCGTGGATTCGCAGCGCCATGCTCGCAGCCATCAAGAATCAGCGAGGGGTCGTGCGCCTGCCCTCGCACCTGTCGGCCGCGGCGACCCAGATCACGCGGGCCGAGCAGGACTTCGAGAAGGAGCATCGCCGGGTGCCGACGCTGGCCGAACTGTCACGCCGCTGCGGGATCCCCGAGGACCAGGTGGCGCGGGTGCGCGAGCTGCGCGCCTCACCCGTCTCGCTGTCGGCGCCGTTCGGCGAGGACACGTCGCTGGGGGAGATGCTCGCAGACGGCGAGGAGGCCGGCCCCGACGACGTGGTGATTGAGAGGCTGCGCAGCGCCGCGGTGCGCGAGGCCGCCGAGGAGGCGCTGGCCGCGGTGGACGATGAGCGGGTGCGGCGGCTGCTGCGCCTGCGTTTCGGGCTGGCCGACGGGCGCGTCCGGACCCTGGCCGAGCTGAGCGGCCAGTTCGGTGTCACCAAGGAGCGTCTCCGCCAGATCGAGGCGCGCACGCTGTCTCGACTGCGCCGCAGCGGCCTCGGCGCCGAGGTCCGAGAACTCATAGGGGAATCCTGAGTTGATATCGTGGGAGCGCGATCCGGGGTAGCTCAGTTGGCAGAGCGCCGGCCTGTTAAGCCGTTTGTCGTGGGTTCGAGCCCCACCCCCGGAGCTTGGCCGCCCGCGGCGTCCCCGCGGTGTCGCCTCCCTCGGTCGGTGCGGCTTCGGCGGCAGTCTCCTAGGTTGTCTTCGGGCTCGTAGCTCAGTGGTCAGAGCAGACGACTCATAATCGTTCGGTCGTGGGTTCGATCCCCACCGAGCCCACCGCCCTCGGCGCAGTCGCCTCGGCGGCTTGGGGGGTTCACTCGCCGAGCCAGGCGGGTGCGCGGTCGTGGAGGTAGCGGGTGACGGCGCCGATGAGGCCGAACGTCTCGTCGAGGAATTCGTGCTCGCCCAGCAGGTGCGCCAGCGGGATCGCCCGCTCCGACTCCACGTGCACCGTCCGGGCTACGTCGTCGGTGACCATGGCGATGGTGTCCGCTGCCCAGACGTGGAGCGGCAAGGCGGTGCCGCCGAGCGCGGAGAGTTCGGTCGCCAACTCCAACAGGTTGGGGCTGTTGGGCAGCGGCGGCAGTCGCCAGTGGAAGCGAAGCAGTAGGTCGAAGCCTTCCTCGGGCCAGTCGGCGTCCTCGTGCAGCTTGTTCACCTCGTCCTCGAAGGCGATCTGGGTCCGGGGATCCAGATCGGCCACGATGTGCAGCTCGAGGGGTCCGTCGCAGTCGTAGTCCGGGTGCAGCTGGATTTCCCACCATTGGCGGCCGGTCGTGACGTCGATGCAGTGGTGGTCCTCGTGATAGTGGAAGCCGCCCTCGGCAGCGTGGTACTTCAGATCAGTGACGAACCCGGGGAAGTCGACGATGGACAATGGACGGCTCCTCGGCGTTCGGGCAGCGAGCGTTGGGCGCCCAACCCTACCGGTCGGTGCTCGCCGCGGAATGCGCGCCGCGCAGCCCGCAGCGCCCTAGCCTCGCTGCCATCGAGCCGGAAGACCTGTTGTCGCTGTTCGATGAGACCGCCGGAGCTGTTGCGGGCGCGCTGAGCGAGCTGGAGGACTGGGGCCCCGCGGGAACTCGTCCCGGCCAGCACCGCAGCGACATCGTGGCCGACGGGGCAGCCGTGACGGCGCTGCTTGACGCCGGTCTCGGGGTATGCAGCGAAGAGTCCGGCCTGCACCGGAAGGATCGACCGATCATCGTGGTGGTCGACCCGCTCGACGGCTCCACCAACGCAGCGCAGGGCCTCGGGTGGTATGCCACGAGCCTGTGCGCGGTGGACGAGCGCGGCGCCCTGGCTGCGTTGGTCAGAAACCTCGTGTCCGGCGAGAGCTACACGGCGGTCCGCGGCGGTGGGGCCTACCGAGACGGGTCGCCGATTCGGCCGTCGGCGGCGAGCGAGCTCTCCGAAGCAGTCGTCGGGCTCTCCGGCTGCCCGCCTCGGCACCTCGGTTGGCGCCAGTTCCGGGCGCTGGGCGCCTCAGCACTGGATCTCTGCGCGGTGGCCGACGGTCGCCTCGACGGATTCGTGGACTTCGCTGCGCACTGTCCGTGGGACTATCTGGGTGCCATGTTGGTGTGCCGCGAGGCCGGTGCCCGGATCGAGGATGCAGCCGGAAGGGACCTCACCACCACCGACCCCGGCGCACTCCGCACGGTTCTGGCGGCGGCCGGGGAGACCTTGCTGACGGAGCTGCGGGCGGCGTTGGATCGCTAGCCTCGCGGCTGGGCGCTTAGCTCAGTCGGTTCAGAGCGCTTCCCTTACAAGGAAGAGGTCGGCGGTTCGAGTCCGCCAGTGCCCACATCGCCCCTGCAGCGGGTCGCCTTCACAGCCTCGTCCGCACCGAGCCGAATCGAACCCAAAGGGGATCGCCCTCGCAGAATGGCAGGAGGGTGGAGGGTGCGGGTCTGGGACTGTTGGAGCAGCCGGGATCAGCGAGATTCTCTCCAGACCCGCCATCCCCTCCGAAGGACGACCTGAGTCGCTTGCTGCAGTGTACACCCGCCGGGGCTGATCCGGCGAATCGGGGCGTCGCAGAGGTCTCCGCGGTGCCTGCTGAGGGGCAGCTGTGGCCGATGTCACACCGCAGGCAGCGGTAGCGGGGCGCGGCTCCGTTAGCCTGCGGGGCGCAGTCTGCCGCTGCAGCGGCAAGGAATCTCACCCCGGGCATCCCCCCTGCCGCGGCGGTGATCGGACGCCCCGCCGATGTCCCCCCTTCGGCGGGGCGTCGCCTTTCTCGGGGCCGGCGAGTTGGAGTCCGTCCGGGGGAGCGACCCAGCGGCCCGCTGAGGATCTTGGGGATCTTGGCGGGCAGGCCAGCGTCGTTTAGGGTCAGAAGCGGCAATGGGAGAGCAGAGCCGAGAACCGAGCGCCGAGACGTGAACCCTCTGGAACGCCTCCTCGAGCTTCAGTCGCACGACACCCGCGTCGCGCAACTCGAGCATCGCCATGCACAGCTGCCCGAGCGGGCGGAGTTGCTCGAACTCGAGCGCCAGGCGGCGGACCTCGACGGTCGCATCGAGGAAGCTCGGGCGCGCCAAGGCGAGCTGAACCGACTCCAGCGACGCTACGACGACGACCTCACCTCGGTCGTGGCCAAGCGCGACCGGGAGCGAACCCTCCTGTACTCCGGGGAGGTGACCGGCATCCGGGAGCTGCAGAGCCTAGAGGAGGAGGTCGCCGCGCTCGGGCGACGCCAGCGCGTGGTGGAGGACAAACTCCTCGAGGTGATGGAGGAACTCGAGACCGCCGGCGGAGACCTAGCGGCCCTAGAGGAGCGCAGCAGCGGGCTCGCCGGCTCGATCGCCGCGACCACCGAGCGCCTCGCGGTGGCGGCGGCGGGGATCGACGGGGAGTGCGAGCGCGTGCGCGGTGAGCGGGCCGCGGTGGCCCAGGACATCGCTGCGGACCTGCTGGCGCGCTATGAGCGGCTCCGCCCGCAGTTTGGCGGCGTGGCCGTGGCTCGGCTCGAGGCGACGAGCTGCCTGGGGTGCCAACTCACGCTGCCCCTCATGGACGTGGACCGGCTGCGCAGGCTCCCCGAGATCGGCGAGGCGCCGCCCGGAGAAGACGACAAGGCCAGCGCCACCTGCCCCTCTTGCGGGCGCATCCTCGTCATCTGAAGCGGTGCTGCTCTGGTTCGCCGGGCTGGCGGTGCCAGCGGTGGCGGCCGTCTTCGCCAGCCGCGGACTGGACTACCGGTTCGTGTTGGCCGGTGCCGTGGCACCCTCACTGGCGCTCGCCGTGGACGATCTGTGGGTCATGGGTGCGCTGCTGTTCCCGATCGGGGTCATGACCGCCGTCATGCTGGCGGGTTGGGGCCGGCGTCTGGCTCAGCGGCGCTGGCTGGGCGTGCCGATCGGCATCCTCTGCCATCTCATCCTCGACGGCGCCTGGCTGCGCACCGCGACGTTCTGGTGGCCCCTCGGCGGCGGTGAGGCGTCCGGCGCGAGCCTGCGGCCGGTCTGGCTGCTCTTGGCGCTGGAGCTGATCGGCGCCGCCGCGCTGTGGTGGTCGTGGCGACGATTCGATCTGGCCGACCCGGTTCGCCGAGAGGAGTTCCTGCGGGCCGGCCGGTTGGCCGCGGCGCCGCGCCCATCCCGGCGGCGGTGACGGCGAGTCAGCCTGTAGGCGGGGTTCTGTCCAGGCCCGAAGGCCCTGGGTGACCATCCATCTCAGCGGCCTACCCGGGGGCTGCGCCGCAATCGACGCTGGCGGGCCGCCGCCCCCTGCTTGACCTTGCTCCCGGTGGGGTTTACCGAGCTGCCCCGGTCGCCCGGGGCACTGGTGCGCTCTTACCGCACCGTTTCACCCTTGCCCGGCCCGACCTGCGGGCCGTCGGCGGTCTGTTCTCTGTGGCACTTTCCTGCGAGTCGCCTCGACTGGCCGCTAGCCAGCACCGTTGCCCTGCGGAGCCCCGACCTTCCTCGACGCCCGCGCCGTCTCCGACGCGGCGCCGCGGTCACCCGGCTGGCTCGCCGTCGCTCACAGTCTGCCAGCGCAGCGCCCACCCGCCACGCCCGCCAGCGCAGCGCCGCCCCGGCGGCTCTCGGCACGCCGAGGCTCAGAACGGGCGCGGGCGCCGGTGTGTCGTCTGGCGCGCCGGCGCCGGCCGGTCAGAAAGAGACTGCGCTGAGGTCGGGGTGCCAGCCTGCGGCTTGCCGCTTGGTCTCCCGCCAGCGGGCCCGGTCAGCCGGTCGGCGGGGCTCGACGGTCCCACGCGGCGAACGCAGCGAGGCCACCTCGTCCCAGCCGTCCCAGAGGCCGATTCCCACCCCCGCCAAGTAGCCGGCGCCGAGGGCGGTGCACTCGATCTCCGGCGCCAGGGCGATGGCGCAGCCGGCGGCGTCCGCCAGCGCTTGGGCGAAGACGGCGTTGGCGCTCATGCCCCCGTCGATTACCGGCGCCGCCAGCTCCAGGCCGCTGTCGGCTCGGGCGGCTTCGAGCAGGTCCGCCCCGCGGAGCGCCACGCCTTCCAGCACGGCACGAACGAGTTGCGCGGCGCCGGTGACGGTGGTCATCCCGGCGAAGGCGCTGCGTGCGCCGAAGTCCCAGTCCGGGGCGCCGAGCCCCATCTGGGCGGGTACGAAGCTCGCCTCTCCGCTGTCCGGGCAGGCGGCGGCGCGAGCCTCGGAGTCGCTGGGACGCTCGATCAGGCCGAGCTCGCACAGCCATCGAACGCAGCTGCCGGCACTGAGCATCAGCGCCTCGATGCCCCAGGTCACCTCACCCCGCTGCTGCCAGGCCACGATGGGGAAGGTGCCGCTGGGCCCCCGGATGTCCGCGGGCGGGTCGCCGGGCCCCAGGCAGGCGTCCAGTGTGCCACCGGTGCCGAAGGTGATCTTCACGTCGCCGCGCCGGACGCAGCCCGCGCCCACAAGCGCCGCTTGCTGGTCGCCGGCCAGACCGGTGATCGGCGGCGCGCCTGCCAGCGCGGTGGCCTCGCCCAGCACGCCGCTGCTGTTGCGGATCTGCGGCAGGCCCGCGATGGGGATGCCGAGCCGCTCGGCTGTGGCGTGGTCCCACTCCACGCGGTCCAGGTGGGTGAGCCCGCTGATCGCCGCGTTCGTGGCGTCAGTGAGGTGCTCGGCGCCGCCGGTGAGCTGCCAGACCAGCCAGGAGTCCAGTGTGCCGACGCAAAGCGTCTCGGGCGCGGCGCTAGCGGTGGAGATCAGATGGGCCGCCTTGGTGGCGGGCTGGTTGGGCGCCAGGCGCAGTCCGTCGCCCTGCAGCGCAAGACAGTCCAGCGCCGTGCGTAGGTCCTGCCAGCCGAGCCCCGGTCCGACCGGCTCGCCGGTGGCGCGGTCCCACACGACTGTCGAGGCGCGCTGGTTGGCGATGCCGACGGCTTCGACTTCGCCGGACTCCTGCAGCGTCGCCGCCGCGGCCCCGAGGGCGGCCTCAGCCAGAGCGACCGGATCGAACTCCAGGAGTCCCGGCCCGGGCGAGCGCCGCGGGGTCGGTGCCCGGCGGGTGTGCCGGAGCCGCCCGGAGGGGTCCACGACGGCGGTGCGCACGCTCGTGCTGCCGACGTCGATCACGAGGATTCCCGCCGAATTCGATGCGGCGCGGCCATCCACGCTTGGCATGCTATGAGAACTGCATGGCTCCGAATCCAGACGCCCTGAAGCCCGACAGCCCGGTGGACTTCGCCGAGCTGTTCCGGACGCTCGCCGCCGGCGAGCACCTGTCGGGCCGCCAGGCACGCGCCGCGGCGGACGCCATGCTGACCGGCGCCGCCTCGGAGGCCCAGATGGCCGGCCTGCTGATCGGGCTGCGGACCAAGGGCGAGACGGCGGCGGAGCTGGCGGGACTCCTCGATGGCCTGCGGGCCGCTGCCCTCGACGTCGGGGTGGACGCCGAAGCCATGGGGCTTATCGACACCTGCGGCACCGGAGGCGACGGCAGCGGGTCGCTGAACATCTCAACGATGGCGGCTCTGGTGGCCGCCGGTGCCGGCGCCCGAGTCTGCAAGCACGGGAACCGAGCCGTTTCGTCCTCCTGCGGATCGGCGGATCTGCTCGAAGCGCTCGGCGTGGTGGTGGATCTGGGTCCGGCCGGGGTGGCGGCGTGCCTGCGTGAGGCGGGCATCGCCTTCTGCTTGGCGCCGCTGTTCCACCCGGCGCTGCGCCACGCCGGCCCCACGCGGCGCAGCCTGGGGGTGCCCACGGCCTTCAACTACCTGGGGCCGATGGCGAACCCTGCCGGCGTGCGCCGTCAGGTGATCGGCGTGAACGACCCGGCCATGGCCGAGCGGATGGCGGAGGTGCTGGCCGTCACCGGCACGCAGCGAGCCATGGTGGTCCACGGCTATCCCCGTCTCGACGAGCTGTCCACGGTCGGGCCGACGAGGGTGATCGAGCTGCGCGAGGGTCGCATCGAGCGTTACACCGTCACGCCGGCGGAGTTGGGCCTGGCCACCGTCGAGTTGGCCGACTTGGCCGGTGAGGACGTGGCCACAGGCGTGGCGGCGACGCAGGCGCTGTTGGCGGGCGAGTCGGTGCCCTGGCGGGAGATCGTGTGCCTGAACGCCGCCGCCGGCCTCGTGGTGGGCGACATGGCTGCCGACCTGCCCGAAGGCCTGCGCCTCGCCGCCGCCGCCCTCGACAGCGGCACCGCCGCAGCCGCCCTGGCCCGCTGGGTGCAAGCATCGCAGGCCCAAGCCGCCACCGCCCCCAGCGACTAACCGAGCCCCGAAGTCTGACCGTCAACTATGTAAAGGAGCGGGACGGATGGAATTGAGTGAGCGAGCAACAGGATTGATGGTGGGTGTTGGAGTGGGGAACCTCCTCGGAATCCCCTGGGAAGGTAAGAGCCGAGCCTGGATCGCAGCTCAGAATCCCCACGGCGTGTGCGAGATCACCGCGCGAGGGGGATTCCCCGACGACGACGATCTCGCACAGGCGATCCTGCTAGCAGAAGCCTGCATAGCGGGCGAGGACCTCGATCTTGCTGATTTGGCCTACCGCTTCTGGGCGTGGGGCGAGTTGAACGGTGCCGGCATGGGCGGCCTGACGCGTCGGGTGCTGGAGCGGTACGGTGGCGCGTACCCGCGCCGCGAGCTGAGGAACTACGTCCGCTCCGGCCAGCCGGCTACCGGCAAGGTCCGGCCGCCGCAAGGAGACTCGGCGGCCGACGCGGCTCGCCTTGTGTGGGAGGAGTCGGGCCGAAGCAGCGCTGGCAACGGCTCGGTCATGCGTTGTGGGCCTGTGGCCCTGCGCTGGATGCGAGACGATGCCGCTCTTGCGCGCAACAGCGTGGTCTCCGCGATCGTCACACACTGGGACTGGCGCTGCGTGTGGTCTACCCTGCTGGCGGACTTCGCTATCGCCGCATGCCTGCGTGATGAGCGAATCACCTCCCGCGATCTGGTTGAGCGAGCCACGGCCGCAATCCGCGCCTCCCGCGGGCGGCAGGTGCCCACTGATCATCCTGACACTCCACCCGCCGCGGTTCGGGACGTCGTTGAAGTCGCTCTCGCCTGGGGCGCTCGGATCGAGGATCTGGAGTTGGACAGCGGCGGGATCGGGTTCGCCCCCAAGACGCTCGGCGCGGTGCTCTGGTCCGCGTGCCACCCGGAGAGCTTCGAGGACGGGTTGACGGCCATAGTCAACGCTGGCGGCGACACGGACAGCACCGCTGCTCCGGCGGGCGCGGCGCTCGGAGCGCGATTTGGCATCAGCGGCATTCCTCGGCGCTGGCGCGAAAGGGTGGCGGAGATCCGTGCCTGGGAAGCGCCGATTGATGCGTGGATTCACCGCCGCCCCCTCGAGTGGTACGCCGACCGCCTGCTCTCGCTCGCCGAATGATGCCCGTCTTGGTCTGACCGCGGCAACTGCCGTAGGCGTTCGTGGCGCTGGGCTCGGCATCGGGGGGGCACGAGTCGCCGACCTGGCGGGGCGAGATTCTCGGTATGCACATTATTTCAAGTATTGTGGATAGTTGACGGGTCGCTTATGGTGGCTGTAGTGTCACGAGGACGAGCCGAAGTCGGCGAGGCGAGACGCCCAGGAGGTGGACAGCATGGGTGAGACCAGAGTGGACGTGACTATCCGAAACCCGGCGGCGCCGGACCGGTGCTGGCAGGGCGAGTTCGTGGTCGGTACCGGCGCGACCGACTCGATCGTGCCGCGTCGGCACCTCGAGGCCATCGGATTGAAGCCGCGCGGCACGAGGACGTTCCTGCTGGCAGATGGGAGCGAGTATCGGGCCGAGATGACCGTCGCCGAGGTCGAGTTCATGGGCGAGCGGACGGGCTGCGGGGTCGTGCTCGGCCCCGACGATGTCGAGCCGTTGCTGGGGCTCACCGCGCTGGAGTCCTGCGGCTACGCGGTCGACCCGGTCAGCTGCACTCTACGGCGCGCCGTGGTGCGGCTGTAGGACACTTGCGGCCTGATGCGACGGGCGTCGCCGTCGCCGTCGAGAAGCATGCGGTGGTGAGGCCTTAGGGCACCTGTGGCGGCTCGCGGGCGGCTCTTGGGCGCGGGTGTCTCGGCGGGTACGACTGTGGGCCGTACGCTCGGAGCGTGCCATCGGGCGGAACCGGCGAGCGGCGCGCTCAAGGACGTGAGATAGCCCAGAGCGGGGTGCCGGAGGCTGTTGGCGACGACGCCGGCCGCGACGGGTCGGGGGAGAGCGACCCGCACGCGGGGCTCCGGGCAGAGACCCTGGAGGCGGGCCGGCGGGCCGGGCTGACCGCGGTCGGCGTAGCGGCCGTCGAGGTCTTCGCGGGCACGCGCCGTGATCTGCGCGAGCGCCGAGCCGACGGGCTGGCTGGCGGCATGCAGTTCACGTACCGGAACCCCGACCGCTCCACCGACCCCTCCCGGATCCTGCCCGGCGCGTCGTCTCTCGTGGTGGGCGCCATGCGCTACGCCCGCGTCGGCGCACCCCCTCCACGACTAGCCGAACGAAGCGCCGCCGGGGTAGGCGAGGCCGAGACCGCAGCGGCGCAGCCAGAGGGGGGTCGGCCGCGGGCGCGGGTCGCCCGGTATGCGACCGGCGACGTCTACGGCGAGTTGCGCAGCGCCCTCGGGGCGGTGTCGGAGGTTCTGCGCGCAGCCGGCTACCGGGCGGTGGTCGTGGCCGACGACAACGCCCTCGTGGACCGAGAGGCTGCCCACCGGGCCGGACTGGGCTACTACGGCAAGAGCAGCAACCTGTTGCTTCCCGGTGCCGGGAGCTGGTTCGTGCTGGGCTCGGTGGTCACCGACGCGGCGCTGCGACCCGCCGCAGAACGGGTGCCCGACGGCTGCGGACCGTGCCGTCGCTGCCTGGACGGCTGTCCGACCGGTGCGATCATTGCGCCGGGAGTCGTGGATGCCCGCCGCTGTCTGGCGTGGCTGCTGCAGGCTGCCGGCGACTTCCCCGTCGAGTTCCGGGAGGCTCTGGGTGACCGGATCTACGGCTGCGACGACTGCCAGGAGGTCTGCCCGCCGAACCGGCGGCCCGAGAGCGATACCCCGGATCGCCCCGGCGACAGCGCGCAGGATCCCACCCTGGACGTGCTGGCGTTGCTGGCTGCCGGCGACGAGGATCTCATGGAGCGCTACGGGCGCTGGTACATCCCCGAGCGCGACCCCCGCTACCTGCGGCGCAACGCACTCGTGGTGTTGGGCAACGTCGGCTGTGGCGGCGATCCGCAGGTTCTCGAGACGGTGCAGCGCTACCGCCGCGGGGACGATGAGATGCTGGCCCGTCACGCCGACTGGGTAGCGAGCCGGCTGGGAATCGCCGCGGAGGCGACCCCAGCGACGACCCGGCGAGCGACTCGTGGCTGAGCCTGCGCCCTCGGGCGGCGACGGGTGCAGCCCGCGCCGCCACCTGCTGGTCACCAACGACTACCCGCCGAAGCTGGGGGGGATCCAGAACTATCTCTGGGAGCTCTGGCGGCGCCTGCCGCCTGACCGGTTCTGCGTCCTCACCCGCCCGCACCCGGCGTCGGCGGCCTTCGACGCCGGCGAGCCGTACAAGATCGTGCGCAGCAAGGCCCGCTTCCTGCTGCCCACTCCGTCGCTGCTCGGCGAGATCCGCGGGCTGCTGGAGCGGGTCGGTGCCGAGTTGGTGGTCTTCGACCCGGCGGTGCCGGTGGGGGCTCTGGGGCCGCGCCTAGATGTTCCTTACGGGGTCGTGCTGCACGGCGCCGAGGTGACGGTGCCGGCGCGGCTGCCGGTCGCCGGGCCGGTGCTGCGGCGCACCCTGGCGGGCGCCGAGGTCGTGATATCCGCCAGCCGGTACGCCGCCGGCGAGGCCAAGCGGCTCTGCCCCGACATGGCCACCGACAGCTACGTGCCGCCGGGGGTCGACTTGGACCGCTTCGCGCCCCTTTCGGCGCAGCGTCGGCAGGCGGCGCGCCGCCGCCTCGGGCTGGGCGAGGCAGAGACCCTGATCCTGAGCGTCAGCCGTCTCGTGCCGCGCAAAGGCATGGACCGCCTGATCGAGGCGGTGGCGCAGCTCGCGGCCCACAGGTCACCGATCCGGCTGCTCATCGCCGGCGACGGCCGGGACCGCGACAGGCTGGCGAGGCTCGTGCGCCGCACCGGCGCGCCGGCGCGCCTGCTCGGGCGGGTGGCCGAGGCGGAACTGGCCGAGCTTTACGGGGCGGCGGACCTGTTCGCCATGCTGTGCCGCCGACGCTGGTTCGGGCTCGAGCAGGAGGGGTTCGGGATCGTCTTCTTGGAGGCGGCAGCGGCCGGCGTGGCGCAGGTCGCCGGTGCCAGCGGGGGAGCGGCCGAGGCTGTGGAGCACGGCGTCGCCGGTCTCGTCGTCTCCGACCCGGGCGATGCCGCTGCGGTGGCCGCCGCCCTGGCGTCGCGGATTGAGGATCCCGACCGGCGTCGCCGCCTCGGCGCGACGGCCCGACGCCGGGCCGAAGAGCAGTTCGGCTACGACCGCCTGGCCGGGGACTTGTGCCGCGCGCTGAGCTGAGCGCCGCGGCGGCCGACGAGAGCCCGGGAGCGCCGCCCTGGCGTTGGCTGCAAGTCGCCTCCCGAGCTGGCACAGCGGTGGTCTGCGTGGCCGTCGCTGCAGGGGCGGCCTGGCCGGCCCGTGCCGCCACGGCCGCGCAGGTCGTGGCACTGGTGCTGTTCGGCGCCGGCTGTCTGGCCTTCGGGCGGGCCTATGTGGCAGCGGTGCGCCGCAGTCGTTTCGAGCAGGTCTCGACGCTGGCGGCGTTCGTGCAGATGCCGGGGGCACCCCGCTCGCTGCGCCGCGAACTGCGGGTCGCCGTAGGGCTGCAGTGCGCCGCAGGACTTACCGGCGCCGCCCTTCACCCCTTCGGCCCGCTGGCGTTCGGTATTCTTGGCTGCGTGTACGGCTTGGGCGTGATCGCTCTCTGGGGTGCCTGCTTCGGCACGTTCGCGGGCCGGTCCCCCGGTGTGCAGCGGAGGCGGCATGGTTGATTTCTCGACGCGTCAGACGCTGGTGAACGCTTCACCTATGGACTGCTTCGAAGTCGTCGTGGACTTCGAGCAATACCCGCAGTGGGCGCCGGACGTCAAGGAGGCCCGGGTCTTGCGCCGCGACGACAGCGGCGCCGGGGGACTCGTGGCGTTCCGCGCCGCGGCCATGGGCCGCAGCGTCAGCTACACCCTCAAGTACTTCTACGGTACCAACCCGCTGCGGGTGGCGTGGCGGCTGACCGAGGGGGATCAGGTCCGTCAGCTCGACGGCGAGTACGAGATGGCGCCGGCGGGCGAGGACGGCGCCAAGACGCTCATCACCTATTCGCTGGCGGCCGAGCTGACGGTGGCAGTGCCCGGGTTCGTGAAGCGCCGCGCCGAGTCCCGCATCATGCTGACGGCGCTGGATCAGCTGCGACGGCGCATCGAGGCGCTGGCCGCTGAGCGCGCCCGACCTGCTGGGTGAAGCCCAGCGGCCCGCCCCGGCGAGCGTCCCCGTGAGCGCCGGCGCCGTTGCCGGCTTCGACGTGGGCGGCACCAACATCCGCGCCGAAGTCCTCGGCGCCGATCCTTCCGCCGGCGTCGGCGTGCGGCGCAGCGACCGGCCCGAGACGATGGCGGGCATCACCGAGGCGATCTGCGACATGGTGGCGAGCTTCGAGTCGGAGCTGTCCGTGCCCGTCGGCGCCGTGGGCGTGGGCTGCGCTGGGCTGGTGGGCCGCTCGGGGGTCGTGACGACTTCGCCGAACATCCCTGCCATCGACGACTTCCCGCTGCGGGCCGAGCTGGCCGAGCGCCTGGCGCGCCCCGTGACGGTGGACAACGACGCCACGGCCGCGTTGCGCGGCGAGATGGAGGGCGGCGCCGCGGACGGGTTCAGCGACGGGCTGCTGTGTACCTTCGGCACCGGGATCGGGGCTGCGACCCTGCTCGACGGAGCGATCCGCCGCGGCGCCCACGGACTGGCCGGCGAGGCCGGGCACATGGTCGTGGCGCCCGACGGCCCCGAGTGCCTCTGCGGTCGCCGCGGCTGCTGGGAACAGGTGGCGTCAGGCGACGCCCTCGGCCGGGCGGCCCGCGCCGCAGCCGAAGCCGGACGGGCGCCGGCGCTGCGGGAGCGGGTGGCCGGCCGGGTCGGCGACCTGCGGGGCAGGCACGTGGGCGAGCTGGCGACCGCCGGCGACCCGGTGGCGCGGCGGCTGCTGCGCGAGTGCTCGCGGTGGGTCGCGCTGGGCCTCAACAACCTGATCCTGCTGATCGACCCGCAAGTGGTCGTGCTGGGCGGGGGCCTGTCGGAGCTGGGCGAGGTGTTCCTCGCGCCGGTGCGAGACGAGCTGGCCGAGATCTACATCGATCAGGAGCGGCGGCCGCCGGTGGCCGTGCGCCCTGCCCGCCACGGCGACCGGGCGGGGGTCATCGGGGCGGCTCGCCTGGCGCTGGACGACCTAGCTGGCGCGGGCTTCGGCGGACTGGACGGCGCCTCCGTGGATGAGGCGCCACGAGGCGGCCCGCTCCGCCACGGGGCTGACGCGCTCGCTCGCTAGCCTCGGCGCCGATGGAGTTCCGCCGCATCACCAACCTCCCACCGTACGTGTTCTCGGTGATCGACCGCCTCAAGGTGGAGGGCCGTCGCCGCGGCGAGGACATCATCGACCTCGGCTTCGGCAACCCGGACATCCCGTCGCCGGACATCGCCGTGGAGAAACTGGCCGAGGCGGTGCGCAACCCGCGCAACCACCGCTACTCGCTCAGCCGCGGGATTCCCAAGCTCCGCAGCGCCGTGTCGGACCTCTACCTGCGACGGTTCGGCGTCGAGCTCGACCCCGAGACCCAGGTCATCAACACCATCGGTGCCAAAGAGGGACTCTCGCACCTCATGTGGGTGCTGCTGCAGCCGGGCGACGCGGTGCTGGTGCCGGCGCCGTCGTATCCCATCCACCTCTACGCGCCGCTGTTCGCAGGCGCTGAGATCCGCCACATTCCCCTCGCCACCGGCGACGACCTCGACGAGGTGCTCCGCCAGCGCTGGGAGTACTCGTGGCCCAAGCCGCGGGTCATTCTCCTGTCGTTCCCCCACAATCCGACCACCGCGTGCGTGGACCTGGACTTCATGCAGCGCGTCGTGGACTTCGCCCGCGCCCACGAGGTGCTCGTCGTCCACGACTTCGCCTACGCCGACGTGGCCTTCGACGGTTACCGGCCGCCGTCCATCCTGCAGGCGTCCGGGGCGCTCGACGTGGCGGTGGAGTTCTACTCCCTGACCAAGTCCTTCTCGATGGCCGGCTGGCGAGTGGCGTTCATGGCGGGCAACGCCGAAGTGGTGGCTGCGCTGGCCAAGCTCAAGTCCTACCTGGACTACGGCACCTTCCAGCCCATCCAGATCGCCGCCACCGTGACACTCAACGAGGCGGCCGACTACCCCAAGCTGGTGAACGAGACCTACCAGAGTCGCCGCGACAGCCTCTGCGAAGGTCTGGCGCGGATCGGCTGGCCGGTGGATCCGCCCCAGGCCACGATGTTCGTCTGGGCACCGATCCCGGCGGCTTACCGCCACATGGACTCGGTGCAGTTCGCCTCCTATCTCGTCACTGAAGCGGGCGTGGCCACCTCACCGGGCGGAGGGTTCGGGCCCGGCGGCGAGGGCCATGTTCGCTTCGCCCTTATCGAGAACGAACAGCGCATCGGCCAGGCAGTCCGCAACCTGCGCAAGGCCCTCCCCGACCTGGGCTGAGCTGGCGATGCGCCTCGGCATCCTGACCGGCGGCGGCGACTGCCCGGGGCTCAACGCCGTGATCCGGGCCGTGGTGCTGCACGGCGCCCGACGCTGGGGCGACGAAGTCCTGGGTTTCCGGGACGGCTGGCGAGGCGTGACCGAGGACGAGGCGACCCTCGTCACCCCCGAGCGCGCCGCTCGGATCCTGTCCCGCGGCGGCACCATCCTGGGAACCTCGCGCCTCCAGCCCTACATGTCAGACGGCGGCCCGTCGCAGGTGGTCGAGGTGCTGGCCCGCCGCGGCGTGGAGGCGCTGATCGTCGTGGGCGGGGAGGGAACGCTGAGCGTGGCGCACAAGCTGCACCGCGACCTCGGGGTGGCACTCGTGGGGGTGCCCAAGACCATCGACAACGACGTCGGCGGCACTCAGGTGACCTTCGGCTTCGAGACCGCGGTGCAGACCGCCACCGACGCCATCGACCGGCTGCACACCACCGCCGAGTCGCACAACCGGGTCATGGTCGTGGAGGTCATGGGCCGCCACGCCGGCCACGTGGCGCTGTGGGCGGGGATCGCCGGCGGCGCCGCCGCCATCCTGGTGCCCGAGCGGCTCTTCGACATCGCCGCGGTGGCGGCGGAGCTGCGCGCCCTGCACCAGACCGGTGCCCGCTCCTCGGTGGTCGTGGTGGCCGAAGGTGCCCGCCCGGTCGCCGGGACCCTCGCAGTGCCCGAGCCGAGCCTCGACGAGTTCGGACACGTCCGCCTCGGCGGCATCGGCGCCATCGTGGCTACCGAGATCGAGCGGCGCACCGGCCTCGAGACTCGGATCACCGTGCTGGGCCACATCCAGCGCGGCGGCACGCCGATCGCCTTCGACCGCGTCCTGTGCAGCGCCTATGGGGTGGCGGCGGTGGAGGCCGCGCACGCGGGAGAGTTCGGCCAGATGGTGGCGGTCGACGCCGGGCAGATCGCGCTGGTCCCCCTCGGCGAGGCCACCGCGGCGCTCAAGCCGATCCCCGACAGCCTCTGGGCGGTGGCGGAGGCCTGCCGGTCCTAGGGTCGCCAGACCGAGCCCGGCGGCCCGAGGGAGGCGTAGTGGACTCGGCCCACCGGCGCCTCCACGTCGCCCTCGTCGGTGGGCAGGGCTCGCGGCTCGCCCTCGATCAGCACCCAGAGCCATTCGACGCCGGGAAGCTCGGTGGCGGTGAAGACCAACTGGGCGATCGCCAGGCTCTGCAGCGCCCCCTCGATCTGCTCGAGGGTCCCCTCGGCCAGGTTCACCTGCAGCACGCCGTTGCTGAGATCACTGCCGAGGATCACCGTCTCGGCGGGGATGACCGACGTGAGACCGTCGCCGGCCTCCTCTTCGGTGGGGCCCTCGATCAGGGCCTCGAGGGAGGCCAGGAGGCCGGCGGGGGTGGCTAGCTCCCGCTGGATGGGCTCGCTCAGCGCCTCTCCGTCCACGAAGTAGAGGTTGACGCTCTGGCGCGGCACGGGGGCCTCAGTGGAGGTGGTCGTCGTGGAGGGGATCGCCAGTTCCTCCGGGAGGGCGGACGCCTCCAAGACGCGCGGCGCCGGATCTTGGGGCACGCCGCAGGCCGCCGCGGCGACGGCCGTCCCGAGGATCGCCAAGCCCAGGCGGGAGGCCCGGGCAAGCAGGCGGCGCGCCCGTGCAGCCATCACAGCTCCGCCACCGGCAGCGTCACGGTGAAGCAGGCGCCGGCAGCGCCGCCGGCCGGATCGGTCACGCGCACCGAGCCGCCGTGCAGGCGGACGTGCTCAGCCACGAGCGCCAGTCCCAGGCCCGTGCCGCTGAAACGCCCGCCGGAGGTGTAGCGGCTGCCGCGGGAGAAGCGGTCGAAGATGACGGCGCGGTCCTCGGGCGCGACGCCCGGACCGGCGTCGATCACCGAGATCTCCACCACGGAGTCCGAGCGCCCCACATGGATGCCGGTGGCGCCGCCGGCGTGGTTGTCGGCGTTCTCCAACAGGTTCGCCATGACCTGCGCCAGGCGCCGCCGGTCGGCGCGCAGCACGAGTCCCTCGGTGCCGGGATCCCGCGTGAGGCGCGGCGAGTGGCCCGAGACGCGCGCCGCCTGCTGGACGAACTCGATGATCTCGAACTCTTCGAGCTCCAAAGCGGCGGCGCCGACGTCGTAGCGGGAGATCTCCAGCAGGTCGGCGACGAGCTGCTTGAAATGATCCAGGTCGGCGCTGAGCAGGTTGAGCGCCATCTGGGAGCGCACCGGCAGCTCGGACTCGCGCTTGCGCAGCACCTCCAACGAGGCGGTCAGGGTCATGAGCGGCGAGCGCAGCTCGTGGCTGACGTTCGATGCGAATCGGGCGTCTCGCTCGATGCGGTCCTGCAAGGCGCTGGCCATCTGGTTGAACGAGCGCGACAGCCGCTCGAGGTCGGGGTCGGCGCCTTCGAGGCGCGTGTTCAAGTCGCCGGCGGCGATGGCTTCGGCCGCCTCGCCGATGTCGGTGAGCGGTTGCACGGCGCGCTGGGATGCCCAGATGCCGATACCGATGCCGACGAGCACCGTGACGGCGCTGCCGGTGAGGAGCGCGATCAGCAGCGAGCTGAGCGTGTCGGCGATGTCGTCCAACGGCACGGCCTCGTAGTAGGCGGCGTCGATGTCGAAGTAGGGGATACCGATGACGGCGAACGGGGTCTCGCCCACCACGTAGCGCATCTGCGCGGCGCGGCCCCCCGCCACCGTGGCCTTGAGGAGCGGGTCGATCTGCGGCTCGCTGAACTCCACCGGGTTGGCGGAGAGCCAGAGGTCCCCGAAGCGGATGACCGGGCGGGCGCCGAGCGGCGTGTAGAGGCTCTGCAGCAGGTCACGCAGCTGCTGCTCGGTCGACTCGGCGTCGATGAGCCGGCTCACCTGGGTGGCGTTGAACGCCACGCGGGCCAGGGACGTCTCTTCTCGGCGGTTCAGCAGATTGTCCCGAGTCAGCTCGTAGGTGATGAGAGACAGACCTGCGGAGAGCACGAGGGCGCCGAGACCGAAAACGAGGCTGACGCGCAGCCGGAGCGACACGCGTGCGGCCACAGCACCTACGGCTGCAGCTTGTAGCCCTCGCCGCGCACGGTCACGACTCGGCGGGGCTGGGCGGGGTCGGTCTCGATCTTGGTCCGCAGGCGGCGGATGTGTACGTCCACGAGACGGCTGTCGCCGAAGTAGTCGTAGCCCCAGATCCGTTCCAGCAGCACCTCCCGGCTGAGGGTGCGCCCAGGGGTGGAGGCCAACTCCACGAGCAGTCGGAGCTCGGTCTTGGTGAGGCCGATCTCCTGGCCGCCGCGGCGCACGGTGCCCTCCTCGGCGTTGACCTCAAGGTCGCTGAAGATGAAGTTCGTCGGCGCCCCCTCGGCGCTGCGGGCGCGGCGCAGCAAGGCCCGGATGCGCGCCGACAGCTCCTTGGGCGCGAACGGCTTGGTGAGGTAGTCGTCGGCGCCGGCCTCGAGCCCGGCGACGATGTCGTGGGTGTCCTCTCGGGCGGTCACCATGACGATGGGAACGTTGCTGATCCGCCGTAGAGAGCGGCAGACCTCGAACCCGTCCACCCCCGGCAGCATGATGTCGATCAGGACCACGTCGGCGGGGTGGCGCCGGAAGGTGTTCAGGGCGGCCTCCCCGTTGGAGGATTCCTCCACTTCCCAGCCTTCGTCCTCGAGGGCCAGCCGCAGGGAGGTGCGGATTCTCTCGTCGTCCTCGACGGTCAGGATGCGCGTCGCCATGGTCACCATGCTGCCGCAATTCGCGCCCCGCTGTCGTGCTCAGGTGCGCCGCGCCGGTCCCCGTCGGGTTCTCGGCGACGCGGCTGCCCGCGGGGCCGTGCGCCACTCGTGCATGGCGCGCAGCGTGAGCGATGTGACCACGGCCACGCCGGCGGCGCTCGCCACGGCGCCCACGAGGGTGCCGAGGCCGAGTTGCCAGCCGCAGTCCCCCGAACAGCTCACGTCCACGAGGGCGTAGCCGATGAGCCCGCCGCAAGCCCCCGCCAACAGGATCGCCAGGGTCGCCAGTGCTCGCGCCCGGCGTCCCGGCAGCGCCGAGCGTGCCGTAGCCGGGCCCTCGGGGCCGCTCACCCGAATCCTGCCTGCCGCTGCACGCCCAGCGTCAAAGCCGCCGGGCGCTCGGGGCCGCTCACCTCGCCCATGCTAGGACGCCGCGCCGCTGTCGCCGCGGCGGCGGCGGGGGTTCGAGTCCGCTGGATGGGCGAGGTGGCGTTGTGGCGGGGCGTCGCGTGTGCGAGACTTGCGGTGTCGGCCGGTCGGGGATCGGCTGACCGGAACGCCGTCGAACGTGAAGGGAGCAAGGCACGTGCCGCTGTCGGAGGACGAGCAACGGATTCTCAGCGAGATCGAGGCGAACCTCTATGAGACAGACCCGGAGTTGGCCGAAGAGGTTCGCTCCACCACGGTGTTTCGCCACGGCTTCCGGAACTTGCGGCGCTCGGTCCTAGGGTTCATCGCCGGAATCGTCTTCATGGTCTTCACCCTGTCCACGTCGTTCTGGCTCTCGTTCGTGGGCTTCTTGATCATGCTGGCCTCGGCGATGTTCTTCGAGCGCAATGCGCGCCTCGTCGGCAAGGCCGGGTTGCAGCAGATCTCGCGCAATCCCCTGAGCGGCGCTTGGCGCGACGACAGCGGGACGCCCGGCCAGCGGATGCGCGACCGGTTCAACCGCGATCAGCGGAGCGACTGACGGCGCAGAGAGCGCAGCAGCAATCTCCAGGGTCGCGGGTCGACGGCGCCGCGCAGGCGATCTGCGGTCGTGCGGGACTCTTGCAGGTCGGCGGCGATCTCGTTGGCGGCGGCGGCGGCTTGCTGTCGGAGCTCGGCTGGCATGGGGCCGCCGGCGAACGCCGCCGCCGAGACGCAGAAAGCGAGTCGCTGCCACGGCTCCGGTGCCGAGCCGAGCAAGCGGGCGGCCCGTGCGGCCACCTCGAGGGGCGTCTCGGAGCGTTGCGGCCTGATGCGGCGCGGGCGCAACAGCTCAATGGCTTCCTCCCAGGCCACGACCGCGCCGCGGCCCGCGTCGCCCGCGGCCCAGCGGCGTCGGCGTCGGCGCTGCAGGGCGCCGAGGGCGGCGGTGGCGACCGCGTACAGGGCGGCGGCAGCGGCGGCAGCGGCGGCAGCGGCGAGGGCCAGGCCGGCGAGGCGCCCGGCGCGGGCCGCGTTAATGCCGCCGTTATCGGCGGGAGCCTCCCCGGCAGTGGGAACCGGCGGTGCCGCCGGCGGCGGCCCCTCGATGCTCGGTCCGGGCCCCGCGGGAGGTTCGGGCACCGTGGGTGCCTGCGACGCCAGCGGTGAATCCTGCTGTTCGGCCAAGAACGTGTACAGCTCCGCTCCGGGGGCGCCGCGCCCGGGGGTGGGCTCGAAGGCCACCCAGCCAGCGCCGCTCATGTAGACCTCCGGCCAGGCGTGGGCGTGCTGGCCGCGCACGCTGTAGAGCGTTCGGCCGGCCGCGTCGGTCTCGAGGGCCACCCCCGGGGTGAAGCCGACCGCCACCCGCGCCGGCAGGCCGAGAGTCCGAGCGAGGGTGGCGAAGGCGGCTGCGAACTGCTCGCAGTAGCCCCGGCGCTCCTCGAACAGGAACGACTCGAGCCGGGCGACCGAATGGCCCGGCGCCGCCTCGAGGTCGTACTCGAAGCTGTCGCGCAACCAGCTCTGCAGGGCCAGCGCCTGCTCGTACGGCCCGTCGCTCTCCGCGGTCACCGCGGCGGCGGCGGTGGCCAGCGACGGGCTCAGGTCCGCCGGCAGGTCCACCGAACCCGGCGGCACCGCCGCGGGGTCGTTGCGCAGCGCGGCCAGGAAGGTCCGGTCGAAGCGCGGCACATCCGACTGGACCGTGTAGGCCAGCCCGTCGGAGTCGCTGTGCCCCGAGCCCACCAGAAGCGTGGAGGAGTTCGGTTCGAAACCGGCCTCGAAGGGCGAACCCAGCGGCTCGAAAGCCACCGGTTGGTAGGCCGCCGGGAGCCAGACCGCGGCCAGCGCGCCGATCTGGTAGCTCTGGGCGGTCCTGCTCACCGGCCCGGTGGTGGCGGCGGCAGCGGGCAGTGACTTGCCTGCGCCAGCAGTGCTCTCGTCCAGCGACCAGACCACCCCGTTGAAGTCTCCGAGGGCGGTCAGCCGCCAGTAGGCCCGCCCGGTGCTCCGGACGGTGAAGAGCTCCAGATCGGGGTTCTGCAGGAGCCGGCCCGGGACTGCCACGAGGGGGCTGAGGACGACCTTTCGGCCACTGTCGGTCGGGCTCACCGAGGGATCCAGCAGCGCCCTCAGCGGGCCGTCGCTGATCGTCGGCAGCAGGGCGGTGGTGATCAGCGCGCCGGCAGCGACCGCGGTGGCCCCGGCGGCCAGCCCCCGCGGCAGGAACCCCCGGCGTTGCCCCGCGGTGTGTACCGCCGGCGCCGCCGCGGACCGTGCCGCGGCGTGGGCCAAGGCGAAGGCGACGGTGCAGGCCGCGACGGCGGTCGGGTAGCTGATGGCGCCCCGGTGGGTGCCGAAAGCGGCCACTGACCCGACCAGGATTGCCGCCGGGGCCAATGCCTCACTCCGCGCCCCGACCCGGAAAGCCCCCCAGTCGCTCAGCAGGGAGAGCAGCCAAGCGACCGCCGCGGCGGCCACGAGGAGGCCGGTGTCCTCACGCAGCGGCACCGCCGAGGTCGCCAGCAGCCCCCCGATGCCGCCGAGGTCAGAGGCGAGCGCTTCGGCGGTCGCCCGCCGGGGCAGCCCGTAGGCCGTCGTGTGTGGGTAGTGAACCCACAGCTGCAGTCCGGCCGCGCCCAGCGCCGAGACGAGCGCGCCGAGCGCCACGCCCCGGCCGGCTCGACGCACTAAGGCGACGAGCAGGTGCGTCAAGAGCGCCGTGCCCAGCACAGGGGCCAGGAAAGAGTGGCCGTCGAAGAGGCGGACACCTCCCGCGAGGGCAGCCAGCGTGACCGTCGTCGCCAGCAGCTCCGCTGCCAGCGTGCCCCGCTCCGGGGTGGCCGGTGCGCTCACGGGGCGCCGGCGCCGGTGCGCAGCGCCCGGAACTCATCCCATCGCTTCACCGTGGACTCCCCGGGCCCGATGTCGACCACGTCGCGCTGCTCCGGTGGGGGCTCGTCGTGCCAGAACCGCAGGACGATCCGTCGACCCTGGAAGAGATCCAGCGCCGGCGGGGAGTCGCGGATCCCGTCGCCGGTGACGGCCAGGAGGCTCATGCGCGCCGCGCCGACCGGCAGCCGCGGCGCAGGCCGGGTACCGGTCGGGATCTGTCCGATGAGGGCCAGAGTGTCGAGCACCGCCGTCGGGATGCCCTGGGCGCGCACGTCTGAGGCGTCGCGGGTGACGAGCCGGACCGATCCCGCCTCGGCTGTGGCCATCACCGCCAGGCCGGCCGCTGCGGACACCATCCGTTCGAAGGTCCCGGGGCTGGCCGCGGCCTCGTCGGTCTCCAAGAAGAGCAGCGTCTCCGGCCGCTGCACGGTCTCGAAGCGACGCACGAGCAGTTCCTGGTAGCGAGTGCTGGACGGCCAGTGGATCCGGTGCGGGTCGTCGCCCGGCTCGAAGCGTCGAAGGCTGTGGAAGTCCGTGGCCGCGCCGCCGACCAACTGGGCTTGCCGTCGTCGCTCGCTGGCACAGTCGATCCTCTCCGGCAGCGCCGCTAGTTCGTCGATCCGCGGCCAGACCAGGACGCGGCCCTGCGGCAGCAGACGGTGCCGCCGCCGCGCCAAGGCCAGAGGGTCCTCCACCTCCACCGTGAGCGGGCCCACGGCGCGCCAGCCGCGCTTGGCAGTCAACAGGAGGTACCGCTCCTCGATGACCGCTCCGGAGAGCATCGTCGCCAGCCGCAGGACCGCTCCGGGACGATGATGGGACTCGTCGAAGATCGCTGCGGCGGCGACGCGCCGGTGCCGGGCCCCGTTGCTGACCCGCAGGAGGATCTCCAGCGGCGTGCCGCTCTGAATGCGCCGACGCGCCGGGTTGCAGACCGCCCGGAGCGGGGGCCGGACCGAGACGGCGATACCGGCCAGCAGCACCAGCCCGGCGCACACCACAGCCGCCAAGAACAGCTCCGGCAGCCCGAACAGCAGCGCGGTGGCCCCGAACAGCAGGGCCGAGAGCAGCGCCAGGGCGCCGGCTCTGGTCACCGTGCCGTTCCTGCTCAGCGAACGCTGACCGGCGGGCTGGGGGTGTCGGCCAGGATCTCCTCGATCACCGCCGCGGGGGTCGCGCCGTTGAATTGGGCGCTCTGGTGGAGGGTAATGCGGTGCAGCAGGATGGGCCGGGCGACGCCCTTGATGTCGTCGGGCAGCACGAAGTTCCGGCCCGACGAGGCGGCCCGCGCCTGCGCGGCGCGCTGCAGGCCCAGCACCGCCCGCGGCGACATCCCGCCGGCGATGGCGCCGTGGGCGCGGCTGTTGAAGGCCAAGTCCACGAGGTAGTCGCGCACCGCCGGCGCCACATGGACCGCCCGGACCGCCTCGATCATGGCCTGCACCGCAGCCGTGTCGGCGACCGCCGGGAGTGCCTCGAGGGGGTCCCCGGTGAGCTGCGAGTCCAGAATCTCCGCCTCGGCGGCACGGTCGGGGAAACCGGCGCTGAGGCTCATGAGGAAGCGGTCGAGCTGGCTGGTTGGGAGCGGGAAGGTCCCTTCGATCTCCTCGGAGTTCTCCGTCGCGATCACCAGGAACGGCGAGGCGAGCCGGTGGGTGGTGCCGTCGACGGTGACCTGTCGCTCCGCCATCGCCTCGAGGAGCGCCGACTGCGTGCGCGGCGAGGTGCGGTTTATCTCGTCGGCCAGCAGCAGCCCGGCGAACACCGGACCCGGCCTGAACTCGAAGCCGTTGCGCACCGGATTCCACAGCGACACCCCGACCACGTCGCTGGGCAGCAGGTCGGGTGTGAACTGGACGCGGCCGAACTCCAGGCCGAGCGTGCGTGCCACAGTCTTGGCGAGCACGGTCTTGCCCGCCCCGGGAGGGTCGCGCAGCAGCGCGTGGCCCTCGGCCAACAGGCACAGCAGCAGGAGTCGAACGAGGCGGCGCTTGCCCTTGACCACCCGCTCGATGTTGGCCGCGATGGCCTCGAAGGTCGCCGGGAACCCGCCGGCGCTCGGCGCGGTGGCCTGCTGTTCGGGGCTGGGGTTGCTCACTCTGGCATCCGGTGGTCAGTTGCCTGCGGTCCTGCGCGGGCCGCGACGGCCTAGCCCGCTCGGGGGCCCGCGCCCCAGTAGGGTACGCCGGTGGTGGGTCGCACAAGTCGCAATCGGCGGCCGTGGGTCGCCGCGAGCTTGGTCCTGACGGTGGGCTGGGAGGTCCTGCGTCGCCCTCGCCTGTGGCCCGAGGCGTTGCGGCAGGCGCCGGCGGTGGCCTCGGCGCCGTACCGGGCCTTCCGGTCAGTGACCGCCTACGGCGACCCGCACCGCCTGGCTGCGGCGTCCGACGTCCTGGCCTGGCTGCGCTGGGCGCAACGCTTCAGGCAAGTCTGTGCTGGGGACCGATGAGGCATTGGGCGCCGTGGGGGTAGCTTGTGGGGCTATGACCCAGGCCCTGGTGCTCAATGCCACGAACGAGCCGCTGAGCGTCGTGCCCGCTCGCCGCGCCGCGGTACTCGTGCTCGACGGCAAAGCGGACGCCGTCCACCTCAGCGACGCGGTGCTGCGCTCGGAGAGCCTCAGCCTCCCGATCCCGTCGGTGGTTCGCTTGCAACACTACGTGCGGGTGCCGTACCAGCGGCGCGGCTCGCTGAGCCGCCGCGGTGTGCTGGCGCGGGACGATCACAGCTGCCAGTACTGCGGTCACCGTGCCGACAGCATCGATCACGTCCGACCCCGCAGCCGCGGCGGCGGACACTCCTGGGACAACGTGGTGGCGGCCTGTCGGCGCTGCAACACCCGCAAGCGGGACCGACTCCCCAGCGAGATCGGCATGCGGCTGCGCCGGACGCCCCAGCCGCCGACTTGGACCACGCTCATCCGCCTGAGCGCCGGCGAGGTCCCCGACCAGTGGAGCGCCTACCTGCGCGACGACCGGGCCCTCTCGGCGTGAGGCCCGGCGCGGCCGCCGCGCCGGGCCCCTCGCCGGCCCACTGGAGCATCATCGAGTACACGGGGTCGGTGCGCGCCCTGCACGGCATTGCCCCCGGCGCCCGGCCGCGCCGGGAGGTGTGGGTCATGCGGCCCGTCTCGGCTGCTCTGGTGCTCGGCAGCGGCCAGCGCTCCGGCGCGGTGGACGCGGCGGCGCTGCGCCGGGGCGGGCTGACCGTCGTGCGGCGTCGCTCGGGCGGGGGAGCGGTGCTGGTCTCACCGGCGGATCTGCTGTGGGTGGACATCTGGGTGCCGCGGGACGATCCGCTGTGGCATCCCGACTCGGCACGCGCCTTCCTGTGGCTCGGGCGGCTCTGGCGGCGCGCCTTGGCGGGCTGCGGGATCGCCGCGGAGGTCTACGAAGGCCGCTACGAGCCCGGTCCCTGGGGAGCGTCGGTCTGCTTCGCCGGCCGCGGTCCCGGCGAGGTGTTCGTGGCTGGGCAGAAGGTGGTCGGCTTGTCCCAGCGGCGCGCCAGCGGCGGGGCGCGGTTCCAGTGCGGTGTGCTGCGACGCTGGGATCCCGGCGCCCTCGTCGAGCTGCTGGCGCTGCCGGCGCAGCTGCGGGCGCGGGCTGAGCGCCACCTGGCCGCTTGCGGCGCGGGTCTGGAACTCGGCGAGCCCCAGATCCTCCAAGCGCTGCGCGAGACGCTGCAAGCGGGGGCGGCCGCCGACTAGCGCCTCACCGGCCGAGCGGAGTGCGCCGGGACTCTGGCCGCGCGGTCCGTGGGGCGATTGCTTTGCGTGGTGGGGCAAAGTGGGTTATTGTGGTGAAAGACGGGGAGCAGTCCCTATACTGCACCCGCTAACGAGCGCCCGGACGGGAGCGCCACGAGAGGCGCCGCCCGCGAGGAGCGCCCGGACCGTTCCCAACCCCCGGCGCTGCGGCGCGAGGCACCACACGAGATGGACAGAACATTCTCCGGCAGTCACGAGCGGATCATCGACGCCAAGTGGCGCGTCTCGCTCCCGCCGGAGTTTCGCGGCGGACTGGACACCGAGGATCGCTGCATCCTCGGTCGTGTCCCCGGCAGTCCCTGCTTGGGGCTGTGGCGGCAGAAGAGTTTCGACGCCGCCTACCGGCGCCTCGAAGGAGAGGTGCGCTCCGGGGCCGCGGGCCAGAATCTGCTGCGCTGGTTCTCCGGCAACGGCTACCCCGTCCGGGGGGACGCGCAGGGGCGCATCGTGGTGCCCGAGCCGCTGCGCGAGGTGCTGCGCATCGACGCCGCCGGGGCTGAGGCGCGGGTGTTCGTGGCCGGCGTGGGCGAGCGAATCGAATTGTGGAACAGCGAGGTCTGGCTGGAGACAGTCGGCGGTGCCGGCGCCTACGCCGACGAGGGTGGCCTCGGTTCCTGGTCTGAGAGCAGTTGGCTGTGAACGATCGGCTCGCGTTCGTTCGCCGTTCAGCAATCCCCCGGCTGACAGGAGGACAGCCAGTCCCTACTCCGCCCACTTGCCACCTTCCTTGCGACGAACCAAATCGCCGCGAGGTCCTGGCAGCCGGGGGATTGCTGAACGGCGGACCGCGGGCGCAACGGCGCCGTGGCCGTCCATGAGGGACCCGGAATCGCCGGGCACACCCCCGTCATGGCTCGCGAAGTCACCGAAGCTCTGGCGCCGATCCCGGCGGGAGTGCTCCTCGACGCCACGCTGGGCGCGGGCGGTCACACCGCCGCCCTGCTCGAGCGTCGTCCCGATCTGAGCTTCGTCGGGCTGGATCGGGACCCGTCGGCACTGGCCGCCGCCGCTCGCCGGCTCCCGAGCCGCGTCCGGATGCGACAGTGCCGCTTCGTAGACCTGAGCGCGGTCCTCGCCGACCTGGGTATTGCGGAGCTCGCTGGCGTGCTGTTCGACCTCGGAGTCAGCTCGATGCAAATCGACGACCCCGATCGGGGGTTCAGCTATCGAACCGCCGGCCCGATCGACATGCGCATGGATCCCGCCGCCCCCAGCGCCGCGGCGATCGTCAACGAGTGGCCCGCCGAGCGCCTCGCGAGCCTGCTGTCGGACTTCGGCGACGAGCCGCATTCCCGCCGGATCGCCCAGGCCATCGTGGCCCGCCGCCCGCTGGGCGACACCCTCGAATTGGCTGAGGTCGTGCGCGCCGCCGTCCCGGCGCGGCACCGCCGGCGCGGACACCCCGCCAAGCGCAGCTTCCAGGCGCTGCGGATCGCAGTCAACGACGAGCTCGCCCAGATTCCTCCGGCTCTCACGCAGGCCATCGACCGCCTAGCGCCCGCCGGGCGGGGAGTGGTGCTGAGCTACCACTCCGGGGAGGATCGTCTCGTGAAGGACACGCTGGTCGCCGCGGCGGTCGGCGGCTGCGCCTGTCCGCCGCGCCTCCCCTGTGTCTGCGGCGCCGTTGGCCGCATCCGACTGCTGAGCCGCGGGGCGGCCCGGCCCGGTCCGGCTGAGACCTCGCGCAACCCTCGCGCCGCCAGCGCTCGCCTGCGCGCCTTCGAGAAGCTGGCGCTGCCAGCAGCATGAACCGGCCGCTCCGAACCCCCCAGCCGGCTGACCCGCAGGTCAAGGCGCCCTCCCGGCTCGAAGTCGTGGCGGCCCGACGTGCCAGGCCGGGCCAACTTCGCCGCGTCGGGTTGCGGGTGGTGCTCGTGCTTCTCGGGGGACTGTTCGCGGTGGGCCTCCTCCAGGCCGTGGTCACGCAGGCGCAGGGGCGCATCGACCAACTCGACCGACAGATCGACGAGGCGGTCAGCCTGGATCGCGAGCTGCGCTTGCGGCGCGCCGAACTGCTGTCACCGGCTCGCCTCGCCAGCGAAGCGCGCGACCGTCTCGGCATGGTGCCGCCGGCGACGGTCAACTACCTCGACCCGGCCACCCCTCCGGCGCCGTGAGCAGGCTCGCCCGCCACCGGGCGCGACCGGTGGAGGCCTCCGGGCCACGCGGTTACCGTTCCGGGCGCCGGCGGGCGGTCCTGGTGTTGACGCTGCTGGCCATGGCGGCCACGCTCGGCGTGCGGACCTTCGACCTGCAGTTCCGCGACGACGAGCGAATTCTCGCCTGGGCGCGGGATCATCGCCTGCAGGAGAGCGCAGTGATGGGCGTGCGCGGCGACATCTTGGACCGCTCGGGAGAACCGCTGGCCACCTCTGTGGAGTGGTCGGCGGTGTACGCGGATCCCTCCGTGGTGGGCGACCCCGCAGCGGCGGCCGGCGCGCTCGTCCCGCTGCTCGACGGCGAGGCGGCGACGCTCGCTGAGAAGATGTCGGCGCCGGGCCGCTTCGTCTACCTCGAACGTCAAGTGCCCCCCGAGCAGGCCGCGGCGGTGCGGGACCTGGGGCTGCCGGGGGTGGCGACGGTCCCCGAACTCCATCGCAAGTATCCGCTGGGCGACTTCGCGGCGGAGATCGTCGGCTCGGTCAGCACCGACCACCGAGGCATCTCCGGCATCGAAATGCTCCACGACGAAGTCCTCGCCGCCCGCAACGGCTCCGAGCTGCGCGAGATGTATCCGGGAGGCCGCAGTGTGCCCGGGGGCGTCAGCGAGTCGGTCCGGGCGATCGACGGCGCGGACCTGCGCCTCACCATCGACGGCGTGCTGCAGTTCGAGGCGGCGCGCATCCTGGCGGCGCAAGTGCGCGAGACCGACGCGGCCGGCGGGGTGATCATCGTGGCCCGCCCGGCGACCGGCGAGATCCTGGCCATGTCCACCGCAGGCCGCGATGAGAGCGGGGAGGTGATCACCGGCGCCGAGAACAAGGCAATCACCTGGGCCTTCGAACCCGGCTCGGCGATCAAGGGCCTCACCTTCTCCGCGGTGCTCGACGCCGGACTGGCCACGCCGGCCACAACGATCTCGGTTCCTGACCGTCTCGTGCTCTACGACGCCGAGTTCACCGACTACACCCCCCATCCCGTCCTCGATTATTCGGTGCGCGACATCGTCGTGGAGTCCTCCAACGTCGGCACGATCATGTGGGGCGAGCGGCTCGGCGCCGCGGCACTCGAGAACTATCTGCGTCGCTTCGGACTCGGCGCCCGCAGCGGGCTCGGGCTCTACGGCGAATCCGCGGGCCTGCTGCCGGCCCTGTCGAAATGGTCGGGGACCTCCCTCGCCACGATCTCCATCGGCCAGGGGGTCTCACTGACGCCGCTGCAGCTCCTCCAAGCGTTCAACACCATCGCCAATGACGGCGTCTACGTTCCGGCGAGGATCGTGGCGGACTTCACCACTGCGGACGGCGCCGTCACGAGCTCGGGGACCGCCATCGAGCCTCGGCGGGTCATCTCCAGCGCGGCAGCCACCCACATGCGGCGGATCCTGAGCGAAGCTGTGGCCAGCGGGACCGGCCAGCGGGCCGCGGTCGACGGCTATGAAGTCGCGGGGAAGACCGGCACGGCCCGCAAGCCGCACCCCGACGGCGGCTACGAAGACGCCGCCGGGAACTATCGCTACGTCGCCACCTTCGTGGGTTTCTTGCCGGCATCGGCGCCGGAGCTCTCCCTGATCGTGGTCATCGACGAGCCCACGGCCACCATCTTCGGGGGGAGCGCTGCCGGGCCGGCGTTCGCCGAACTGGCCGAGATCGCCCTGCGGCGCCTCAAGGTTCCTCCGCCGGCCCCCCGGGCGCCGCAACCCGTGCAGGTTGCCACCGGCGGGAGCGACGCCAATGGGTGAGCCGACCCTGCTCTCGTTGCGGCGCCGTAGCCGAGTCGGCGGCCGGCTGCACGTCCCGGCGGGCGCAGGATCGCAGGACCCCTCGATTTCCTCGGTGTGCGAGGATTCCCGCGACGTGCGGGTCGGCGCCTTGTTCTGCTGCGTGCCCGGCCGATCCGGTGACGGCCACGACTTCGCCGCCGCGGCCGTCGCGGCGGGCGCCGCGGCGCTGCTCGTCGAGCGTCCCATGCCCGTTGGGTTGCCGCAGCTGGTCGTGCGCGAGGCGCGCGCCGCGGTGGGCCCCTTGGCGTTGGCGGCCGCCGGCTCGCCGCAGGAGCACTTGGAGCTCCTCGGGGTGACCGGCACCAACGGCAAGACCACCGTCGCCCACCTGCTGAGCAGCATCCTGGAATGCGCCGGCCGCCGCTGCGTGGCCATCGGCACCCTGAGCGGGCCCCTCACCACTCCCCGGGCCAGCGACTTGGCCCGCCGGCTCGCCGCGGCCCGAGCGTCCGGGGCTTCTGCCGCGGCTGTCGAGGCCAGCTCGCACGGGCTCGCCCAGAAGCGCTTGGAGGGACTGCGCTTCGCGGCGAGCGCGTTCACGAACCTCTCCCCGGAGCATCTCGACTACCACCGGGACATGGAGGACTACTACCGGGCCAAGCGCGTCCTCTTTGAGGACGCCCGCAGCGCCGTCTCGGTGGTCTGCACCGACGATCTCTGGGGTCGGCGGCTCGCGGAGGAAGTCACAGGCGACCTGCGGCGCTGCTCGCGGGCCGACGCCGCGTTGCTGGAGGCGGCGGTCGGCCACAGCCGCATCCGCTGGCGGCGCCGTGAGATCACGCTGCCGCTGGGGGGCGCCCACAACGTCGCCAACGCAGTGGTGGCGGCCACCGTTGCCGACGCCCTCGGAGTCGACGACAGCGAGATCGCCGAGGGGCTCCGGCGGGCGCCGCGGCTAGCGGGCCGATTCGAGGTCGTGGCCGAATCGCCGGCAGCGGTGATCGTGGACTTCGCACATTCTCCGGCGGCATTGGAGCAGCTGCTGCGCGCCGGCCGAAGCCTGCTGGCCGCGCCGGCTCGTCTGACCGTGGTCTTCGGTTGCGGCGGCGAGCGGGATGAAGGCAAGCGGGAGGCGATGGGCGAGATCGCCTCCCGCTTGGCCGACAGGGTCATCGTCACCTCCGACAATCCCCGCGGCGAGGACCCGGCGAGCATCGCCCGGGCGGTCATGGCCGGCGTTGAGGGCGGCGGTGCCGAGCTGGAGTTGGACCGCAGAAGCGCCATCGCGGCCGCGTTGGCCGAGGCCGAGCGGGGCGATGTAGTGATCGTGGCCGGCAAAGGGCACGAGACCTGCCAGATCATCGGCGGTCGGTCGCTGCCCTTCGACGACGCCGCGGTGGTCCGGGAGCTGCTGCGGGGCCGAGCGGAGGTGGCGACCGCGTGATCCGGCTCCTGCTGGCCGCAGCCATCGCGACCGTCGTGTCGCTGGGGGGCACGCGCCTGTTGATCGCCTTTTTCCGGTCACGGAACCTCGCGCAGCCGATCCGCGGCGACGGCCCGGAGAGCCATGCCACCAAGCAGGGCACTCCCACGATGGGAGGCCTGGCCATTGTGGGAGGGGCCTGCGCCGGCTACGCCGGCAGCCACTACATCCACGGGGGAATCTTCACCCGCACGGGGCTGTTCGTGATGCTGGCGATCCTGGGCGCCACCGCGGTGGGGGCGCTGGACGACTGGCTGAAGGTGTCCCGCGGCCACAGCGGAGGGCTCAGCAAGCGGGCCAAGATGCTCGGGCTGTGCGCCGTCGGCGGCGGCTTCGCCAGCGTCACCGTCTTGGCGACCGACGTCAGCACCGAGCTGTCTTTCACCCGCTCGGGCGGCATCGGCTGGGACATGGGGCCGGTGGGCTGGAGCCTGTGGGCGGTGCTGATCGTCGTTGGGGCGTCCAACGCGGTCAACTTCACCGACGGGCTAGACGGTCTGGCCGCCGGCTCGAGCATCTTCAACTTCGCCGCCTTCACGATCATCGGCTACTGGGCTTTCCGGCACATGGACCTGTACGACCTGCCGCATGCCTTGGATTTGGCCGTCGTGGGTGCGGCGATGCTCGGCGGTTGCGTCGGGTTCCTGTGGTGGAACGCGGCTCCGGCGCAGATCATCATGGGCGACGCCGGGGCTCTGGCCATAGGGACCGCTCTGGCCTGTCTGGCGCTCACGACCAACACCCACCTGCTGCTGCCGATCATGGCCGCCCTGTTCGTGATGGAGGCACTGTCGGTGATCCTGCAGATCGGCGTGTTCAAGTCGATGGGCGGGCGACGCCTGTTCGCCATGGCGCCCATGCATCACCACTACGAGCAGCGCGGCTGGCACGAGACCTGGGTCATCGTGCGCTTCTGGCTGCTCGCCGGGTTCGCCACGGCGGTGGCTCTGGGGCTGTTCTACGCCGACTACTTCCCGTTGTTGGAGTCGCGGTCCGCCGTGGGAGGATCGTCATGATCGGCCCGACCGACGGCCCGTTGTTGCTCTGGGGCGTGGGCGCCACGAACCGGGCGGTGGCCGCCGCGCTCGGCCGCCGCGGCTGGGAGTTCATTGCGGTAGACGACGCGCCGGCACCGGAGGCGCAGCAGGCGATGGCCGATGCGGGCGGCGTGCTGCACCCGGCGCCCTCGTCGACGGAGGAGCTGGCAGCCTTGATGCGACGTTGCGGTGCCTTCCTGCCCACCCCCGGTCTGGCGGACGGTCACCGGGCGATGCACGCCGCGGCGACGGCGGGGACCGTGATCCTGAGCGAGTTCGACTTGGCCGCCGCCTGGGACGACCGCCCGATTGTGGCCGTCACCGGCACCAACGGAAAGACGACGGTCACGACCCTGGTGGCCGCGGCGCTGAGGCGCAGCGCCGGAGCGGTCGCCGCGGGGAACAACGAGCTGCCGCTCGTGGCGGCCATCGAGGATCCCGCCCCGGCGACCTTCGTGGTTGAAGCGTCGTCGTTCCGATTGGCGCGGAGCCGGTGTTTCCGGCCTCAGGTGGCGGCCTGGCTCAACTTCGCGCCGGACCATCTGGACGTACACGTCTCGGTGGAGGCCTACGCGGAGGCCAAGGCGGCCGTCTGGCGCCACTTGGGACCGGACGACACCGCGGTCGTGAACGAGGGAGACCCGGTCGTTTCGGCCCGGCGGCCGTCAGGGCGCCAGCTGGGCTTCGGAACGGCGAGCAGCGACGCCGCCGTGCTCGACGGGTCGATTTGGCTCTGCGGTGAGACGCTCGTCGAGGTCGCCCGTCTGCCGAGGCGCTTCCCCCACGACCTGCACAACGCCTGCGCCGCCGCCGCCTGCGCCACCGCTGCCGGCGCCGCCGCCGCGGACACGCGCGCCGCCCTCGAATCGTTCCGCGGGCTGCCGCACCGACTGGAGCTGGTGGCGCAGACCGAGGCGAACCGCTGGTACGACGACTCGAAGGCCACGACCCCCGACGCGGTGCTGGCCGCCGCCGGCGCGTTCGAGTCGGTGGTGCTGATCGCCGGCGGGCGCAACAAGGGTCTCGACCTTCGCCGGTTGGCCGGCGCCGCATCGGTGCGGGCCGTGGTGGCCATCGGCGAGGCCGCAGGCGAGGTCTGTGGCGCCTTCGCGGGCGATCGGCCCGTCCACCGGGCGACCAACATGGAAGGGGCCGTGGCCGTCGCCGCGGAACTGGCGAGGCGAGGCGAGGCAATCCTGCTCTCGCCGGGGTGTACCTCCTTCGACTGGTACGGGTCCTATCAGCAGCGAGGCGAGCACTACGCCTCGGTGGTGCGCGCCGCTGTCGGCGAGGAGGCTTGATGGCCTCGACTGCAACCGCTGACCGCCACGGCGCTGTGGGAGGATCGACCGGGCGGCCCAGCGCGCCCGCGGCGAGACGGGCCCTGCGGTGCCCGCCGGCGGGGCGCAACACCCGCGCCTTCGCGGCGGTGGCCGTGATCGTGGTGCTCTTGAGCCTGCTGGGGCTGGTGATGGTGGTGCTTTCTGCCACGGTGACCTCGCTGGAGGCCACCGGCGACCCGTTCTTCCACGCCAAGCGTCACGCCCTCTGGTTGTGCCTCGGCATGGCCGCCTGCGTCGTGACCCTGCGAATCGACTATCAGCGCTGGCGGGCGCCGCTGCTGACCACGGGCGCGCTGATCGTCACGCTGGCCGCGCTGGCCAGCCTGCTGGTGCCGTCGCCGCTGGTCCTGGTCGGCAACGGCTCGGCGCGCTGGCTCCGGCTGGGCGGCCTGGTCGTCCAACCCTCAGAGGCGGCCAAGCTGGCGCTCGTGCTGTTCGCCGCGTCGCTGCTGTCTCGACGGCTCGACCGCGTGGCGAGCATTCGTCAGACCGTTCTGCCCCTGCTGTTGGTGTTCGGGGCGATGGCGGGCCTGATCCTGGCCCAGCCCAGCCTGGGCACCGTGCTGATCCTCGCAGGGATCCTGCTTGTCATGCTGTTCCTCGCCGGGCTGCCGACGCGGCACGTGGCGGCGCTGATAGCACTGGGAGCGGTGGCGGCGGTGCTGTTCAGCTTCCAGTTCGGCTACCGGCGCCAGCGTCTCGCCTCCTACTTCGACCCTTGGGCTGACCCGTACGGGGCCGGCTATCAGGCTCTGCAGGCACAGGTGGGCATCGCCGCCGGCGGCCTCACCGGAGTGGGCCCCGGAGGGGCGCGCTCCAATCTGGCGTACGTTCCCTACGCCCACACCGACTTCATCTTCGTGACGATCGCCGAGAACCTGGGGTTCATCGGTGCCTTAGCGGTGGTCGGGCTGTTCCTGTGTCTGGGCTTCGTCGGGATCCGTGTAGTGCGCGACGCGCCGGATCCTTACGGTGCCTTGCTGGCGGCGGGAATCTCCGGCTGGTTCGTGCTGCAGGCCTTCACCAACATCGCGGTGGCGCAGAGCCTGCTGCCCACGCTGGGGGTGACCCTGCCGTTCGTCTCTTACGGAGGCTCCAGCCTCATCGTGAACCTGGCGGCCGTCGGCATCCTCATGAACGTGGCGCGCCAAGGTCACAGGCCATGACCGCCACGGGCTGCCGCGGGCCCGCCTGGGCGGTCATCGCAGGCGGCGGAACCGGGGGGCACATCTATCCCGGACTGGCCGTCGCCGAGGCGCTGGCTGACGCAGGACGGGCGGAGCTCCACTTCGTCGTGAGCCGGCGTCGGCTTGACTCCGAGGTTGTTGCCGCCGCCGGATTCGCGGCGACGGGGATCTGCGCCCGCGGCTTCCAGCGCCGCATCGCGGCGGCTAATCTGCGGGCGGCCTGCGCCCTGGCGTGCGGCGTCTGGCAGTGCTGGGGGGTGCTGGCGCGGACCTCGCCCAAGGTGGTGTTGGCCCAGGGTGGCTACGTCAGCGCCGCCTGCGCGATAGCAGCCCGGCTGCGGGGCGTCCCGGTGGTCGTCCTGGAGGCCAACGCTGTGGCCGGCGCCGCCAACCGGCTGAGCGCCCGTTGGGCCAAAGCCTGCGCGACCGCCTTCGACGGCACTGCCCTAGCGGGTGCGGTGCGGACCGGACTGCCGGTGCGCGCGGCCATCGCTCGCATGCACCCTGACTCCCCGCAGGGCACCGCCGGCGGCGAGGCGCGCAGCGCCGCCCGCGCCGCCCTCGGCGTGGCTGAGAGTCGCCGGTTGGTTCTGGTGACCGGCGGGTCGCAGGGCTCAAGGCGCCTCAACGCGGCTGTTGACGGCGCTTGCGCTCTGCTGGAAGACCGCTCCGAGGTAACGGTGCGTCACCTCGTCGGCCAGGCTGGGGCGAATCAGGCACCCTCGCCGGAAGCGCAGGACCCGCACCGGGGGCTCCACTACCAGCGCCTGGCCTACGAGCACGACATGCCGGCGGCTCTGGCAGCTTCGGACCTCGTCGTCAGTCGAGCGGGCGGCAGTGCGCTGGCCGAGTCGGCAGCGGCCGGCCGGGCCGCAGTGGTGGTGCCGATGGCGGGCGCCAGTGCTGACCACCAGGTCGCCAACGCTGCGGCGTTGGCCGCTGCGGGTGCCGCGGTCGTGATCCCGGAGTCCGAGCTCGACGGACAGCGCCTCGCCACGGAGATCACCGACATCCTCGGCGACCCGGCGCGGCTGGAGGCTATGCAAGCGGCGGCCGCCCGGTTCGCCCAGCCAGACGCCGCGGGGCGGGTTGCGGCACTGTTGATCGCAGCAGCCGGCGAGGGATCGCCGCCATGAACGTGTCTCTCGACGGTCGCCGTCACGTTCACCTAGTGGGTGTCGGCGGGGCGGGCATGAGCGCCATCGCCTCGGTGTTGGCCGACGCCGGCCACCTCGTTACCGGGTCGGACCTGAAGGCGTCGGTCGCCTTCGAGCGTCTCGAGGCCCGCGGGCTCGGTGTGGTGGTGGGGCACCGGGCCGAGCATGTGACCGACCCCGCCACGACCGGCGCGGCGGTGCCGACGGGCCAACGCCCCGACTTCGTCGCCCGCTCCAGCGCCGTGGGTGACAGCAACGTCGAGGTGGCCGCGGCTCGCCTCGCCGGCATCCCGGTGTGCTCCCGCGCCGACATTCTGGCCGCCGTCTGCCGCTTGCGACGGACCCTGGCCGTCGCCGGCACGCACGGCAAGACGACGACCTCCTCGATGTTGGCCCTGATTCTTGATGAGGCCGGATGTCGGCCCTCCTTCGTCGTGGGCGGCGACGTCAACGAGATCGGCAGCGGAGCGGTGTGGGCCGGCGGGGAATGGCTAGTCGTGGAGGCCGATGAGAGCGACGGCAGTTTCCTGCAACTCGATCCCGAAGCGGCCGTGGTCACGAGCGTCGAAGCGGATCATCTGGAGCACTACCGCAGCCTCATGCGACTGCACGCGGCGTTCGAGGACTTCCTGGCGAGCCTGCCGGGGTTCGCCATGGTCTGCGCCGACGATCCGTGGGGCGCGCGGTTCGCGGCGCGGCACCCGGATGCGCTCAGCTACGGAACAGGAGACGGTGCGAGCCTGCGCCTCGACGACGTGGTGAGCGCACGCTCCACCGTCGACTTCACGCTGGCCCGCCGGGGCGGAGACCGTGTGCGGGTGCGGCTCCCGGTGCCGGGACTGCACAACGCCGCCAACGCGGCGGCAGCCATGGGTGCCGCGGAGCAACTGGGCGTCCCGTTGGTCCGCAGCGCGCAGATTCTCGCTCACTACGGCGGAGTCGCCCGCAGGTACGAATTTCGAGGCGCCGCCGCCGGGGTCACCTTCATCGACGACTATGCCCATCTGCCCGGCGAGGTGGCCGCGGTGCTCGCCGCGGCCCGAGCCGGGGGCTGGCGGCGGATCGTGTGCGTCTACCAACCGCACCGCTACACCCGAACGGCGGCGCTGTGGCGGGACTTCGCCACCGCTTTCGCCGCTGCCGAACTCGTCGTGCTGACCGACGTCTATGCCGCCGGCGAGCCGCCGCAGCCCGGTGTCAGCGGCAAACTGCTCGTCGACGCTCTGTTGGAGGCCGAGCCCTACAAGCGCGTCGCCTGGCTTCCCCACCGCGGCGACCTCCACAGCTACCTGCTGCGCGAGCTGCGACCGGGCGACCTGTGCCTGACCCTCAACGCCGGCGACCTGACCACCCTGCCGGCGGAATTGATCGAGGCGCTGGGCTGATGCCCGAACACGGTCGCCCGCCCGCCGCGCCGGACTGGCCGCGCCTGGCTCGGTCGCTGGCTGCGCGCCTGTCTGACAGTCGGGTCGCTGTCGAGGCCCCGCTCGGTGCCCTAAGCACCTACCGCGTCGGGGGTTGCGCTCGACTGCTCGTCGAGGTGGGTACAGCGGCGGATCTTCGGTGCCTCGCTGGCTTTGCGGCTGTCGAGCGCTGGAACGTGCTCGTGGTCGGCAACGGCTCGAACCTGCTCGTGGCGGACAGCGGGTTCGAGGGCGTGGCGCTACGCCTGACGAGCGCGTTCGCTGCGGCTCGCATCGAGGGCTCATCGGTCACCGCGGGCGCCGCCGCGCTCCTACCGGTGCTGGCGCGGCGTTGTGCCGCCGCGGGACTGGGTGGCCTCGGCTGGGCCGTGGGTGTGCCTGGCAGTGTCGGCGGCGCGGTACGCATGAACGCCGGGGGTCACGGTTCGGACATGCGCGAGGTCCTGCGCTGGGCCGACATTGCGGACTTCGCCTCTGGAGGGCAGCGACGGTTTGCATTGGAGGAACTGGCGCTCGGGTACCGCACATCTGCTTTGCAACGGCATCACGTTGTAGTTGAGGTTGAATGCCAACTCCGGTCCAGCCAGCGAGAACGCGAGGAAGAACTGATCCGCCAGATCGTTGCGTGGCGGCGGCGTCATCAGCCCGGCGGAGCGAATACGGGATCGGTATTCGCCAATCCCCCGGGCGATTCGGCGGGCCGACTTGCGGAGGCCGCCGGTTGCAAAGGGCTCCGGATCGGCTCCGCCGCGGTGTCCACGGTCCACGCCAACTTCATTCAAGCCGACTTAGGGGGATCGGCTAGTGACGTCCTGGCCCTCATGACTGAAGTGGCGCGCCGCGTGCGGTCCCACAGCGGGATACGGCTGCGCCACGAGACCTGTCTCGTGGGATTCGACGAGCCCAGCTTGCGAGACCTGGGATTCGACGGACCCGGCGATGTGGGAGCGGGGATCGGAGAACGAAATTCTGGGGGACAGAACCAGGAGGGTATGGGCCTTGAGCAATCGCGAGGGAGACAGCTATGACCGTTCACGCCCCGGGCCTCACCCATCCCCGGATCGCGCAGAGACGCGCCGCGGTGGATGCAGCCACCCAACTTCAAGAGTCCCGCCGACGTCGCTTGTTGTGGCTGGCACTGGCGGTCGGACTGGCGCTTGTTTGCGGGTATCTGGTGACGCGAAGCGAAATGCTCGACGTGGACCGTCTCGAAGTGCGCGGCGCCAAAACAACCGACGCTGCTGAGATAATTTCGGCGTCGGGAATCCGTGCCGGTGAACCGTTGCTGGGCCTCGACCTTGCCGCCGCCCGGACTCGTATCGCCCGGCTGCCGTGGGTGCAAGACGTATACTCGAAGAAGTCCTGGGACGGAGCGGTGCAGTTCTCGGTGACCGAACGCTCGGCCGCGGCGGCCGTGGCGATTCCGGGCGCTTGGGCCGTCGTGGAGGAGGACGGGCGCGTGCTGGCGCTTGAGCCGTACCCCGCTGCAGGGATGGTGCCGATATTGGGAATGAACGTGGCTCACGCTGCGCCGGGGGATTGGTTGAATGCCGACCAACGCGGTGCCGTGGCTGTCGCAAGCGCTCTCTACGACCCGGTCAAGCCAGCGGTTCGAGCAATCGAAGCCGGTTCCGACGGCTTCGTGCTAAACCTCCATGGCGCCGGACGCGTGTTGCTCGGCGACGGCTCGCGGCTCGGTGCCAAGATGCTCGCCGTCCACACTGTCATGGAGCAGGTGAACCTGCGCTGTTTGGCGACTCTTGACGTGCGTGCCCCCGGAAATCCAGTGTTGACGCGGCACAATCCTTGTCAGTAGACTTCTTCATATACCAGAGGCTGATATAAAGTTCAAGTTGAACTTGAGGCAGTCCCCAATCAGCTCGGTCGCGACTCGCGGACCGGGCGACACCGAGAGAAACAGGCGGCCCTTGCCGCAGCAAACCGGGAGGAAGCCGTGAGCGCCCCACATCAATACTTGGCTGTCATCAAGGTCGTCGGCGTCGGCGGCGGCGGCGTCAACGCTGTGAACCGGATGATCGAGGCGGGACTGCGCGGCGTGGAGTTCGTGGCGGTCAACACCGATGCGCAGACCCTGCTCATGAGCGACGCCGACATCAAGATCGACATCGGACGCGACCTGACGCGGGGCCTCGGCGCCGGCAGCGATCCCGAGGTCGGTGAGACGGCGGCCAACGCCGCCACCGAGCAGCTGCGGGAGGCGCTCGACGGCGCTGACATGGTGTTCATCACCGCCGGCGAAGGCGGCGGTACCGGAACCGGCGCCGCCCCGGTCATTGCCGAGATCGGACGAGATCTGGGCGCCTTGACCATCGCGGTGGTGACCCGTCCGTTCCGCTTCGAGGGGCGCAAACGCTCCGTGCAGGCCGAGCAGGGCATCCAACGTCTCAAAGAGAAGGTCGACACCCAGATCGTGATCCCCAACGACCGTCTCTTGAACGAAGTCTCGGAGAGCACCAGCCTGCTTAACGCCTTCCAGATGGCCGACGATGTGCTCCTGCAAGGCGTGCAAGGGATCACCGATCTCATCACCACGCCCGGTCTGATCAACACCGACTTCGCCGACGTGCGGGCCGTGCTGTCCGACGCCGGCTCAGCCCTCATGGGCGTCGGCACCGCCTCGGGTGAGGACCGCGCCGCCAGCGCGGCCCGCAAAGCCATTGCCAGCCCGCTGCTCGAGTCCTCCATCGAGGGCGCCCGCGGCCTGTTGCTGACGATCTCGGGCAACTCCGAGATGGGTCTGCTGGAGGTCACCCAAGCGGCCGAGGTCATCGGAGGCGTGTCACACGAGGACGCCAACATCATTTTCGGCGCCGTCATCGACGAGCAGCTCGGTGAGTCGATGCGGGTCACGGTGATCGCCGCCGGTTTCGAGCGCTGGGACGAGACGGGAGGCCGACGGGAGGACGCTGTCTCGGCTCGGCGCAGCTTGCCGGATCCCTTCGCCGAGGCCGAAGAAGCCGCCGCAGAGACCAGCGACGACTTGGAGTTGGACATCCCGTCGTTTCTCCGGTGAGTTCGGGCAGGCAGTGCTGGCGCTGACGCTGGAGTTGAACGGCGGCGGACGAGCCGAGGTGCGAGTCAGCGACAGGCGAGACGGCGACTTCGCAGACTGCTCGGTTGAGCAGCAGGCCTCGCTGGCCGAGGGCACCTGGACAAAGCTCCGCCAGCAGCACAGCGCGCGCGTCGTGACGGTGACGGCGCCCGGCGACGCCGACGGGTCGGCTGCTGACGCCGCGGTCACGGCCACGCCCGGCGCGGTGCTGACAGTCAGGACCGCCGACTGCGCCCCGGTGGCGCTCGTGGCTGCCGAAGGCGTCGTGGCGGTGGCCCATGCCGGGTGGCGGGGACTGGCCGCGGGCGTGCTCGAGCAGGCGGCGGCGGCCGTGCGGCGTCTCGGCGGGCGCCAGCTCAGCGCCTATGTGGGACCGTGCATCGGCCCGGAGTGCTACGAGTTCGGACAGGAGCCGCTGGGGGACATGGTCGAGCGGTTCGGCCCGCAAGTGGCGGCGCGGACCGCCTGGGGCACACCGGCGCTGGACATCCCCGCCGCAGTGCGGACCGAGCTGGCGCGCAGCGGAGTCGGACACCTCACCGAGGCGGGCCGCTGCACCTCCTGCGAGCCGGAGCTGTGGTACTCGCACCGAGCCCGCGGCGAGACCGAGCGTCACGTCCTAGCCGCATGGATCAGCGCCAGCTGAACCGGCGCGCGACGCAGGTCCGGAGGGGCCTGGCGCGCATCCGCGCCCAGATCGCCGAGGCGGGCGGCGACCCCGACGCGACCAGAATCGTGGCGGTGACCAAAGGACGTGACCGCCTCAGCGCCGCCGCGGCCTTGGCGGCAGGCCTGCACGAGCTAGGCGAGAACTACGCGCAGGAACTGCTCGACAAGGCCCCGAGCCTGGCGGGGGCCCGCTGGCATTTCATCGGCAACCTCCAGGCCAACAAGGTTCGCCGTCTGGCGCCGCACGTCGAGCTGTGGCAGAGCGTCGACCGTTCCCGCCTGCTGAGTGAGATCGCGCGGCACAGTCCGGGCGCGCAGATCCTTGTGCAGGTGACCGAGCAGGCGACAGCGGGTCGGGGAGGGTGCGATCAGGCGACGGCGCGCCGCCTCGTGGCCGAGGCCGCCGACCGCGGGCTGCATCCTGTCGGGCTCATGTGCATGGCGCTGCCCGGAGGTCACGAGGCGCTGCGCCGCCAGTTCCGTCAGGTCCGCGCCCTGGCTGACGAGCTTGCCCTGCCGGTGCGGAGCATGGGGACCAGCGGCGACTTCACCGCGGCTGTGCGAGAGGGCGCCAACATGCTGCGACTCGGGCGTGTCTTGCTCGATGATGCCGCAGCCGATGACCCAGCGGATCTCCCAGCCGGGTTCCCAGCCGGGTTCCCAGCCGATCCCCCAGCCGACCCCCCAGCGGATGAACGGTAACGGCGTGGGGTTCCCGAGAGGACTAGACTGGCCCGGACAGCGAGGTGTGACGAATATGCCCACGACAACGCCGCGCCCCGACGGTGCGCGGAGACCGACCGCCGTCGGCAAGCGTTGCCGCTCCGGACCCGAGGCGGGGCGGATCGCCCGCACATCTCTGGAGGAGAGCCCATGTCGGCCTTGAAATCCTTCGTGAACTGGTTGGGCCTGGGGCCCGACGAGGGAGAACCGTACGCGGGCCATCTCGGCGTGCCCGCTCGGGGCCACGCCGGCACCGATACCTACGGCGCGCCGAGCCACGAGCGTGGCCCGATGACCCTCGAGCCGGCGCCAGTCGTCGAGCCCGGCGGTCTGACCGCCGTGCCGCCCGCCGGGGAACCGGTCATTCCCGAACCGACGCTGCGGCCCGCGGTCAGCGTGGCGCGCCCTCGCCCGCCCACAGCGGCTGTCCGACCGATCGTGGTGTCGCCTGGAGTCTTCGACGAGGCCCAGGAAGTCGGCGACCACTTCAAACAGCGCCAGCCGGTGATCGTGAACCTGCAAGACGCCGACAGCGACCTGCGCCGCAGGCTGGTGGATTTCGCCGCGGGGCTTTGCTACGCCCTCGACGGGCAGGTGGAGCGGGTGACGCCGGGCGTCTACCTGCTCACGCCCAGCGACGTGCGCGTGGCCCTCGAGGAACGAAGTCTGACCGCTGACGCCTGAGGCCCACGGGTCGGCGCCGTGGTCGTCCTCTGCTGGATTCTCCTGCTGTACGCGCTGGCGTTCTTGGCCCGCGCCCTGCTGAGCTGGTTCCCGATCCGACCCGACGGCGCCGCCGCCACCGTCGCCGGGGGCCTCATGATGGTCACAGACCCGATCCTGCGTCCGCTGCGCCGGTTGCTGCGGCCGCTGCGGGTGGGCGCGGTGGCGCTCGACTTCGCGCCCACGATCGTCATGGTGGTGCTGTTCTACCTCCGGGCGCGCATCTGCTGAGTCTGCTGCGGGAATCGGCCGCTGGAATCTGCGACGGGGATTCCGGGTCGACTGGCCGGTGAGCACTACGGTTGCGCTCGTGGAACTCTCTCCCGAGACGCTGCGCGAGGTTCGCTTCACCGAGCGATTCCGGGGCTATGACGCCGCCGAGGTGGACGCCTTCCTGCGCGAGGCGGCCGAGGCTCTGGACGAACTCGTGGCCGAGCGAAGCGAGCCGTTGGCGGCGCTGGCCGCCGAGCGGGCGCGCACCGCTATCGATCAGGTTCGCCAAGACACGCTGGCGGAGATCGCCGAGCTGCAGAGTCGCCGTGACGGTCTGGCCGAGGCGATCCGGGACTTGCAGCGGACGCTTGCCGAGCGCCGCCGCGGGCTCCTTGAGGCGTTGGAGCTGCTCGACGCTGGCGGGGGGCCGGCCGGCGAGGATCTGGCTGCGGATGACCCCGACGGCGCGGTCCCCGCGGTCCCTCCGCCCGACGCGGGACCAGGCGAGAGAACAGACGTGGGCGCAGCTGACGGGCCCGAGGAGGGCGCCAGCGACGGTGCCGGCGACAGCAGCGACGATGGGCCCGCCCCAGAGGACCCTGGCCAGACCGAAAGCTTCCTGGCCCGACTCGAGCGGGCCGCGTCCGAGAGCGCCCGCGACACCCGTTAGGCCGCCCCGCCAGGCCCCACCTCCAGGCCCCACCTCCAGGC
>VXNF01000086.1 GCA_009840735.1 Acidimicrobiia bacterium | reverse complement strand
GGCGGTCGGCTGCGACGCGCTGCGCCTCGTGTCGGGCCAGCACCGCGACCTCGGCGCCGTCGTGGCGGGTCGCCGCGGCGGCGCACAGGCCCAGCGCGCCGGCGCCGATCACCAGGATTCGGTGCCCGTCGCGGCCCGCGCTGGAGTTCGCGAGGCGCAGGCCGTGGACCGCCACCGCCAGCGGTTCCACCAGGCATGCGTCGCCGAGGCCGTCGCCGATCCCCCGAAGCGGCACGATCCCGGCGGCGTCGGCCGCCACGTACTCGGCCATGCCCCCGTCGGCGCCGATGCCCAGCACCTGCCGCACCGAGGTGGGGCACAGGTTGTAGTCGCCGCCGTCGCAGAATAAGCAGCGCCGCCCGCACGGCGTCACCGGCTCGACTGCCACCGGGGTGCCGTCGCGCAGCCGTCCGGCGATCTCATGGCCGACGGTCACCTCAGGATTCAGCTGCCCGAGCCGGGCCATGTGCAGGTCCGAGGAGCAGATACCCGCCGAGACGACCCGCACGAGCACCTGGCCGTCTCGGGGAACCGGTCGGGGCACGTCGCAGAGCCGCATCCGCCCGTCGCTGCAGCGAACGGCCTTCATGGGGGCTTCATCCTAGGAGTGCGGGTGGTTATCCACCGGGAGCGCCGCGCACCGCTCAACGTTGGATCCCGGCCTTCGCCACGATGACGCCGGAGTTGGTTCGCGGCGGGGCGCAGCGGTCTCGTGGCCGCAACAGGGGCGCGCGGTCGATGCTCGGTAGTGTTGACGCGCCGTTGCCGATCGACCCAGGAGGCGCGCCGTGCCGATCAACCCCGACGCCCTAGGCGCCAAGGGCGCGCCCGTCGAGAGAAGCTGGAACTCCAAGGACTGCCTGCTCTACGCGCTCGGTGTCGGCGCCGGCATGGACGATCCCGTCGGCTCGGAACTGGAGTTCACCACCGAGAACAGCCATGACGTCACCCAGAGGGCGCTGCCCACGATGTGTGTGGTGCTGGGCGACGGGATGGGCGCCAACCCCGACAGTCCCCTGCGGCGCCTCGGCTCGTTCAACCCCGCGCTGCTGCTGCACGGCGAGCAGACGATCACGCTGCACCGCCCGCTGCCGACCGAGGCCGCGATCAGCACCGTCGCGGAGATCACCGGCGTCTACGACAAGGGCAAGGCGGCCGTGGTGGAGATCACTTCCCGCGCCAGCGACACCGCCGACGGTCAGCCCATGTACACCAACGTGGCCACGCTGGTGCTGCGGGGCGAGGGCGGCTTCGGTGGCGACCGGGGTCCGTCGGCGGCGGGCACCGACCGGCCCGACCGAGACCCCGAGGCGGTGGTGAGCTACACCACCCGTACCGACCAGGCGCTGCTTTACCGGCTGAACGGTGACCGGAACCCGCTCCACAGCGACCCCGCCTTCGCCGCCCTCGCCGGCTTCGACCGACCCATCCTGCACGGCCTGTGTACCTACGGCTTCACCGGCCGGGCGCTGCTGGCTGCGGTCTGCGACGGCGATCCGGAGCGCTTCGGCGCCATGTACGGCCGCTTCACCGCCCCCGTCTTCCCCGGCGACCGCCTCGACGTGCAGATCTGGATCGACGGCGAACGCGCCTGGTACCGCACCCTCGTCGCTGACCGCCCCGTCATCGACAACGGCACCCTGACCCTGGCCTGACGTGCGACTTGATCACGTCGGTGGCGACGTCGCCCCATCGCGTCGTGGTTGAATGTTGGTACGGCGAGGAGGTCTGGATTGACGAATACTGAGCGACTCCGCTTCGATGTGCCCCTGTACACGGTGGCCGAAGCGGCTCGCATCGTGGACGCTCCCTACTCGACGGTCGCGTCGTGGGCGAAGGGCTACGTGCGTCGCCCGCCCGGACGTCGTCCCATCCTCGGCGCACCGATCGTTACAGCGATGAAGGCTGATTGTCCTGGTGAGCCGACTATTCCCTTCGTCGGACTCGTCGAGGCGCTCGTGTTGGCGGCGGTCCGCCACAGTGGTGTCCCGATGCAAAGAATCCGCCCCGCCCTGAACGCGCTAAAGAGTGAAATCGGGGTCGAGCACGCCTTGGCCTCTGAGAAGCTCTACACCGACGGCGCGGAGGTCTTGTACGACTACGGGGCGAGCCGTCGCGGAACCGACGCGGGCGACCGCGCGCTCGCTCTCGTTGTCGTTCGCAGCAACCAGCGCGTGTTCGTGGAGATCATCCAGTCGTACCTTCGCCGGATCACCTACGGGGATGACGGCTACGCAAGTGTTGTTTCTGTACCGGCCTACGCAAATGCTCAGGTTGTAGCGGATCCGAGCAGGTCTTTCGGGGCGCCGATCTTCACGCATGGGGGAGCGCGGGTGGGCGATGTGCTCGATCGTTTCTGGTCGGGCGAGACACTCATCGAGGCAGCCGCAGAGTTCGGCGTCCCGGTTAGTGAACTCGAGGACGTCGTCCGTGTCACATCCCGCCGGGCTGCCTGATCTATTTCTTGACCGCAGCCTCGGGCGAATCAAAGTACCCGCGTTGCTGCGGGTTGCCGGGCTGCGGCTCACAACTCTCAGTGAGCACTACGGAGTTCCGGTCGATGCGCAGATTGCCGACGAAGATTGGCTGCAACTTGCCGGCTCGCGCGGGTGGGTGGTGCTGATGAAGGATAAGCGAATCCGCTATCGCCGCCCAGAACTCGACGCCGTGAAGAGGCATCGCGTCCGTTGCTTCTGCATGGCGGCCGGAAACCTCCCTGCTGGGGAGACGGCGGATCGATTCCTCCGTTGTCTCCCCGCGATCGTCGAAGCCTGCCGGGATGCTGGTCCGTTCGTCTACATGGTCTACGAGAATCGCATTCGCAAAGTGGATCTCGGCTGCTAGGTGTGAACCTCCCCGGGTTTCACGCAGGCTGTTTGGTTTGAGTCCTGGCCTGGTGGCGGATCCCTGATCAGAGCACTTTGCCGGGGTTGAGGATTCCTTCGGGGTCGAGGGTGGCCTTGATGCGGTGCATCAGGTCCAGGGCGACGGGGTGCTTGCGGCGGGCCAGTTCGTGGCGCCAGCGTTGGCCGATGCCGTGCTCGGCGCTGAAGCTGCCGCCGAGCGCTTCGGCGGCGTCGAAGACGGCCGCGGTTAGCGGTCGCTCCTTGTCGAAGAGCACCTCGGGGGCCTCCCCCTTCGGCGCCAGCAAGTTGAAGTGAATGTTGCCGTCGCCGAGGTGTCCGAAGGCGTTGATCTGAACGCCGGGGAGGACGGCGCCCACCGCTGCGACGGCTCGCTCAACGAACTCCGGCGCTCTCGCTGGCTGCAGGGCGAGGTCGTGCTTGATCGAGCCGCCGGCGCGCTTTTCCGCCGCAGGCGGCGCCTCGCGTACCTGCCACAGGCGCTCCGCAGCGGCGCTGCTGTCTGCCACGGCGGCGTCGCCGATGATTCCGGCCTCCAGCGCTTCGGCCAGCACCTCCTCGAGCAGCCGATGTGTTTCGTCCCCGGCACGACCCGAGGTCAGCTCCACGAGGATCAGCGACTCTGGCCCACCGCCGAAAGGGTCCCGAGCGCCGCCGGGCGGTTCGCACGCCAGTCGTCGGGTGGTGGGGCTCATCCACTCGCAGGTGCTGACCCGACCGTCGGCGGCTTCCTGGAGTCGCGCCAGCAGCTCGATGCTCTCGGCCGGGCCGGCGACGGTGGCCATCGCGGTCGCCCGCTGGCGCGGCAAGGGGTACAGCGCCAAGGTGGCTTCGCAGATCACCCCTAGCGTGCCCTCGCTCCCCACGAAGAGATGCTTCAGGTCGTAGCCGGTGTTGTCCTTGCGCAGCCCGCGCCCGAGGCGCGCCACGCGGCCGTCGGCCAGCACCACCTCGAGGCCCAGCGTGAAGGCACGGGCGCTGCCGTAGCGCAGCACGTTGGTCCCGCCGGCGTTGGTGGACAGGGCGCCGCCGATCTGGGCGGTTCCCTCGGCGCCGAAGCTGAGCGGGAACAGCATCCCGGCGCTGGCCGCGGCGTCTGCAACCTCAGACACCGTGGCGCCGGCGCCGACGGTGATGCTGCGCCCCAGGCGGTCGATGTGGCGCACCTCCCGCATGCGCCGCAGGCTGAGCACCACCGAGGGCGCCTTGCGCCGCGGCGTGGCGCCGCCGCAGAGTCCCGTGTTGCCGCCTTGGGGGACCACGGCGACGCCAGCGGCGGCGCAGAGACGCACGACCGTCGCCACCGAGGCGGTGTCGGCGGGCCACACCGCTGCGATGGCCTCGCCGTGGTAGCGCCCGCGCTCGTCCACGAGCAGCGGCGCCAGGCTGTCCGCGTCGGTTCGGGTGTGCCGGGCGCCGACCGCGCCGGCGAGTTCGGCAACGAGGGCGCGACGGTCCACGGACCCGGCGGCGCTGGGCATCTCAGGCTTCAGAGGGGCCCCGAGCACGCCTCGGTTGCTGCGGCCTGACGGCCGACGGGGCGGTGCTTCGGGCACATCCGGTGGACGATCAGCGCTGGGCGAACCAGTACCGACACGGCCTCAGCAGCACTGGCAGGTCACGGCGAGTCCGTCCACTCGAGGGGCTCGCTGGTCTCCGGGGCGGGTCGCTCACCCGCTAGCACCGCTGCGATCGCCGCGATGTGGTCCGGGGTGCTGCCGCAGCAGCCGCCGATGATCTGCACGCCGTCCCGGCGCGCCCGGTGGGCGTGGGCGGCCAGCATCTCGGGGGTGCCGGTGTAGTGGAAGGTGTTGCCGCTCCAGTAGGGGATGCCGGCGTTCGGCTTGGAGATCACCGGCACGTCGGGAAGGGCGGCGGCGATATCCAGCGCCGCAGCTTCGGTGTCGACGATGTTGTTGCCGCAATTGGCACCGAGCGCAGCCAACTCCAGGCCGCCGAGCCTCTGGGCTGTCGCAGCCGGACTGGCGCCCATCATCGTGTGCCCGTGGGTGTCGAAGCTCATCGTCACCGCCACCGGCAGGTCACAGGCGCGTCGGGCGCCCTGCACCGCGGCCTCGACCTCGCCGAGGTCGCTCATCGTCTCGATCCACAGGAGGTCGACGCCGCCTTGTGCCAGCCCCTCGGCCTGTGCGGCGAAGGCCTGCTCGCAGTCGCCGGCGGTCATGGCGCCCAGCGGCGCCAGCAGTTCGCCGGTCGGTCCCATAGAGCCGGCCACCAGCACGGTCCGAGCGCCGCGGCGACGCTCCGCCTCGGCGGCCTCGCGAGCGATGCGGGCGGCGGCCTCGTTCAACTCCAAGGTGCGCCCCGCGAGGTTGTGCAGCCCCAGCCGAGGGGCGTTGGCGCCGAAACTGTTGGACAGCACCAGGTCGGCGCCGGCCCGCAAATGGCCGCGGTGAACGTCTCGGATCCGCCCCGGCTTCAGCAGGTTGAAGCGTTCGGGCGAGTCGCCGGAGGTCAGCCCGAGGGCGAAGAGACGGGTTCCCATGGCGCCGTCGGCCAGCACGTATCCCTTGTCGTCCAAGAGTTCCGCGAACACGTCGCTGGCGCCGGTCATCGGCGCCACGGTACCGGTCGCCCCGAGCCGCTGGCATTCTCGACCGCCGTGAACACGGTCTGTAGAGTTCTTACAGCAATTTATCTCATTCTGAGAATGCTCTAGGTAAAAGCCTAAGACAGTGTAAGATATGTCTGTATGGATCGCTTCGCCAATCCTTATCGTCCAGGTGCCGGGACTCCGCCGCCGGCGCTCATCGGCCGAGACGATCTCATCGGGGGATTCGAGTTTGCGCTCCGCCGGGCCCTGGACTGCCGTCCCGGCAAGAGCTACCTGACCGTCGGGTTGCGAGGAGTCGGCAAGACGGTCCTGCTGAACCGCTTCGTCGGAGTTGCGACGACGACGGGGATGCAGGTTGGATTCGTCGAATCGACCGAGGGGGGCGACTTCCGCGGTCTTCTGTCGATTCGGCTGCGGAAGATCCTGTTGGAGCTGGACGCCCGGCCGGTGCGCGATGCCGCCAAGAGGCTCGTCGGGCGAGCGCTGAGCGTCCTGAAGTCGTTCACGCTTCATCTGCCGGGCGGTTTTGCTCTCTCCTTGGAGGCGAGCCCGCTCGCAGGCCACGCTGACTCCGGGCAGCTCGCGGAGGACCTGACCGACGTGATGGTTGCAGTGGGCGAAGCCGCCTCGGAGTGCGGGTCGGGAGTGCTCTTAGCCGTCGACGAGATCCAGTACCTTTCCAAGGAAGAGCTGGCGGCTCTGGTCTCGGCCATTCATCGGACCACGCAGCTGGATCTGCCCTTGGTGCTCGTCGGCGCGGGCCTTCCGCAGTTGCCGGGATTGGTCGGCGACGCCAAGTCCTACGCCGAGCGCCTGTTCGAGTTCCACGAGGTCGGCTCGCTCTCGGCGAGCGAAGCGGCTGAGGCGATCGTGCTCCCGGCTCGGGACCGGGAGGTTGAGTTCGAGCCGGCAGCCATCGGGCGGATCGTCGCCGAGTCCCAGGGCTATCCCTACTTCCTGCAGGAGTGGGGGTTCCACGTCTGGAACGGCTCGCCGGCGAGCCCAGTGACCGATGACGACGTGCGCGCGGTGCGGGAGGGGGTGATCACCGCGCTCGACGACAACTTTTTCCGGGTGCGAATGGATCGGTTGACTCCCATGGAGCGCAAGTACCTTCGGGCGATGGCCGAACTCGGTCCGGGCTCGCACCGATCTGGGGACATCGCCGCCGAGTTGGGCGTGCGGACCGAGTCGGTGGCGCCGCGCCGGTCAGAGCTCATCTCGAAAGGCATGATCTATAGCCCGGCGCACGGCGACACGGCGTTCACCGTTCCGCTGTTCGACGAATTCCTTCGTCGGTCGATGCCCGATTACTGATGCGTTGCCCCGAGGGTTCTGGACCGCTTCCGCCCACGCTGGCCAAGCCCTTCATTTCGGGGGTCAACAGCTCTTCAGAATGGTTCCAATCGCTCCACAATATGGATGTTAGCAATCCAATAATCTGTCCGGTGAAATATCTGTAATGTGGGCGCTGCAGATCGACTGCCTGCTAGGATGGTCTTTTGGCTCCGCGTCTACGCCGAGGCGAACGACGCCGCTGTCTACCACTATCGGGACAGCAACGGCCATGAACTCGACGCGGTCGTCCAGGGCGGTGACGGCCGCTGGTTGGCGGTGGAGGTGAAACTAGGCGCCCGCGACCGGCTGGACGAGGCGGCGCGGTCGCTGAGTCGGGTCTGCGAGCAGATCGACACGACCCGGGTGGGCGAGCCCGCCAAGAAGCTCGTCATCTTCCCGTCCGGCTACGGCTACGAACGCCCCGACGGCGTGACAGTGCTCCCCCTTACGGCGCTGGGCCCGTAACGGGCAGCGTGATCGTCCTTCCGGCGGTGGGCTGGGAGGTTGAGTTCGAGCCGGTCGTTGCCTTAGGGCCCCCTCCGGCTGCCGCACGCGCCGCAGCTGCCCACGTCTCGCAGAGCGTCAGATGCGAGCATTGCAGTCTGTTGGTCAGAATCATTGCAGAATGCCGGTTCAGATTGTTGCAGACTGTTGGTCCAAAGTGTTGCAGATCAGCAGAGATTTCTGTCTGACCTGCAGCGTCATGAGCGATTGACTGTGCGACTCTCGGATGCTCAGGGGAATGAGACCGGGGCGGTCACCTTCAGGTTGGAGCTTGCCGGCTCGACGGGCTGGGAGTGGGCTCTCGGGGGTAGAGGAAGTAGGTAGCTGCGGCGGTGAGGGCGAGCAGAGCCGCGGAGACGCCCATGGCCAGGGTCATGCCGCGATTGAAGGCGGCAACGGCGCTCTCGGTGAGTGCCGCGGCCCGCTCGGCGGGCAGTTCGCTGGCGACAGCCAGGGCGGCGCCGATGGAGTCCGAAGCGGTCTCGGCCGCCGCCTCGGGCAGGCCGCCGGTTCGCGAGCGGATCCCGCTGCGGTAGCCCACCGTCAGGAGCGTGCCGAGGGTAGCGATGCCGATCGCGGCGCCCACCTCCCGCGTCGTGTCGTTGACGGCGGACCCGACGCCGGCCTTGTGCTTAGGCAGCGACGTCACGATGATGTGCGTGGACGGCGGCATGAACAGGGACAGACCGGTGGCGGTGGTGACTAGGGCGATCACCATGAGCCAGTAGTCCGACGCCGGCGTGAGTGCCGCCATGATGCCCAGCCCGCCGCCGGCGAGCAGCAGCCCGCCACAGATCGTGACGCGCGCCCCGAACCGCTGGGCGATGGCGGGGCAGCGCGGCGCCAGGATCATCATGGTGGCCGCCAACGGCACGTTGCGGAAGCCTGCGTCCAGCGGAGTGTGCCCCTGTGCGAACTGGAAGTACTGGGTGAGCAGGAAGAACATGCCGACTAAGCCGAAGAACGCCAGGGTCATGCTGGCGGCGCCCAGCGTGAACAGCCGGTTGCCGAAGAACGCCGGGTCGAGCATGGGGTGGCGCACGCGGCGTTCCCAGCGCACGAATCCCCAGACCGCCACCCCGGCAGCGGCGAACATGCCCAGCACGGGTGGACTGCCCCAGCCGAGTTCAGGTCCCTCGATCAACGCGAACAGCAGGCTCCCCAGGGCGGCGATCGAGATGAGCGCGCCGGCGATGTCGAGCGGCCGCTGCTCGTCGTCGCGGGACTCAGGCACGATCCACAGCGTTCCCGCCAGGACCACTGCGGCGACGGGGACGGCGACGAGGAACACCGATCCCCACCAGAAGAAGTTCAACAGGATCCCGCTGACCGGCGGTCCGATGGCCCCGCCCGCCCCGGCGAACGCCGCCCAGACTGCGACGGCCTTCGGGCGCTCGGAGCGAGGGAAGATCACCGTGGCGATCGACAGCGTGGCGGGCATGACGAGCGCCGCCGCCACCCCCAGGCCACCCCGGTAGAGGATGATCTGAGCGGGACTCGTAGAGAAGGCGGCGAAGGCGGAGAGCATGCCGAATAGCGCCATGCCGATGAGCAGCACCCGCTTGCGGCCCCAGCGGTCGCCGACCGCCCCGAACGGCAGCAGCAGCCCGGCGAAGACCAGCACGTAGGCGTCCACAATCCACTGCAGGTCCGATCCGCTGGCGTTCAGCTCCCGCTGGATCGACGGCAGGGCGACGTTCAGCGAGCTCATGCTGATGACGACCATTGTCAGCGACAGGCAGAGGATGTAGAGGATCAACCAGCGCCGCGGGTGCGGGGCTTTCTCCGGATCCAGCGAGCCTCGGTCGGGCTGGGGGCCTATGGGTCGTCTCCCTGCCCGATCCGAGGATGCGGTGCGGGGCGGAGAATGCTCGGCGATGCCCTCAGGTTAGAGGTGGCCGACGGGTCGGCTCCCCGCAGCGACCCTCTTCGGGCCTAGTTGGCTTCGAGGCGCCAGAGGCCGTCGTTGGTGAGAGCGTAGATCTCGCCGTCGGGGCCCTGGCCGAAGGACAGGACCGAGTTGGGCGGTGCGCCGGAGGCCAGTGGGATCGGGTGGGCGCCCGAGGCGGCGTTGTAGCCCCAGAGCGTGCCGTCGCAGAAGTCGCTGTACAGGTAGACGCCGCCGAGTCCCGGCAGCCGGCTGCCGCGGTAGACGTAGCCGCCGGTGACAGAACAGCGGGCGTCGTCGCCGTGGAAGTACTCGATGGTGGGGCGGACGTGGCCCGGCGGCTCGGTGTTGGACCAGAAGGGCTTGCTGCCCTCGTAGTCGGCCCAGCCCAGGTTGGCGCCCCGGCCGGCCGCGCCGTCGGCGGCGGGCAGGCGGTTGATCTCCTCCAGCAGGTCTTGGCCCACGTCGGACACCCAGAGGTCGCCGTTGGCGCGGTCGAAGGAGAACCGCCACGGGTTGCGCGCCCCCCACACCCACACCTCCGGCGCCCCGGCTGTGCCGTCGGCGAAGGGGTTGTCCGCCGGGACGGTGTAGGGCTCGCCGCCGGGGGCGGGCCGCGGGTCGATGCGCAGGATCTTGCCCAACCAGTCGTGGGGGTCCTGGCCGGCCCGCAGCGGGTCGCCGCCGCCGCCGCCGTCGCCGAAGCCGAGGTACAGGTAGCCGTCGGGGCCGAAGGTCACGTCGCCGCCGTTGTGGTTCGCGAAGGGCTGCTCCAGTGACAGCACGAGGCGCGCCCCGCCGGGGTCGACCTGGCCGTCGGTTGCGACCGGCCACTCCCACAGCTCGCTGACCTGCTGGCGGTTCACCGAAGAGGTGTAGAGCCGGTCGCCGGTGGGCGAGAAGGTGAGGCCCAGCAGCCCCATCTCGCCCCGCGTGTCCACCCGGGCGCTCATGTCCAGAACCGCTTCAGCGTCGCGGTCCAGCGTGGCGGAGGAGTCGACGCGACCGCTGTCGCCGCGCAGGCGGACCACCTCGCCGTGGCGCAGCGCCACGTAGAGCGACCCGGGCTCGCCGGTCCGGAAGGCCAGCGCCAGCGGCGCGGAGAGTTCGGCCAGCCGCGTGAGGGAAACGCCCAGCGGCTCGGGGAAGCGCGGCCCCGGGTCTGTGATCGGCGGCGCCGAAGTTCCCTCGGTGGCGCTTGGGGCGGAGGCCGCGCTCGGGGCGGCGGAACCCGTCGGTGGAGTGCCGCCGCCGTCGGATCTGCTGGCCTCCTCGCCGGTCTGCCCGCCACCGCCGATGACAGCGCCCGCGCTCGGTGAGGCGCCGGCGACCTCGCTGGCCGCGCCGTCCTGGCTGGCTGGCGATGGCTCGCTCCTCCCGTCGCCGGCCGCTTGGCCAGCCGGTTGGCCGCCCGCTGTGTTCTGGGCGTCGTTGCGTACTGGGTCGGGTGCAGGCGCTGGCTGGGGAACGCTCCCAGCCCCCGACTGGGATCTGGACTGCGAGCCGGACGGGCTCATCGGTGGGGCCGCGCACGCCGCCGCAGCCAGCGCCCAAGCCACCCCCGCTGCGAGGAGGGTGGCAGCCGCCTTTCGCAGGCGGGGAGTTCGGCGCGGCGCGACGGCAGGCACCGGCGCATTCTCGCGCGCCTGGCGGCGGCGGTCGTACCCTTGATTGGGTGACCTCCGACGGTGTGGCGTCGCTGCTGCGATTCGACGCTCCCCTGCGCCGTGACTGGGAAGACCTGGTGCGGCGCTCGCTGCGGGGCGACTCGCCGGAGACCCTCGTCGGACGCACCGCCGACGGCCTCGACATCCAGCCGCTCTACACCGCCGCTCCCGCGCCCGCTGGCGGTGATGCTGCGGGCCTTCCGGGGCTGGCGTCCTTCATTCGCGGCGGCGGCGCGCGCTCGGGACGCTGGGATCTGTGCCAGCGCCACGACTTGGACGATCCCGCCGAGACGAACGCGGCGATCAGAGAGGACATCGCCGGCGGCGTCTCGGGAATCTGGTTGCGGTTGCGGCGCCCGCCGGCCCCCGGCGAACTGCTGGCGACCCTCGCCGGGGTGAATCCCGCGGAGACCTCGGTCGTGGTCGACGGGGGACCTTGGTTGGTCGCCGCCGCCGAGGCCGCAGCCGCGTTGGCCGCGGCCGCGCCGCCCGGCTGGCTGGTCGCCGCCGTCGACCCTCTCGGTGCGCTGGCACGCTGCGGCTTCCTGCTGGTTGACCTGGAAGATACGCTCGCCTGCCTGGTTCCGTTCCTGCGGGCGGCTAGCCAGCGAGAGGAGCGCGCCGCCGCCTGCCGTATCAGCGTGGACGCCGCCGTCTATTGCGACGCCGGGGCACCGCCGGCGCTCGAGCTGGCGTGCATGCTGGCGACCGGCGTGGCCTACCTGCGCGCACTGGAGGCTGGCGGCCTCGCGCCTGCGCAGGCGGCCCCGTACCTGGAGGCGCGCCTGGCGGCCACGCCCGACCAGTTCGCCACGATCAGCAAGTTCCGCGCCGCCAGGGCGCTCTGGGACCGGGTCCAGACGGCCTGCGGCGTGGCGGATCCCGAGCGGCGCGGACTGCGCTGTTGGGCGGTCACCTCCGAGGCCGCCTTCGTGGCGCAGGATCCGTTCGTGAACCTGGCGCGCGCCACGATTGCGGCGTTCGCCGCGGCTGCCGGCGGGGCCGAACGCATCACGGTCCTGCCGCACGATGTTGCCCTCGGGCCGCCCGGCGAGCGCAGTCGGCGCCTGGCCCGCAACGTCAGTCACCTGCTGGCCGACGAGACCCACTTGGGTGCCGTCATCGACCCGGCGGGCGGCGCCTGGTACGTCGAGGACCGCACGGCCCGCCTCGCCGAAGCCGCCTGGGAGCGCTTCGGGGAGATCGAGGCGGCAGGCGGGATGGCGAGCGCCTTGCTGGACGGCTCTCTGGCGCGACGGATCCAGCGAGCAGCCGAATGTCGCAGCGAGCGCCTAGCCGGCGGAGCCGAGCACGTCGTCGGCGTCACGTGCCACCCGCCGCCCGGCGGCTGCTCCGAACCGGCCGGTGCCACCCAGGCCGTTCAGCCGGACGCCGCGGCCAGCCCGCCGGACGCCGCGGTGACCGTGCCTCCGCTGCCGCTGCGGCACCCCGTTCCGGGGGAACCGGCATGAGTGCGATTCCGGACTTCGCAACCGTGCCCTGGTCAAGCCGAGCGAGCGACCGCACGGTGGCGCCTCCCGCCACCAACGGCGATACCCAACCGCACCGCACACCCGAGGGAATCGACCTGCGGGCGTTCTACACCGCCGCCGACGTGGCTGGGCTGCAGGCGCCCCGCGGCTATCCGGGCCTCGCCCCGTTCTTGCGCGGCCCGCACCCCACGATGTACCTCACCCGACCGTGGACGATCCGCCAGTACGCCGGTTTTTCCACAGCGGAGGAGTCCAACGCCTTCTACCGGCGCAACCTGGCGGCCGGCCAGCGGGGCCTGTCGGTCGCTTTCGACCTGCCCACCCACCGAGGTTACGACTCCGACAACCCGCGGGTGACCGGTGACGTGGGCATGGCCGGCGTGGCAATCGACTCGGTGGCCGACATGCAGATCCTCTTCGACGGCATCCCGCTGGACCGCATGAGCGTGTCGATGACCATGAACGGGGCGGTGCTGCCGGTGCTGGCCATGTACATCGTGGCCGCCGAACGCCAGGGCGTGGCGCCCGCCGCGCTCACCGGGACCATCCAGAACGACATCCTCAAGGAGTTCATGGTCCGCAACACCTACAT
>VXNF01000006.1 GCA_009840735.1 Acidimicrobiia bacterium | reverse complement strand
CCCCCCCCCCCCCCCCCCCCGCCCGCGGGGCGGGGCCCCGCCGCCCCTCGCCCCCCCCCCCGCGCCCGCGCCCCCGGCGCGCGGCCCGCCGCCCCCGCCCCCCCCCCCCCCCGACGCAGGACTGAACATCCGGGGCGGTCGTCAGCGCCGTCACGGAATCTCGCCGGATCGTCCCGGAGGCTGTCCGGCCACTCGGCCAGCAGGCATTGATTGATCTCGCGCGCGGACTGTCACACCCGCGCGACATATTGAAGCGGTGACCATGACCACCACTTCCGGCATTCTGCAACCCGTCGCCGGCGCCCGCGAGGGCGCAGCCCCGGCGCGCCGGGCGGCGGCTGGCACCGCGGGGCCGACCGCGGCGGTCCGGGTGCCGCCACACGACCTGGCGGCCGAGCAGGCGCTGCTCGGAGCGATGCTGCTGACTTCAGAAGCCATTGCTGAGGCGGTGGAGTCGACCTCTGCGGCCGACTTCCATCGCGTGGCGAACGCCCACGTCTTCGACGCCATCGCGGCGCTGTACAGCGCCGGTCAGCCGGTGGACACCGTCACCGTGGCCGCCGAGCTGCAGCGAAGCGACCTGCTAGAGACCGTGGGCGGCGCTGGCGCGCTCGTGGAGATGCAGGCCAGCACTCCGGTGGCGGGGAACGCCTCGCACTACGCAGAAATCGTGGCCAAGAATGCCACGCTGCGGCGACTCATCGGCGCCGCCGGCGAAGTCGCCGAGCTGGCCTACAGCAGGCCCACCGACATCCAGCAGGCGCTGGATGAGGCCGAGTCGCTGATCTTCTCGGTCGCCGGCGGCAACGCGGCGACGTCGATGGTGTCGCTGTACACGCTCATCGACCGGGGCGTAGAGCACCTCGAGAAGCTCTATCAGCACGGCCAGAGCCTCACGGGCGTGCCGACCGGGTTCGACGATCTCGACAATCTGCTGCTGGGCCTGCAGCCGTCGTCGCTGGTCATACTCGGCGCCCGCCCGGGCGTCGGCAAGACCTCCCTGGCGCTGGGGATGGCGGCCGCCGCGGCCCGTGCGGCCAGCAAGCCGGTGCTGTTCTTCTCCCTGGAGATGAGCCATCTGGAGCTGACCCAGCGGCTGCTTTGCGCCGAGGCGCAAGTGAGCACGCAGAGCATCCGCTCGGGCCGCCTCGGGGACAACGACTGGAAGCGGGTCAACGCAGCCGTCGGGCGCCTCGCCGAGGTGCCGCTGTGGATTGACGACAACGCCAACACGTCGGTCTTGGAGATCCGCGCCAAGGCGCGGCGCAAGCACGCTGAGTGGGACGGTCTGGGCTTGGTGGTCGTCGATTACCTGCAGCTGATGGGCGGTCGGGTCGGCGTCGAGAGCCGCCAAGTGGAGGTCAGCGAGATGAGCCGGGGCCTGAAGATTCTGGCCCGCGAGCTCGAGTGTCCGGTGGTAGCGCTCTCCCAGTTGTCCCGCGCTCCGGAGGCCCGCTCAGACAAGCGGCCGATGCTGGCGGACCTGCGCGAGTCGGGCGCCATCGAGCAGGACGCCGACGTGGTCATGTTCCTGTACCGCGACGAGGTCTACAACTCCGAGTCCCCCGACCGCGGGATCGCTGAACTGCACGTCGCCAAGCACCGGACCGGTCCCATCGGGACGGTGAAGCTGGCGTTCCTGCCGCAGTACACGCGCTTTGACAACCTCAGCCAGCGCTCATCGGAAGGGGAGTTCTGAGCCTGTGGTCTTCCTGGGCGACGACATCCTGCGCTGGCTCGTGCTGGCGCTGGGCGCCGCCTTAGCCGTGGGCAACATCTTGGCCCTGACCCGTCCCCGTCCGCCCGGCGCCGCTGGTGAGGGCTTGCCACGCCCGCCGCTGGGCCGGAGCCTCGTCATGGTGGCGCTCGGCACGCTGGCCGCCATCTGGGCATTGGCCAGCCTTGTGGCCGGATAGCGTGGCGTCCATGAGCGAGTTCGTCCGCATCGAGCCTGACACGGCGCCTGGCGTGGCGACTGTCCGCTTAGACCGCCCGCCGATGAACGCCCTGAGCAACGCCGTGGGAGCGGAGTTGGCCGGTGCCGCCGAAGAACTGCAAGCGCGGCGAGACATCCGCGCCGCGGTTCTCTGGGGCGGCCCGACGATCTTCGCCGCCGGCGCCGACGTCAAGGAGTTTCGCCCGGGCGCCGCCGACGGCGACGCGGGCACTCCGGTGAGCCTGCCCGCCGCTCTCCGGCAGCTCGAGCGCGTGCCGCAGGTTCTCGTGGCGGCCGTGAACGGCTACGCCCTAGGAGGCGGTTGCGAACTAGCGCTGGCGGCCGACTTCCGCGTGGCCGCCGAGGACGCCGTCTTCGGTCAGCCGGAGATCCTGCTCGGCATCATCCCCGGCGCCGGTGGCACGCAACGCCTGCCGCGGCTCGTGGGCCTAAGCCGGGCCAAGGAGATCGTCTACACCGGGCGATGGGTGGACGCAGCCGAGGCGCTCGCCATCGGGCTGGCCGACCGGGTCTTTCCCGCGGCGGAGGTCTACGAGCGGGCTGTGGAGATGGCCGGGCGTTTCGCTGCGGGCCCGGCCGCGCTCCGCCACGCCAAGGTCGCCATCAACGGCGGCTTCGATCTGCCCCTCGCGGAGGCCCTAGAGCTGGAGCGAGCGGAGTTCGTGGCCGCCTTCGCCACCGAGGACGCGCGTCTCGGCGTGCAGAGCTTCGTCGATCACGGACCCGGCAAAGCCGTCTTCGTGGGGCGCTGAAGGTGTCTCCCACTCGTCGCGGCTTGCTGCCGGGGCCGCTGGTCAGCAGCGATTGGCTGCGGAGCAACCTTGACGAGGTGGTCGTGGCCGACGTGCGCTGGTACCTCGACGGCCGCTCGGGCCGAGCCGCCTATGAGGCGGGCCACATCCCCGGCGCGGTCTTCGTGGACCTCGACGCCGACCTCTCCGGGCCGCCGAGCGCGGCGGGTGGTCGCCATCCGCTGCCTAGCCCCGAGGACTTCGCGGCGGCGTCGGCTGCGCTCGGCATGGGCGACGGCTGCACGGTCGTGGCCTACGACGACGCCGGCGGCACGGTGGCGGGACGCCTGTGGTGGATGCGCCGGGCGCTCAGAGAGCCGGTGGCGCTCCTCGACGGAGGCCTGGCCGCCTGGTCGGAGCCGCTCAGCAGCGAGTACCCGGCCGTCACTCCGGCGCACGCCAGCGCCCGCCCGTGGCCAGCTGCGGCATTCGCCTCGATCGAGGAAGTGGACGAGCTGCGCCGCGCCGCGGGGACTGTGTTGCTCGACGCCCGCTCACCCGAGCGCTACCGGGGCCAACCCAACGACATCGATCCCCGATTCGGCCACATCCCAGGAGCGGTCAGCGCTCCGTGCGCCGCCAACCTGACCGCCGCCGGCCGGCTCCGCGGCGCCGAGGAGCTGCGGGCGATGTACGCCGCGGCCGGCGTGGAGCGGGGGACCGAGGTCGTGGCCTACTGCGGCTCGGGCGTCAGCGCCAACCTGGACCTGCTGGCGCTGGAGGTGGCGGGCCTCGGTCCCGGTCGGCTCTTCGTGGGCTCGTGGTCCGCTTGGGGCGCCGACGAGGACCGACCGGTCGCCACCGGCGCCGCACCCGGCTGACAGCACCGGCGAACGCCCGGATGGCACGCTCAGAGTCCGACGATTGCCTCGGAGGTGAGACCCCATGACCCGCGAAGGCGGACGCGGTTGGTCGCGCCGCCGCAAGATCCTGACCATTGCCGCGGCCGGTGTCGTGGCCGTGGTCGTGGCCATCGTGCTGGTGTGGATGCTCGTGTGGCGCGGCGACGCCCCGCCGCCACCGTCGGTGCTGGAGCGCAGCGAGTCGCTGACCGCGACGACACAGGTGCCCGTGCCGGATCCCCTGGCCGACGATCAGGTCGCGTCCGTTCCTCCACCGGCGCCTGCCGAGCCATCCGCGCCACCGCCCGACCCGTTGCCTGCTGCACCTGCTCCGCCGCCCGAGCCCGAGCCTCCGGTGCCGCCACCGCGCGAGCCCGAGCCGGCAGCCTCCGCTGAGCCGGCGACGGCCGCCGAGCCCGCCGATCCCACTGCCGCCAACCTCGACGGCGTTTGGTCGGTCAACACGACGCTCGGCAGCTTCGAGGATTACACCAGCTCCTGGGCGGGCTACAGGGTAGGGGAGGAGCTCTCGGGCATCGGGACCACCGACGCCGTCGGGCGGACGCAGGCGGTGTCTGGATCGCTGGAGATCGCCGGAACCACCGTCACCGCGGCCGAGGTGGAGGTGGACCTCACCACGGTGGTCAGCGACCGGCCGCAGCGGGACGGTCTGGTGCGACGTTCCCTGGACACCGAGCAGTTCCCGTTCGCCCGATTCGAGTTGGTCGAGCCGGTCACCTTCGAGAGCTTGCCCGCCGCGGGCGAGTCGGTGACGGCGACCGTCGTCGGGGCCTTCGAGATCCACGGCGCCAGCCGCCCGGTGGAGCTCTCCCTCGAGGCCACCTGGATCGAGGGAGTTGTGATCGTGGGCGGAACGTTCGAGATCCGCTTCGAGGACTACGGGATCGTTCCTCCCCGGGCGCCCGTGGTGTTGTCGGTGGAGGACGTCGGGACCATCGAACTACTGCTGAACTTCACTCGCTGAGCCAGCCTCGCCGAGGGGAGCGACGAGGGTGAGCCCGCCACCGAGACGGCAACCATCGAGGAGGCGGAGACGGAGTAGTTGAACGCGGCTCCAGGGCTGCTCGGTGGCCGCTCTCCGCGCCTGCGAGCGGGTGAGGGGAATCGAACCCCCGTATTCAGCTTGGGAAGCTGATGTTCTGCCATTGAACTACACCCGCAGGTTGGCTCTGACATTACCCGCTCAGCCGTCGGTTCGCGGCGGCGACGAGAGGTTTTGAGCGTGCCCTTCAGCGCCGGCGCACAACCGGGGGTGCCCCTCCGCACCTAGACGGTTGTGCTCGTCGCCGACACCGGCTGGCTGGCGTGGCCCCGCCAGCGGTGGTAGCGCGACCACAGCACCAGCAGCGGCGGCAGCACGGTGAAGGTGGCGATCAGCCCCAGCAGGATCGCCACGGCGGCCAGGATGCCCAGTTCCTGCATCGGGCGCAGCGGCGAGAACAACAGCATCAGCAGGCCCAGCCCGGTGGTCAGCGCGCTGGCTAGCAGCGCGCCACCGGTAGTGACCATGGCCCGTCGCAACGCCTCGGGGACCTGTGGCGATTCGCGGTTCTCCTCGAGGTAACGGTGGGTCAGGTGGATGGTGTAGTCGACGCCGATGCCGATCGTGAGCACGACCATGAGGGCCGTGCTCATGTTGTAGGAGATTCCGAACAGCCACATTGCTCCGAGCAACCAGGCAAGGGTCACCGCGATCGGCAGGATCGCTATCAGTCCGAGCACCGGTCGGCGCTCGCTGAGGCCGAAGTAGAGGACGAGGATCGCTAGCGCCACGGCGACGACGAGACTCACGCTGGAGACCTGGCTGGCGGCCAACTCGTCGGCGATCAGGGCGATGAGAGCGTCGCCTCCTGTGACGGTGATCTCCGAAGCGCCACCTTCCCACAGCGCCTCGATCTGGCCGATTAGATCCTGCAGGTCCTCGTTGCTCGCCACCGCAACCGGGATCTGGATGATGGTGCGGTCGGGGCCGGCGGTGCCGACGTCCACGACCTCGGCGAAGCCGGCGGCGTCGACGCCTTCAAGCAGCTCCCACGCCTGACGGACGTCCGCCTCGGTCGCCTTGACATTGCTGTTGAGGTTGTCGAATGCGGCGGCGGTAGCGGCGTCGTAGTTGTCTCCGGCCTGCCCGCTGTCGGCGGTCCAGTCGGCCAGCAACGTCCCCGCCCCCGCCAGGGGAGGCCCGACGATGCCCTCCGGCCGCCGAACGGGGTCCACGAGGGTCGTGTGGAGGTCGGTGAGATCCCGCACGGCCCGAACCTGCTCGAGATCGGTCTCGATGAGAACTGTCATCAGCGTGGCGCTGCCGTCGAAGTTGTCGTCGAGGTAGTCGAAGCTCGCCGCCACCTCAGAGTCCTTGGGGAGGAAGTCCTTCACCGCGAAGGTCGTGCCGAGGTTGGTAGCGGCCACGACGGCCAGGGCCGTGACCGCGCCGGCGGCCACGAGGACCGGCACCGGGCGGCGCACCACGGCGCCGGCCAGGCGCGGCAGGAACGCGCCGGCGCCGGGGATCGTGTCCGCGATGGGTTGCGTCGCCGGCGCCCGCCCCTTCGCGGCGCGTCGCTGATCCAGCACCAGCCGGGCGGCGGGCACGAGACTGGTCATGACGATCCAGCCCGAGACGACCCCGATGCTGGCGATGATGCCGAACTCAGCGATGGGATCGAACTTGCTCGTGAGGTTGGCGAGGAGGCTGACGGCGGTCGTGCCCGCGGCCAGCAGCACTGGCACCCCGCAGCGCCTGACGGACTGCGCCATGGCGCGCCCCGACGCCTCGGCGCCGCTATCGGGACGGCTGCGAAGCGCCTCGCGGTAGCGCCCGGTGATCTGGAGCGCATAGTCCACCGAGAGGCTGATGAGCAGGACGGGCACGAGCGTGAGAAGGATGTTGTCGGGGTCCACGACGCCGGCGCCACCGGGCGACAGCCAGGCCTGGGCGCCGAGGGTCCACAGGATCGTCATGCCGAGCCCGGCCATGGCGATGTGGACGTCGGACTGGGTGCGGTAGAAGGCGGCCAGCAGCACCACGATCACGGCCAGCGCGATGAGCGTGACCACGATCAGGTTCCTGTCCCGCGCCTCCTTGGCCTCGGCGTCGCTCTGGGCCAGGGTGATGATCGAGGTGTCCAGCGGGCCGGCGTCGGCGGACTCGGCGATCTCGTGGGCGCGCAGCTGCGCCCGCTCCTGGCCGAGCGCGTCGCCGACGTCGTCCAGGATGACCAGCGAGAGCCCAGCCGTCGGCTCGCCGTTGCGGTCGCGCGCGATGAACCGTTCCAGCAGGTCGTGCAGTTCGGCCCGTTGCGGATCGCGGGCCAGCTGGGCTAGGCCCAGGGCGACCTGTTCGTCGGTGATCGTGGCCAGGGACAGCCCCGCGTCGGCGGCTGCCAGCTCGATGAGTTGGACGTATCCGTACAGGGGCTCGGCGACGAGGAACGGTGCCAGATCCGGGTCGCCGCCTATCGCGACCTGCAGGTCGTTGATCGCCCGGAGACCCTCGGCGGTCAGTACGTCGCCCTTGGCGAGGATCTGGATGACCCGCAGATCCGCCGCGGCCGGGAAACTCTCGCGGATGGCGTCGGTCGCCGCGGCCAAGTCGCTGTCGGCGGGCAGGAAGATCCCCGTGGAGTCGATGGGCCCTTCCGGCTGGTCCTGGACGAGAAACCCGGCGAGCAGGACAAGGGTCACGGCCCCGAGAGCCGCAAGCACTAGTTTCGGCGACTTCTGGATCGTTTGAGCCTGCCACCGGAACACGATTAGACCTTAGTTCCGGCCGCCAGCGCGCCCGAGTCTCAAGCGAAGGCCGACTGACCTGTCAGGGCTTGGCCGAGGATGAGCGTGTGGATCTCGTGGGTTCCCTCGTACGTGTAGACCGATTCGAGGTTGTTCATGTGGCGGATGACGGGGTACTCCAGCGTGATGCCGTTGGCGCCGAGCACACCCCGGGCGGTGCGGGCCACCTTCAGGGCCATGCGCACGTTGTCGAGCTTGCCGACGCTGATCTGCGCGGCGTTGAGCTGTCCCGCGTCGCGCAGGCGCCCGAGGTGCAGCGCCAGCAGCGTGCCCCGCTGAACGGCGATCATCATCTCGACAAGCTTCTGCTGCGTGAGCTGGAACCGGCTGATCGGACCGCCGAAGGCGTTGCGGTCCCCGGCGTAGGCCAGGGCGGCCTCGTAGCAGGCGCGGGCCGCGCCGACGGCCCCGAAGAGGATGCCGAAGCGGGCCTCGTTGAGGCACGACAGCGGTCCTCTCATGCCGACCGCCCCCGGCAGTACCGCGTCGGCGGGAAGGCGGACGTCTTCCAGTGCCAGCTCGGAGGTGACAGAGGCGCGCAGCGAGAGCTTGCGGGGGATGTCGCGTGCCGTGAAGCCCGGCGTGGCGGCTGGCACGAGGAAGCCTCGCACCCCGTCGTCGGTCTGGCCCCACACGACCGCCACATCGGCGATCGAGCCGTTCGTGATCCACATCTTCGTGCCGTCGAGGATCCAGTCGGATCCGTGGCGGCGGCCCCGGGTCCGCATGGCCGCCGGGTCACTGCCGGCGTCGGGTTCGGTCAGGCCGAAGCAGCCGATCGTCTCGCCGGCTGCCATGGCGGGCAGCCACTGCCGCCGCTGCTCTTCGCTGCCGAAGGCGCGGATGGGGAACATCGCCAGCGAACCTTGCACGCTCATGAAGCTGCGCACGCCGGAGTCCCCGGCCTCGAGCTCCATGCACGCCAAGCCGTAGTCGCTGGCGTCGGCCCCGGCGCAGCCGTAACCCTCGAGGTGCATGCCCAGCAGACCCAGAGCGCCCAACTCCGGCGCCACCGTCTCGGCGGGGAAGCTCCCGCGCTCGAACCAGTCCCCGATGTGCGGGAGGATCCGCTCGTGGACCCAGCGCCGCACGGTGTCCCGCAGCAGCAACTGCTCGTCGCTGAGCAGCGAGTCGATTGCCAGGAAATCGCTGGGCGAGGTCGCGCCCGGCCCGACGCCGTGCCGCCCAGCCGACTGGTCAGTGCCCATCGGCGCCTCCTCTACCAGTTCTGGGAGCGCTCGGCGTAGACGTGGTCGGGCATCCGGTAGGTGATGCCCTCGTCGTCGTATCTCGAACCCGACAGGAGGGTCGTGAAGATCGTGAAGTTGTTGCGGCGTTCGTACTTAGGGAGGCAGCGCTTCAGGAGTCGTTCCCAGCGGGATTGGAAGCGGAACCAACCAAGCACGCCGAAGCTGGACTGGTCGGGGTAGCGAAGCTTGTCGGCGAGCTCGTGGCCGATCATGGCGCGCGAGACCCTGTAGACGTAGCGTGCCAGGCTCCGCCGCTCGGCCGGATCGTCGATGCCGACAACGAGGGGGGCAGAGTTCACCAGCGCGTTCGCCAAAACGACGGACGCGTCGCCGGGCGCCGGTTCGCACATCCCGCCCACGGCGAAGAGTCGCAGCGCCTCGGCCTCGTCGCGGTAGAGGATGGAGTCCGGCACGCCCATTAGGTGCCCGGAGTAGCGCCAAGTGGCCATGAAGCTGGCCGCCTCCTCGGCGCTGATTCGGGCGCCGAGGCTTCGAATGTGCAAGAGGAGCCGCGCCGAGAACGCCGTGATGGCGTAACCGACGTGCGCGGCGCTCAACGGGACCCCCCAGGCCGCGGAATCCCAGTCCGCGGAGTTGGCGAGCAGCCGCCTGACGTGCGCATGCACCAGTCGGATCCGCACTGAGAGCTTCCAGCCGTCGCCGTAGCGCTCCATCCCGCTCGGGAAAAAGATCTCCACCATGTGCCGGTTGTTCTGCTGCAGCCGGCGCACCCCCTGGTCGCGCAGGCGTCCCGTTATGAAGAACGACTGGCTGATGTTCGAGGCGAATCCCTCCACGAGGACGGCTGCCACCATCGTGGCCAGCACCAGCTTGGTGTGCCGGTGGAACATGCGCACACCGGGCGCGAGTGCCGCTAGGTCCAGCCAATCGGGCGGCGTCGTGGCGTCGACGAAGAGTTCCCGCACCGCCGCTGGGGCATCGGGCCAGGTGTCGTCGGCGGTGCTGTTGACGAACGCCGCGATCATCTGGCTCGACTGCACACGTTCCAGCGCGGCGAGCGCTTCGACCGCGGCGTCGGCTATGGGATCGCCGATCACGGTGTGCGCTAGGTAGTTCTCAGCCATCTCGGGCTCGAGCTCTCGGGCCCGCGCGATGCCCGGGTGGTCGTAGTCGGTCGGTAGCGTCATGGGTGACAGTCGCCGTTGCAGGTCAGCCGCGGCGGTTGGGCGGGTCCGCTCGTCATTGCTTCGGTGCCTGGCCCTCTACCAGTCAGTCGCCACGTACTTGCGTTCGAGGTACTCCTCGATTCCCTCGAAGCCGCCTTCCCGGCCGATGCCGCTCTCTTTGACACCCCCGAACGGCGCCGACGCATCGGAGATTATGCCCCTGTTCACGGCCACCATGCCCGCGTCGAGCTGCTCGCCTATGGCCAGCCCGTGGCCCATGTCGCCGCTCATCACGTACGCGATCAGTCCGGCGTCGGTGTCGTTGGCCATCTCGACGGCGCGAGCCTCGTCACTGAAGCGCACCACCGGCGCCACCGGCCCGAAGATCTCCCCGGCCAGGATGGGCGCGTCCGGTGCCACGTCGGCCAGCACGGTCGGCTCGTAGAAGTAGCCGCCGCCGTCCGGCGCCCGCCCGCCGGTTACCACCTTGGCGCCGCCGTCCACGGCGCCACTCACCAGGCCGGCCACCTTGTCGCGCTCGCCGGGGCTGATGAGCGCGCCCACCTCGGCGTCCGGCTGGCGGTCGTAGCCGACGGCGAGGCCGGCCATGGCGGCGCTGAGGGCCTCGGTGAAGTCATGGGCGATGCGCTCGTGGACGTACAGCCGGTTGGGGGCCACGCAGGTGGCGCCGGTGTTGCGCATCTTGGCGGCCACCGCCGAGCGCACCGCCACGTCGAGGTCGGCGTCGGCCAGCACCACGAACGGGGCGTTGCCGCCCAATTCCATGCTGGTGCGCAGCACCCGGTCCGCGGCGAGGCGCAGCAGGTGCTTGCCGACCGCGATGGAGCCGGTGAATGACACCTTGCGCACGGCCCGATGCGCCAGCATCGCCACTGTGGCCTCATTCGGCGGCTCGGGCAGCACCAGGTTGACCACGCCCTCCGGGACGCCGCAGCGCCCCATCAGCTCGGCGACGCAGTAGGCGGTCAGCGGGGTCGCCGGGGCGGGCTTCACGACGGTGGTACACCCCGCGGCGAGCGCCGGGGCGATCTTGCGCACCGGCATGGCGGCGGGGAAGTTCCAGGGAGTGATCTGCAGGGACACGCCCACGGGCTCGGGCAGCACCATGATGCGCTTGTCGCCGATGGGCGACCGCCGGACCTCCCCGGCGATGCGCACCGCCTCCTCGCTGAACCAGCGGAAGAAGTCCGCCGCATAGGCCACCTCGCCCAGAGCCTCAGCCATCGGCTTGCCGTTCTCGAGTTGCAGGAGTGTTGCGATCTCAGCCTGCTCGGCCATCATCGTCTCGTAGCAGCGGCGCAGGATCTCTCCGCGCTCACGCGGCGGCGCGTCCGCCCAGCCGCGAGCCGCGTGCGACGCCGCCTCAACCGCCGCGAGGCAGTCATCGACGCTCGAGGTGGCGATAGCGGCGATCGCCTCGCCGGTGGTGGGGTCGAAGACGTCCAGCCTGTGGTCGTCGGCCCCGGCGTCGCCGTCGAGGAGCAGTCCTGCGAGTCGGTCGAGAGCAGCGATCATGGTCGGTTCCTCTCCGTTGCTGTCCGTGGGCCGCCGGCCCCCGCTCGATAATCGGCTAGTCGGCGCCGTGATGCCCCAAGGCTGCGGCCGGGCACAGCGATGCCGGCGGTGGAGCTGATGGGACTCGAACCCACGACCCCTTGCTTGCAAAGCAAGTGCTCTAGCCAGCTGAGCTACAGCCCCGCGCGGTGCCACCCCGGGTGGGCGCCGCCGCCGATCAGGCTAGCGGTGGCGGTCCGATCCGCTGTCGAAGGCCGCCCGCGGGCGAGAAGCCGGCGCTGACAGCTATCCGCACGAGATGGCCGACTCCGCCGGCGCGGACCTAGACTGTGCGGAGTTATTCACAGGATCGAGGCGATCCCCGTAGTCGAAGCCGCTGTGCAGAGAGCAGGACCGATGGTCAACGCCACCAGCAGCGCCGCGACGCAGACCCTGACGCTGGTCGACGAGTTCATCCTGACGCTCCTCAACGAGGAGGCTGGCTACTTCCATCAGGTACCGGGCTGGGACCTGAACTGCGCGGTCGCCGGCGCCGCGCTTGGCGAGCTGTCGCTGCGATCACGCATCGACACCGACGTCGAGTCGCTGAACCTCTTGGACGACACCCCGACGGGCGATGCCGCGCTCGATCCCATCCTGGAGAAGATCGCGGCCGAGCCCGCGCGGCACAGCGCCCAGTACTGGGTTGAACGGCTCGCGATCCGCAGCGAGTCGATCATCGACGCAACCCTGGAACGGCTTGTGAACCTCAAGGTCCTCGAGCACCACGACGGCGAGTTCTGGACGCTGGCCCGTGCGGGCTGGCAGACGAACCTCCGCGGCCAAGCCGACGAGGAGACGGCCGCCGAGTTCGTCAAGACCCGTATCAGCAGGGCCATATTCGGCGAGGAGCTGCCCGATCCGAGGGACGCGATCATCATCAGCCTCGCCAAGACGTGCGACGTGCTGCGCATCATTTTTCAACTCGACGACGAGGCCGCGGCGCGCGTCGAGTACCTCTGCAAGATCGACTTGATCGGCCGGGCGATCGCCGACGCCATTTCGGGCAGCATCGCCGGCCCCTTGCTGCGCCGGTCCACGTTCGCCAAGTCGATCCCCGTCGTCTCGTTGGTGAGGATTCTGCGCAGCCCTCATGTGCGCAGCGGAAACCTGCCTGCGCTCTTTGCGAGTCTCGCAGAGAGGTACGGGCCGGTGTTCCAGATCAAGGTGCCGTTCGTTCAACGCATGATCTTCCTCTGCGGGCCCCGGACGAATCGCTGGGCTCATCGTCACGGGCGCATGTACCTGCGAGCCAGGGACTATCTGGAGGAATTCGAGAAGGTCTACGGGGGGGTGGGAATTCTGCCCACCCTCGACGGCGCCGATCACTTCCGTTATCGAAAGACCATTCAGCCGGCCTATTCCCGCAGCCGGCTCGAGGCCGAGTTGAGCACATTGTGCGATCATGCGCGCCGGCACATGGCGACGTGGAGCGTTGGCGAGAGCCGCTCTGCTGTGCCGATGTGTCGCAAGCTGGTCAACTCGGAGATGTCGCCGCTGACGGTCAGCATCGATTCGCAGGACGTCGTTGACGATCTGCACACGTTCAAAGAACGAGCGCTCAAGACCCACATCGGCAGGACCATGCCGAAGTTCATGCTGCGCACGCCAGCTATGAAGCGCCGGGCGAAGCTGATCGACGAGGTGGTAACCCGGGTTCAGCGAGTCCACACGCCCGC